>NZ_JBEZYU010000071.1:0-23942 GCF_040638875.1 Nocardia sp. NPDC024068 | reverse complement strand
GCCGGAGAATCCGCTGCCGCCCTGTTCCGGGGTATGGCCGACGGGTCGGTCATCGCCACCGTGGGCCCGCTCGACCCCGCGCAGCCACGTCCGCGCCACCCGCCTGTCCGGCACCGCAGTCCGCAACAGCGGCGCCGCCGTTGCGGACTGCGGTGCGTCAGGCCTGCGCGGGTACGTTGGCCCGCTCGGCGCCGAGTGTCGTATCCGGCCCGTGCCCGGTGTGCACGACCGTCTCGTCCGGCAGCGCGAACAGCCGCTCGTTGATCGAGGCCAGGATGGTCGGATAGTCGGAGTAGGACCGGCCGGTGGCCCCCGGACCGCCCTCGAAGAGGGTGTCACCGCTGAACACCACCCCGGCCTCCTCCAGATACAGGCAGCACGATCCCGGTGAATGGCCGGGTGTGTGGAGTACCCGCAAGCGCGAGCCGCCCACCTCGAACACCTGCCCGTCGGCCAGGCGCTGATACTCCACGCCGGGATGCGTCTGCTCCCAGAGCACATCGTCGTCGGGATGCAGATGGATCGGCGCGCCGGTGGCGGCAGACAGGGTCGGCGCCACCGTCACGTGATCGTTGTGCGCGTGCGTGCACACGATGGCGGCGACATGCCGGCCGGCCACCGCGTCGAGCACCGGCCCCGCGGTATGCGCGGCGTCGATGATCAGCACCTCGTTATCGTCGCCGACCAGCCAGATGTTGTTCTCCACATCCCAGCAGCCGCCGTCGAGGCAGAACTGCCCTTCGGTGACGACCCGTTCGACGTGGGCGCTCACAGCACCACCACCGACCGCAGCACCGATCCGCCGTGCATGGTGTGGAAGGCCTCCTCCACCGCGTCCAGCCCGATCCGCTCGCTCACGAACTTCTCCAGCGGCAGCCGGCCCTGGCGGTACAGGTCGATGAGCATCGGGAAATCCCGTTCCGGAAGACAATCGCCGTACCAGGAGGATTTCAGCGCGCCGCCGCGGCTGAAGAAATCGATGAGCGGCATCTCGAGGGTCATATCGGGGGTCGGCACCCCGACCAACACCACCGTGCCGGCCAGATCGCGGGCGTAGAACGCCTGCTTCCACGTTTCCGGGCGGCCGACCGCGTCGATCACCACATCGGCGCCGAATCCGCCGGTGAGGTCCTGGATCGCGGTGACGGCATCGGTGCCGGACGCGTCGACGGTATGGGTGGCGCCCAGTTCGCGGGCCCAGTCGAGTTTCCGGGCGTCGGTATCGACCGCGATGATGGTGCCGGCGCCGGCGAGCCGCGCCCCGGCGATTGCGGCGTCCCCGACCCCGCCGCAGCCCAGTACGGCGACGGAATCGCCGCGGCCGACGTTACCGGTGTTCACGGCCGCGCCCAGACCGGCCATCACCCCGCAGCCGAGGAGCCCGGCCACCGCCGGATCGGTCTCGGGATCGACCTTGGTGCACTGTCCCTCGTGGACCAGGGTCTTATCGGCGAAGGCACCGATTCCGAGTGCGGGGGTGAGCGCGGTGCCGTCCTCGAGCGTCATCGGCACACTGGCGTTGAAGGTGTCGAAGCAGTACCAGGGGCGCCCCCGTTTACAGGCGCGGCACTGCCCGCAGACCGCCCGCCAGTTGAGGACCACGAAATCACCCGGTTCGACATGGGTGACGGCGGAGCCCACCGTCTCCACCACCCCGGCCGCCTCATGTCCCAGCAGGAACGGGAACTCGTCGTTGATACCGCCTTCGCGATAGGTCAGATCGGTGTGGCAGACCCCGCAGGCCTGAACCTTCACGATCACATCCTGTGGCCCGGGATCCGGGATGACGATCCGGACCAGTTCGACCGGGGCACCGGGACCGCGGGCGACAACTCCTCGAACCTGCTGTGGCACAGCCTCTCCTCTCGGGGCGGGTGATGCGGCGATGCGCGTCTACGCATACGTTATCCGCCCCGGGGGGCTATCGGTCGGCGTCGCGCGGACTCATCGGGTCCGATCCGGGCGGTCCGCAGCGTGTAGACGGCCCGGACGCAGTGCGGCGGCGCACCCACCGGGCCCGCCGCCGCACATCCGGCAAACGCTCAGAGAACTCCCCAGGCCTGCAGCAGATAGGTCACATTGGCGGCGATGGACGTGACGAGATTCGCCAGATTCAGGGCCGCGGACCCGGCTTCGATCATATTCTTCTTTCCTCCTGATCCATCCCGACCGGAGCCCAAAGTACCGAGACGGCCGGAGTTGGGCAAACGCCCGATTACCGGAAATCAGGCGTTCCGGGCAGGCGCTTCCCGGGAGACGAATCGCCGGTCAGTTGTCCATAAAAGTGACCAGACACGTGTCCCACTGAGTGCGCACGAGGACATACGAAGCCCGCGAATGAGCAATTACCGCATCCGCGAGGACTATCGGAACAGGAGGGGAATCAGCTCGCCATACCGGCCTCGGGTTCCGGCCCGGGACCGTCGGCCCGAAGTTTGAGCAGGGTCAACCCCGCGGTACAGGCCAGGATGAGTCCGATCACACTGATCACCACGTGCAGCGTCCCGATCCCGTAGACCGCCGCTCCGAGCCCACCGGTGAAGACCAGCCAGCCGCATACTCTGCCCATCGTCCCGCCCGTGCCGTGCGCGCCGGTATCCACCGACTCCACGATCGCCTCCCGCGTCTCGGGCGCCTCCGGCGCTCCGGGCAGGTCGGGGGTGGTCTGGTCTCCCATCATCTACTCCTCGATGGCGACGATCCGAAATCGCGTCGCGCCTAACCACATCCGTGCACGGTCACCACGCTGCGATGTCCCATGCGTCACTTCAGCAACATACGCTACGACCGCAACCCGACGATTGTTACGCGACACAAGCTCGCGACACGCGGCCGATATCAATTCGATACCTGGAACGTACCCCCTACGGGCCGATCTACACCGGTAACCAGCGGGATCGACCGGTCCGGGGCTGGTTCCGGCAAAGTCGCTCGATTAAGGTGAGGCCACTGACTTATCACAGGAGCGTCACCGATGGACAGCAAAACGAAGGTCGCCGGGCCGCTGGCGGCCGCTGGCGCGGTTTCGCTCGGGCTGGTGTTCATCGGCGCGTGCGGTATCGGCCAGGAGGACACCTACGTCCCGCCACCGCCGATCCATTCCGGACCACAAGCGGTGGAGCAGGCGCGCTTCAGCGAGACCACCTCCGGCGTCGCCCAGATATTGATCCCCCCTTCACCCACCTGGCGGATCGCCCCCGATCCCGGACCACGCCGCACGCTGCCGCCCGAATACCAGATCTCGGTCACCTCCTCCACCGGACCGGACACCACCGGAGACCGTCCGGACGAGCGGTCCGAGGAGCCGTCCGGCGATCCGACCACCACCCGGCGGGTCACCCTCTCGGCCACGTCCGACCCCACACCCCCGGCCGACCCGAGCTGGACAACCGCATCGGAGCCCCCTCCGGAAATCGCGCCGGCGCATACCGAGTCACCGATACCGGCCCCGCCACCGTCCGGCGAGAGCGCGGGCGGCACCGACACCGGCGCGCCACCCGCCGCGACGACGACCGTCGAGGCGCCGCCGGCCACCGCGCCGGCCGAATCGGCACCGGGCGGCACCACATCCACCGAACCACCGGCCCTGCCCGCGCCGGGTGATCAGCCCGCCCCCGAGACCGAACCGGCCCGGACCACCCTCGCTCCCACAACCGAAGGCCCGGACGAGCCGGCACCCGCTCCGGAGCCCTACGCCGCCACCGAGACCACGGCACCGGATTCGGGTGAAACGACACGGCCTCCGGTGACCGTCGTCCCCACCATCACCATCGTCCCCGTCCCATAACAGCCCCGGCAGCCGATCCATCCGGCAGCGGGCCGGTCCACTTCTCGTCGTAGCCGAGCGGCCGGCACTAGAGTCCGGCGTAGGCCACCGCCCGCTGCGCGGCGGCGACCATGGGGCGCAACGAGTTCGTGAAAGCTTCCGCTCCCACGGGTGCGATCTCGACATCGCGACCGGTGTGGACCGTGTAGCGCCCGTCGTCGGCGATATCGATCCAGCACAGCACCCCGAACGGTTTGACCTCCGCGCCGCGGCGCACCGATACCACGATCTGACCGATACCGGAACGCCGCTGTTTCAGGCGGCGCCGCATACGGCTGGGCACCGTGGGTCCCGATACCGGGACGGTCACCCGGTCACGGCCGTCCAGTACCACTTCGGACCGCGGGGCGCGCAGCCGTTCGCCGGTGCCGGGCGGCGCCGGGGGCAGTGCCGCGATCACCCGCCCCGGAAGCGAGGCGGCCGCGGTCGCACCGATCCGCAGTTCACCACCGCGATCCGGTAGCGGACCCGGGCCCTGAGCGGCCACGACCGCGATCCGGCCGGCGGATGCCCCGAGTATCCGCACGGTGGTCGCACCGTCACCGTCCTGCCCGAAGACCTCGACGCTCACCTCCGGAGCGGCCAGGACGCGCAGCGCCGCCTCCAGGTCGGCGTCGAGCGTCGTATCGCACCATGCCCGCAATCCGGGCAACTGGGCGCCGCGTTCCACGGAATCGCGCGCCGACAACCGCACCGCGAGGGGATACGGGATACGGTCGCCGACGGTCCGGTCCCAGGCCAGGGCGAACTGGTCGGGTCCGAGGGTCCAGGTCACTCGGCTTCGCTCCACTCACCCAGAACGGGTGGGGTGGTCGGATCGAGTGCGCCGATCAGCTCGCCGGACTCCTGGCCCGGTTCCAGGAAGGTGAGATCGTCGTCGATCCAATGGAGTTCGTCGTCCGCGTCGGGCTCTGGGCGCTCGGATCGCGGCGCTGCCACCGTGGAGCCGGTCCGCACGGTATCGGCGGCCATGGCCCCGCCCAGCATCCCGCCGATCGCGCCGGCGCCCATCCCGGTGACGGCACTACCGCTCGAATCACGCTGCTGTTCTTCCCGGTTCCGGTCATCCCCACTCTGCGAACCGGCCGGACGGACGGGCGCCGAGAACACCGGTACGGCCGGTGCGGTGGCGGGCGCCACCGGGGCGGGCACCGCCGCAGGTGGAGTGGCGGGCGCCGCGGGCGCGGGGACCGATGGCGCAGTGGTCGCCGCGGCTGCGGTCCGGGAGGGAGCTTCCACCGGCCCGGCAGCCGGCGTCGCGTCCGCGGGGGCGGGTGCCGGTGCCGGTGCGGCGGATTCGGCCGGGGTCTGCGCGGCCGGGGCGGTGGGCGGCTGTGGTTCGGCCGGGGCGCTCGGGGTCGCCGGGTCGCCCGCGGTGGCCGGCGCGGCGAACGAAACGGTGGGCCCCACCGGCACTTCCGCCGCGGCGACCCGGGGGGAACCCGGCGGAGTCGCCGGTGCGATTGCCGGCGCCCCGGGTTCCCCGGGCAGGTCCGGGAATGCGGGCACGCCCGCGCCGGTCGGGATGAACGCCCCGCTGTAGACGCTTTCCATCACCCGTACGGCGTCCGCGCGGGCGTCGTCGATGGTCCGCTGCGCCGCGATATTGCCCGTGGCCGCATGGGGATCCAGCAGGGCATCGGTGAGATCCGGTGCCGCACCCACCGGTTCGCCGATCGCCGTGCGCAACGTCTCCGCGGCGTCACCGGCCTGGGCCAGCCGCTGTCCGACGGTCGCCAGCACATCGGCCAGTTGCCGCCCGGCGGCCTCGAAATCCCGGACCGCCGCCGCGGCCGGTCCGGCGGCCGAACCGCGCCAGCCGTCGGCGATGGCGCCACTGATCTCGGTATGCGCCTCGGTGACCGCGTCACCCAGGCCGCCCGCCGCACCGCGCCAGGCCTGGCCGCCGCTCTGCAGTACCGACGGATTCAGCGTCGATACCCCGGAATGAATCTGTTCGTGGGTGAGGTTGTCGAAAACCTCGACCGTGGGCGCGTAATCGGGATCCACCCGATCGTGGACACCCCGGCGACCGGCTTTGGGCAGTTCACGCACCGGACACTCCCGTCGTCGCCGCGGCGGTCGTCTGCACGGCGGCCGCGACCTCGCTATCGGCCTGCTGATACGCCGCGGCCGCGATCCGGAAGGTATGCGCGAGCTGCCGGGCGGTCGCGGAGTAGCGGCGTAGCGCCGCGATCGCATCGGTGGCCTTGTCCTCGAAACCCCCGCGCAGCGCAGCGCCCGAGTCGAATCCGCCGAAACCCGGCAACGTGACCGCGGCGGACACCGTCTCGATCTGTGCGTCCACCTGGTCGGCGAGCTGTTCGTAGCGCAATGCGCAGCGTTCCGGCGTCCCTTCGGCCACCAGCACCGCATCGATCCACAACTGCCCGTCCTCGACGGCCGAGTCCAGTGCGGCAATCGTATTCGGCTGCACGCCGTCCCCCTTCTTTCTGCTGTCGCGCGGCGGGCCCGAACCACCGGGCGCGATATACCGCGATACCCCTAGCGCCGGCCCGCGACGATCTCCTGCGTCCATTGCACGATATCCGCCGTAACCCGCGTACGCACGCGCTCGTGCAGCAGATCGTGTCCGGCCCCGGGGTATTCCCGCAGGTCGACCCCGTCGCGCTGCGCCGCCCAGGCCCGTACCGCCGCGACCGGGGCACGCCGGTCGTCCACACCGTGCACCGCGAATACCGGCGGTAACGCGGGATCGGTAGCGGGTGGTCCACCCAGTACGCGAGCCGGCGTGCCGCACAGCACCAGCCCGGCGGGGAATCCCGGATCCGGTTCCGCGACAACGGACCCGGGGCGCGGCTCCCTCCGGCCGCCGTCGGTCGTCTCCCCACCGGCCGCGCCCAGGGCCGCAAGCGCGGTCACGGCGCCGAGCGAGTGCCCCATCAGGACGAGCGGGAGTCCGGGCGCCTGCGCCCGCACCACTCCGATGAAACGCGCCGCATCGTCCACCAGCTGCGGTAGCGGTACGACCCGCTCCGGATCTCCTTCACTGAGCCCCTGCCCCGCCGTATCCAGCGTCCAGACCCCCAGACCCGCGCCGTTGAGCTGCCGGGCGAATTCGTGATAGTGCCCGCTGTGCTGCCCGGAGCCGGGAAGCAGCGCGATCCCGGCGACGGCACCGTCCACCGGCCGGTCCCGATAGTGCAGCCGACCGTGCGCGCCGGCGAAGAAACCCATGCGCGGATTGTGGCAAAGGATCGCGGGCGGCAGGACCCCGCCCGTGACAGCCGACCGGTGCCGACCCGTTGCGTGCCGCGGCGAACGCGGTCGGTATCGCACGCGGTCGGACAATCGCCCCGGCCACGCCGCCGCGGACGCCAGAGCCCGCCATGGGGCCGGTGTCGCCCGGAAACGGTGCGCGTCTGCGGGCGGAGCAGCCTACGGCGAAGGCGCGGGCTACGGCGAAGGCGCGGGCTCACCCGGCGCCACCGGCGGAGCCGCGGGCGCGGGTTCACCCGGTGCGGGTGCGGGAGCGGGCTGACCCGGTGCCGGGGCGGGAGCCGGTTCGCCGGGGGCCGGGGCCGGGAGGGGAACAGGCTGGTCCGCGACCGGGAACATGCCGACGGTCGGGGTCATCACGCAGAGGGCGCCGGGGTAGTCGATGGTCCCCCACATCGAGGCGAGCACGGTCCCCGGACCGCTGGCCACCCGCTTCGACAGCGACGGCGTACCGAATTCGGTGACATCGTCGAGCATGCTGAGACCGGCGGCGCCGTTGTTGATGTTGATCCAGGCGACCACCAGGCCCGAGGACTGCGGGATTCCCGGATGACCGGGGGTGGCGTGGAAGGTCAGGGTGCCGGGCTCACCGTATATGTTCGCGCTCGGGCCGTTGGCGGTGCCGGCCGCCACGATCGTGGTGATCGGGCCGTTGCTTCCGCAGCCGAAGGTGGGGGCCGCGTAGACGAAGGGGGTGTACTGGGCGATATTGCTGATATGGGCGGCGGCGACGTAGTCGGCGTAGCGGTGCAGCGCGTCCACGCCGGCACGGGTCTCGGGTTTGTCCGCGGTCTGCTCGGTGAGCGCGATGAGCGCGGATTCGGCGGGGGTGCGGGCGGGCTCGGGTTCGGCCGACGCCGGCGTGGTGAAGGTGAGGGCGGCACCGACACCCAGAGCTGCTGCGGTGGCTGCGGTGCGCGCGACGATTCTGTTGTGCACTGCTCTGAACTCCCTAAATCCGATCATGGCGACGGCGCCGGAAAGTAACCGGCAGATCACCGCCCCATGGCTGCAAGCTACCAGCAACGGCGCGACGTCGCGGGTCACACCGGAGTTTCGATCGGGGCTGTGGGCGGGGTGCCCCCGCGACATGTGATGCACTCGACACGGCACGATTGGTCAGGGGTGTAAGTTCTATGCGGGACAATCGAGACATACTTGGAGATGTGTATGAAACTAACTCTGTCTCCCGACGAGGTCGCCTTTCGCGACGAGCTGCGGAAGATCTACAGCACCGCGATCCCCGCCGAGATCCGTGAACGCGTGAAATACGGTCACGAACTGTCCCGCGAGGACATCGTGACGGCCCACCGGGCCCTCAACGAGCACGGACTCGCCGTGCCGAACTGGCCGGTGGAATGGGGAGGCAAGGACTGGACCCCCATGCAGCGCCACCTGTGGCAGGACGAGATGCAGCTGGCCAGCGTGCCGGACCCGCTCACCTTCAACGCCACCATGGTCGGTCCGGTGATCGCCCAGTTCGGATCCGAGGAGCTCAAGAAGCGCTTCCTGCCGCCCACCGCCAATCTGGACATCTGGTGGTGCCAGGGCTTCTCCGAACCCGATGCCGGGTCCGATCTGGCCTCGCTACGCACCACCGCCGTCCGCGACGGTGATTCCTACATCGTCAACGGCCAGAAGATCTGGACCACCCTCGCGCAGTGGGCCGACTGGATCTTCTGCCTGGTCCGCACCGATCCGAGCGCCCCGAAGAAGCAGGCCGGGATCTCCTTCCTGCTCTTCGATGTGAAATCGCCCGGTGTCACCATCCGCCCGATCAAGCTCATCGACGGCGGCTACGAGGTCAACGAGGTCTTCTTCGAGAATGTCCGCGTCCCCGCCGACCAGCTCGTCGGCGAGGAGAACATGGGCTGGACCTACGCCAAGTTCCTGCTCGGCAACGAACGCACCGGTATCACCGGCGTCGGCCGGACCAAGGTGCGGATCGGGGTGGCCAAGGAATACGCGGCGAACACCCGATCCGGTAAGGGCACGCTGCTCGAGGATCCACTGTTCGCGGCTCGGGTCGCCGAGCTGGAGAACGAACTGCTGGCGCTGGAGCTCACCCAGCTGCGCGTCGTGTCCAACTCCGTGGAAGGTAAGCCGAACCCGGCGTCCTCGGTGCTGAAGATGCGTGGTTCGGAACTGCAGCAGGCCGCCACCGAGCTGCTGCTCGATATCGCCGGACCGGACGCCCTGCCGGTCGGCACCGCCGATATCGCCTCCCCGGAGTGGGCGCAGCGCACCGGCCCCAGTTATCTCAACTACCGCAAGACAACCATCTACGGAGGTTCCAGCGAGGTGCAGCGCACCATCATCGCCTCCTCGATCCTCGGATTGTGAGGTCACGGTCATGGATTTCGATCTCACCGACGAACAGGTCCTACTTCGCGATACCGTGCGTGACCTGCTCAATCGTCAATACAACCCGGAAAAGCGACTCGAGGTCACCGCGACCGACCTCGGCTGGAGCCGGCAGGTCTGGGGACAGCTCGCCGAACTCGGCGTTCTCGGCCTGAGCTTCGACGAGAAGGACGGCGGCATGGGCGCCGGCCCGGTGGAGACCATGCTGGTCCTGGAGGAGTTCGGACGCCGGCTGGCGCCCGAGCCCCTGCTGGACTCGGTGCTGCTGCCGGGCGGGCTGATCACCGCGGTGGGCAGCCCCGATCAGCGGCAGCGCATTCTGACCGAGGTCGCGGCCGGGTCGAAACTGCTCGCCTTCGCGCACGGGGAACCCGGCACCCGGTGGCCGGATCACGACATCGCCACCGCGGCCACCGCGCAGGGTGACGGGTACACGCTGACCGGCGTCAAGAACCCGGTCCCGCACGGTGACTGCGCCGACAACCTGGTGGTCAGCGCCGTCCTGCCGGGCGGCGGGATCGGCCTGTTCCTGGTCGCCGCCGACGCCAGCGGCGTCACCCGGACACCGTTCGCGACGGTGGACGGTCTGCGCGGGGCCCAGGTGGCGTTCAGCGATGCTCCCGCCGAACTGCTGGGGCCGGCCACCGACGCCAGCGCGGCCATCGAGGACGTCCTCGCCCGCACCCAGGCCGGGCTGTGCGCGGAATCGGTGGGCGCGATGGCGGAGTCGCTGCGCCTGACCACCGAGTACCTCAAGACCCGTAAGCAGTTCGGGGTGACGCTGTCGAAGTTCCAGACGCTCACCCAGCGCGCCGCGAATATGTACGTCTCGCTGGAGCTGGCCCGCAGCATGAGCTACTACCTCACCGCCTCGCTGGTCGACGCCACCGCCGACCCGGTGATCGCGTCGCGGGCCCGGTTGCAGGTCGGCCGGTCGGCGCGGCATATCGGGCAGGAGTCGATCCAGATGCACGGCGGTATCGGGGTGACCTCGGAATACCCGGTCGGTCACTATGTCGCCCGGCTCACCGCCATCGAGCGCACGCTCGGTAGCGGGCTGGAGCATCTGCGGGTGCTCACGAACCAGGTCGGGGAGTACGCGCAGCCCGAGCTGTAACCCGGATCCGGCACGCTCCGGCCCGGACGCGTGCGCTCAGCGCGCGTCCGGACGGAGCAGCTCGGTGACCTCGGAGTCGGCGAGCTGGTGGAAAT
This sequence comes from Nocardia sp. NPDC024068, assembly GCF_040638875.1. Classification (NCBI taxonomy): domain Bacteria; kingdom Bacillati; phylum Actinomycetota; class Actinomycetes; order Mycobacteriales; family Nocardiaceae; genus Nocardia; species Nocardia sp. NPDC024068. The sequence goes on along the minus strand of NZ_JBEZYU010000071.1, from coordinate 13,300 downwards.
CGCGATAGGCCCCACCCACCCCGGCGAGAGCCATCGGGGCCTGGGCACAGATCACCTCGTCGGCCTCCCCGCGGATGCGCGGCAGCGCCTCGGGCGCGGATACCGGCACCGCCACTACGAGCCGGTGCGGTTCCTGCGCCCGGGCCACCCGGCAGGCCACCACCACGCTCGCGCCGGTGGCGATACCGTCGTCGACGATCACGACGGTGCGTCCGCGTAGCGGTATCGGCGGGATATCGCCGCGCCACAGCACCCGGCGACGCTCGAGTTCCGCGCGCTCCGCGGCCTCGATGGCGTCCAGCCGCGCCGCGTCGAGCCCGGTCTGGCGCATCACATCGGCGTTGACCACCCGGATCCCCTGCTCGCCGATCGCCCCGGCCGCCAGCTCGGGCTGCCAGGGCACCCCGAGTTTGCGGACCAGCAAAATATCCAGATCACCCCCGATGACCTCGCGGACCGCGGCCGCCACCGGCACTCCGCCGCGCGGAAGTCCGAGCACCAGCGGCCGGTCCCCGCGCAGGTGCGTCAGTTCGCTGCCCAGCGCGCGTCCGGCGGACAGGCGGTCGGCGTACAGCATCACCCTCCGACGCTACTCGCCTCCGGTACCTCCACGGAGAACCTGCGCAGGGCGAGGCTCGGGTTCGCCCTGCGGACCTCTGCCAGCACCTCCGGCTCGAGCCGGGCCAGCGCCACACCCGGTTCGTCGCCGAGCTCGGCGAGCACCCGCCCGGCCGGGTCGATGATCATGGAGGCCCCGGCACCGCGCGGACCGCACTGGTCGGCGGCGGCCAGGAACACGGTGTTCTCGATGGCCCGCGCCCGCAGCAGCGTGGTCCACTGGTCGACCTTTCCCGGCCCCGGGATCCACTGGGCGGGCAGCAGCAGCACCTGCGCGCCGGTGGCGGCCAGCCGCCGGAAACCCTCCGGGAACCGCAGGTCGAAGCAGGTCTGCAGGCCGAACGTGAAGCCGCCCGCGGTGAACAGGGCCGGGTCGGCCAGCGGTCCGGGACGGACCACCTCCGATTCCCGCTGACCGAACGCGTCGTAGAGGTGCACTTTGCGGTAGTGGGTCAGCAGGGCACCGTCGGGACCCAGCGCGACCAGGGTGTTGTGGATCCGGCCGTCCTCGGGTTCGGTGGTCTCCACGACCCCGGCGACCAGATGCACCCCGGTTTCGGCTGCCAATCCGGCCAGCGCGGTGACGAACGGCCCGTCCAGTGGCTGGGCGGCGGCGAAAACCCGGTCGTCGAGGCGGCCCAGGGCGAACATCGAGTACTCCGGGGCCACCACGACACGGGCGCCGCGGGCGGCCGCCGAACGCACCCGCTCGGTGAGCGCGGCGAGATTGGCATCGATATCGGTATGCGGGCCGAACTGCACCACCGCGACGGTGAGCGGGTCCTCGGGGTGCCCGGCAATGTGATCGGCGGGGTCGGCGTCCATGCTGACACCGTATGGCCCGGTGGGCCGGACAACCAGGCCGTACCAGTAAACTCCTGGTCAATGAGCACCAATCAGGGCGAAGACGGCCTCGGCGAAGACGGCCTCGGCGAGGACGTGAGCGACACCGAACCCGAAACTGCCGGACCGTCCTTCGCCGACCTCGGTATCGATGACCGGATTCTCTCGGCCATCGCCGATGTCGGCTACGAATCCCCCTCCCCCATCCAGGCCGCGACCATTCCCCCGCTGCTCGGGGGCGCGGACGTGGTGGGCCTGGCGCAGACCGGCACCGGTAAGACCGCGGCCTTCGCCATCCCGATCCTGATGGGTCTGCTGGAGAACCGGCCCACCGGTAAACAGCCGGCCGCCCTGGTGCTGGCTCCCACCCGTGAACTCGCGATCCAGGTGGCGGAGGCCTTCGGGCGTTACGCCACGCATATGCCGAACACCCATGTGCTGCCGATCTACGGCGGCCAGAGCTACGGCGTGCAGTTGTCCGGGCTCCGCCGCGGCGCCCAGGTCGTGGTGGGCACCCCCGGCCGCGTGATCGATCATCTGGAGAAGGGCACGCTGGACCTGTCGCAGCTGCGCTATCTGGTGCTCGACGAGGCCGACGAGATGCTGAAGATGGGGTTCCAGGAGGATGTCGAGCGCATCCTCGCCGACACCCCGGCCGATAAGCAGGTGGCGCTGTTCTCCGCGACCATGCCCGCCGCGATCCGCAAGATCTCCAAGCAGTACCTGCGCGAACCGGTCGAGATCACGGTCAAGGCCAAGACCAGCACCGCCACCAATATCGCCCAGCGCTGGGTGCTCGTCTCACATCAGCGCAAACTCGACGCCCTCACCCGGATCCTCGAGGTGGAGGCCTTCGAGGCCATGATCATCTTCGTGCGCACCAAACAGGCCACCGAAGAGCTGGCCGAGAAACTGCGCGCCCGCGGGTTCTCCGCCGCGGCCATCAACGGCGATATCGCCCAGGCCCAGCGTGAGCGCACCATCGGACAGTTGAAGGCCGGCACCCTCGACATCCTGGTCGCCACCGATGTGGCGGCCCGCGGCCTGGACGTGGACCGGATCTCGCATGTGGTCAACTACGACATCCCGCACGACACCGAGTCCTATGTGCACCGGATCGGCCGCACCGGACGCGCGGGCCGCAGCGGTGAGGCGCTGTTGTTCGTGGCGCCCCGCGAACGTCATCTGCTGAAATCCATCGAACGCGCCACCCGGCACCCGCTGACCGAGATGCAGTTGCCCAGCGTGGACGATGTGAACGCGCAGCGGGTCGCGAAGTTCGGCGACGCCATCACCGAGAACCTCAGCTCGGACAATCTGTCCCTGTTCCGCAAGCTGATCGAGGACTACGAGCAGGAACACAACACCCCGCTGGCCGATATCGCCGCCGCGCTGGCGGTGGCCGCGCAGGACGGCGAGAGTTTCTTCCTCGAGCCCGAACCGGAGCCGGTGGAGCGGCCGCGCCGGGAACGCGCGCCGCGCAATTTCGAGGACGGCGGTTTCGAGGACCGGGGCGGGCCGTCGCGGCATCGCGGGACCGGCGCCGAACTGGCGACCTATCGCATCGCGGTCGGCAAACGGCACCGGGTGGTGCCCGGCGCGATCGTCGGCGCCATCGCCAACGAAGGCGGGCTGCGGCGTAGCGATTTCGGGCATATCAGTATCCGGCCCGATCACAGTCTGGTCGAACTGCCCGCCCACCTTCCGGCGGAAACCCTGGAGGCCCTGCGGCGCACCCGGATCAGCGGCATCCTGATCCAGTTGCAACTCGACCAGGGCCCGCCCGGCGGACATCGCGGAATCGGCCGCGGCCCGCGCCGCGACGGCCCCAAGCGCCAGGAGCGCCGGAAACCGCGTTCCTGAACCACGGTCCGTTCCCCCTGGTCGGGCCCGGTGGTTACAGTGGGCCCGTCCGGTACGCGCGGGGCGCGGATCGGGGGTGTCACTGGGCGCAGGAGGGCCGTGGGTGTTCGTTGTCGGTGATCGGGTGGTGTGCGACGCCACGGATCTGGTGCGCGGCGCGCGCTGTGAGTTCGCGCTGCTCCGCGCGCTCGACACCGAATTGGGCACCGTTGCCGGTGAGCCGGCCGGCGGCGAGCCCGGCACCGGTTCGGCCGATATCGATTCCGGCCGGGGAGAATTCGGCCGGGTACGGGCCGCAACCCTGCGCCACCACGGCGACGCCGTGGTCCGGCCCGCGCACTACGGCGATACCGGCCCCTTCTCGATAGTGCCTGTCGCACATGACGAATCGATCGCGGCGTGCCGCGACGGCGCACCGGCGGTCCTCGGCGCCACCGTCTTCGACGGCGAAGTCTTCGCCCGCGCGGAACTGCTGACCCGCACCCCACAGGGTGTCGCGTTACACGGGGTGGCGCCCGGCCACGGGCAACCGGTGGCCACCGCCCTGCGTCTCACCGCCGCCGCGCACATCCTGGAGGCACACTCGGTGCCGGTGGATCCGGTACTGACGGTGTATTCCGATGACGAGACCCACACCTTCGACCTGCAGGTCACCCGGCCGGTGTACCGCGCCCGGCGGCGCCGCACCGACCGGATCCTGGACGAACATTCCGGCGAACTGCTGCCGGTGCAATGGGGCGATCCGCGGTTCCGGGCCTGCGGCCGCTGCCCGGTCTGCGTCGCCGCCTATACCGAGGCACGCGATCTGCTGCTGGTCGCCGGTATGGACCCGGCCGTTCGCGCCGGTCTGCGCGCGGCCGGTATCACCAGTATCGACCGGCTCACGACCCGGACCGCGGCACCACCCGAAGTCTCCGCACGGACCCTGTCCCGGCTGCGGGCCCAGGCCGTGGTGCAGCTACGCCGGGAGCAAACCGGCCGCGGCGAATGGGTCGCCGCCGATACGCGCGCCCTGGATCTGCTGCCGCCCGCGACGCCGGGCGATCTGGCCCTGGATATCCGCCGGCCGGGGCCGGGCCGGGTGCGCATCGAGGTCACCGCCCGCGATTCGGCACCCGTCGTCCGGGAGATCCCGTTGCGCACCGCCGCGGACCGGCTGACCTCCGCGCGGGAACGGGGCCCGGGCGCCGCCGGACGCCGCGCCTTCACCGATCTGCTCGCGGCACTCACCGAACCGCTGCTGGCCGACCCCGGACTGCATATCTTCCACTACACCGCCGAGGCCCGGACCGTCCTGCTGCAGGCCGCCGGGCAGCTGGGGTTCGGTGAGGAGACCGTGGACGCGCTGTTGCGCACCGGAACTCTGGTGGACCTCTATCCGATCGTGCGGGGCGCGTTCGTGATCGGCACCCGGTCCTACGCCCTCCACGAGATCACGCCGGTACTCGGCAGCCCACCGCAAGAGCCGGGGGCCGCCGCGGTGCTCTGGCTGGCGGACCGACTGCGCAAGGAGCGCAGCGAATCGTCGGCGTCGGTCCCGGCCGCTCGCCCGGATTCGCTCGGGCGTGTGCTGCGCGATACGCCCACGGCCCGGCCCACTTCCACGGAGGCCGCACTCGCGGAGTTCGCGGCCCGCTCCGGCGGTGCGGCGCCGGATACCGCCGGTGCGCCCGATCCACATCGGGTCGCCGGGCTGACGGCGGCGCTGCTCGGATACCACCGCCGGGAACAGCAGGCGCCATGGTGGTCGCATATCGACCGCCTCATCCATCCGCTGCCGGACTGGCCCGCCGAGCCGGGGGTCATGGTGGCCGATACCGCCGCGGTGGATACGAAATGGCATATCGGCCCGGACGAGGGGGTACGGCGTTTCCTCCGGCTGACCGGCCGGCTCGCCGGTGGCGGACTCGCCCCGGGAACCCCCGTCCATGTCGTCTACGAACCCGGCGGCCGCACCCGGGCGGCGATTCGGACGGTGGGCACCGCCACGGTACTCGGCTGTTCGGTGGAGGCCGATTTCACCGATACCGTGCGGCTCGAGGAGACCCTGGCGCCGGGCGCGGCAACACACGACGAGCTACCGGTGGCGCTGGCTCCGGCACTGCCGGCCCCCGCCCCGGCCGCCGCGGACGTGGTGGAGGAGATCGGCCGGGAACTACTCATGACCCTGCCCGCCGTTCCGGAGACCGCACTGTTCGATCTCCTCGCCCGCCGGGCGCCGCGATTGCGTTTCCGCACCGATGATTCCGCGCGACCGGCATTGCCGCCCGCCGGTGAGCATCCCGTGCCGGCGATCCACACCGCTCTGCGCGACCTGGATTGTTCGTGTCTCGCGGTACAGGCGCCCACGGGTACCGGCCGCACGGCCATCCTGGCCGAAGTACTCGCCGCGCTGGTCACCCGGGACAATTGGCGTATCGGCGTCGTCGCGCCCACCGCGGCGCCGGTGGAGAGCCTGCTCGACGCGGTGGTGCGCGCGGGCGTGCTACCCGAACTGGTCGCGAAGAGCGAAGCGGTGTCCGTGGCGCCGGAATGGCTGGTACTCGACGCGGCGCGCCACCCCCGGTTCCTGTCGAACGCCATCCGGGGCTGCGTGCTGGGTGGCACGCTCGATGATTTCACCGATCCCGCGCGGGTCCCGCGCGATTCGCTCGATCTGCTGGTGATCGCGGATGCGAACAGCTGCGCCCTCGCGGTGGTGGCCGATGTATCCGGCACGGCCCGCAATCTGCTGCTGACCGGAGATCCGTGCGATCGGCGCCGCCCGGCACCGGGACCGCATCCCGAACCGGTCGACGTGGCGGCCCTCACCTGGTTCGCGGGTGGCCGGGAAACCCTCCCGCCCACGCACGGCTACTTCCTGGGCCGGACGAGCCGCCTGCATCCCCGGCTGGCCGAACCACTGTCGCGCCTCTGGTTCGAGAACCGGCTGCGCGCCGATCCGGTGCCCACCCGGCCGGGCGACACCCTCGACCCGGGCATCGGGCTGGTGCCGGTCCACCACCACGGCAACAGCACCGCCTCCGATGCCGAGGCCAAGGAGGTGCTGAACCAGATCCGGGAATTGCTGGGCCGCCGCTGGGACGACGGGACGGGTCCGCGCCCGCTGCAGGCGCACGATATCGTCGTCGTCTCCCCGCACCGGGCTCAGGTCGGCCGGATCCGGACGCTGTTGTCGCGGGCCAGGTTCGACGAAGTCCTGGTGGGCACTCCGGATCTGCTCCGGGGCCGGGAGGCGGCCGTGGTGTTGCTCTCTCCGGCCACCTCCAGCCCGGAGGACTCGCCCGTTCCGGTCGGCGAGTTGCTCTCCGGCGCCCTGCTGCACGACACTCTGGGCCGGGCCCGGCGGCGGGCGATAATCGTCGGTTCGCCGTTACTCACCGAATTCCTGCCCGAATCACCGAGAGAATTATCGGCACTCTCTCGCTTTCTCCGGTTGTACGAGAGTTCGTAATATTCGAATATTCGACGGAACTCCCGGATCTGCCGAATTATCCTAATCGCAATAAAATTCACGAAATCCCGCTGAATCGGAAATTCAGCCGAAACATCGGCCTTCGCCACGGTAGGTGGGCACCGATGTCCGGGAGCCGTCCGCCTCGACGAGATACAGCCGGTCGAAGCGCTCGCACAGCTCACCGGCCTTGGCGTGCCGGAACCAGACCCTGTCCCCGACGGCCAGTTCACCCGCGCCGGACAGCGGGGTCTGCACCTCGCCGGCCCCCTCGGTGCCCAGCAGCCGCAACCCTTTGGGCCACACCGGTTTCGGCATCCGGCTCGCTCCGGCGGGACCGGAGGCGATATATCCACCGGCGAAAACCGTGGCGATATCCGCGGCGGGCCGGCGCAGCACCGGAAGTGCGAAATAAAGTGCGGGCCGGGGCCGGAAGGACCGATAGTCGTCGAAAAGTGTTGGTACATAAAGGCCCGAACCCGCGGTGATCTCGGTGACGCCCGCGGCACCCGCGCTGAGTTCGATCGACCCGGTGCCGCCGCTGTTGACGATCTCCAGCGGTCCGGCCACCGCGGTGACCGCGTCCAGGACCGCCGCCCGACGTCGCTCGATCTCCCGGGCCGAGGCCTTCTTCACCAACCGGACCGGCAGCGAGGAATCCGGCAGGCCCGCGATCTGGGCCTCGTAGGTCATCAGCCCCACCACCCGGAAACCACCGGCCAGGGCGGCGGCGGCCAGGGCGGCGGCCTGGTCGGGGGTACGGATGGGCGAGCGGCGCACGCCGAGGTGCAGCGGCCCGACGCGCAGCGAGGCATCGACGTCCAGGCAGACCCGCGGACGCACCGCGCCACCGACGGCCGCGCGCACGAGCTCCAGCTGCGCGCTGTCGTCGACCATGAGGGTGATCGACTCCAGCAGATCGGGGTCGGCGGCGAGTTCGGTGAGCGCCGCGCGATCGGCGGTCGGGTATCCGAGCAGCACATCGCGTGCCCCGTGGCGTGCCAGCCAGATCGCCTCGGCCAACGAGTAGGCCATGATCCCGGCGAAACCTCCTGCGGATGTCAGCTTTTCGCCGAGCACCTCCGCGAGCACGGCACGGCAGCGCACCGATTTGCTGGCCACCCGGATCGGACGACCCCCGGACCGGCGCACCAGGTCGGCGGCATTGGCCCGCAGCGTGGCCATATCGACCGCGGCCAGCGGCGGATCGAGATCGGCGGTGGCCGCGTGCAGCGGGGCAATCGGCGAGGTCGCGCTCACTCCGCCCACTCAACCACCGGACTGGTCATACGTCCAGCTCGACGCGCGTGCTCAGGCGTCGATCGCCCGGGTGACCAGGTTGGACACCAGATCGTCGAATGCCACCAAGATGGCCTCGTCATCGCAATCGGCCAGCCAGCGCAGCACCGAACCCTGCACCACGGTGATCACATAGCCGGCCACCGAGTCCACCGGTTCGATCCAGCGCGTACCCGACCGGGCGGCGCACAACTCCAGCCATTCGACGACATCACGCTGCTGAGCGCGTTGCCGTTGCGAGATCACCGGATCGGGCACATAGTCGTCGCGGGAGTCCCAGTGCTGACACAGCGTCTGCACGGTCTTCTCGTAGGCATGGATCTGCTGAACGGGCCGCGCCTTCACCAGCGGCCAGTACGCACTCACCCCGGCATGCAGTAACACTCGCAATGCCCGTAAGCCGACACAATCCGAAACCGCGTGCGCATGGTCGACCGCTTCACGCACGGCCGATCGCAACCGGACCTCCGCTATTTCTCCACGTACGCCCAACGCATGCTCCCTCGGCAAACAACTCGCACACAACGGGGCCGAATTATCGACACCGGAGCGGCCGGCCGGATCGGTGGGCCCGAGTCGGGAAGTAGCGACCCATCCAATCCGTCCTCTCGATATTAGAAGATTTTCAGGGTTTAAGAACAGCTACGGCGGGAAATACATACCTGACGCCTGTTTTGTAACCCTTCCGGGACCGGACGCACCGTCCCCGGGCACCACGCGCTCGCGCCCCACCGCTCCGCGCAGATCACGCGACCGGGGCATCGGCACCGAACAACTGCCCCATGGGCAGAAACCATCGGCCAGTCTACGACGCCGTCACCGCTGTGTTCGGCCGCTGTGCCGCATCCCACAACAGCACCCACGCGGGGCCGGTTAGCCTGATGCGGTGACAAGCTCTCCCCTCGCCGATCATCTGCGTATCAGCGGCACTTTCAACTTCCGGGATCTCGGCGGACTGCGTATCAGCGGTGGCGGGACCATACGGCCCGGAGTCCTGCTCCGTTCGGCCCAGCTCAGCAGGCTCGACGACAGCGGCCACGCCACACTCGGCGAACTGGGCGTCGGCGCCGTGCACGACCTGCGCGGGCACCGGGAAATCGAACGCGTCGGCGCCGACCGGCTGCCGCCGCATATCGAACTCCGCGTCACCCCGTTCGACGACGGAACGGTCACCGCCCCGCCGCACGAAGCGGGCGCCGGCCGGGGTGACGCGCCCGGCGCCGCCCTGGCCTACATGATGGACGTGTACCGGAACTTCCCGGCGCGCCCCGAAGCGCACACCGCGATCATGGCGCTGGCCGAGGCCATCGTCGCCGACCGCGGCGCGGTCCTCGTGCACTGCGCCGCGGGTAAGGATCGCACCGGCTGGACCATCGCCACCCTGCTCCGCGCGGTCGGTGTCGACGAAACCGAGATTCTCACCGACTATCTGCTCAGCAACGACGCGGTCGCCCAGTTGCGCTCCACTCTGAAGGACGAATTCGGCGACGAACTGCCCGCGGCGGTACTGGAGGTGCGGGAGGAGTACCTGCGCGCGGGCGTGGAATCGAGCAACGCGCTACACGGCGATTTCGATACCTACCTCACCGCGATCGGCTTCACCCCCCGGCTGCGCGAACAGCTGCGTGACCGGCTGGTGGACTGACCGTCAGGCGCTGCGCCGCACCAGCCCGTCGGCACCGATACTGACCTGATCGCCGGTGTGGAACCAGCTTCCGGTGAACCGGTCCGCGGTGCGCTGCGGATCGTTCCAGTAGCGCCGGGTGACGTTCGGTCCGCGGCACAGCAGCTCACCCTGCCCGGTGGTGGCCTCCGGCCCGCACAGCGCCAGTTCGGTCCCGCCGAACGGGAACCCCAGGACGGAATCGTCGGCGGCTTCCGCCGCGCCCGCTGTCGGTCCGACCGCGAGGCCGATACCGCTGGTCTCGGTGGCGCCCCAGACCGACCACTGCCGCGCCGACGGGAACACTTCGCCGAGGTCGCGGGCGAAGGTGGGCCCCGGCGCGCTCTCGCCGGACGCGACCCGCCGCTGGTCGGCGGTGCTGATCCGGATCACCCGGTCGGTACACAGGCCCCCGGCCCGGCCTGCCGCGAGATCCGGCAGCAGACCCCGCAGGATGGCCGCGTTCGCGGCGAGGGTGTCGACGCGTTCGTTGGCGATGGCCTCCACGACCGCGGCCCGGCCCCGGGCCAGCACGACCGTGCCGCCGACCGCGAACGTCGGCAGCAGCTGATCGACGCATCCCCCGGCGGAAGCCAGCGGATGCAGGAGGAGATTGCGCAGACCCTCGGTGGGCAGATCCAGCGCCGCGACCATGGAGCGGATCGCCGAGAGCAGATTTTCGTTGGTGAGTTCGACACCGGTCGCGGCGTCCGGCGCGCCGGAGCCGGTGGTGTAGCAGAGCAGGGCGAGATCATTGAGGGCCGCGCCGTCATCGATGAACGCGGCGCCGTCGGGGAGATCGGCCATCCAGTGGTGACCGCCGCGGACCGCGCCGCACCCCCGGTCCGCCGAACCCAGGACGAAATCGGCGTCGCTGTCGGTGATGACCCGGTCTGCGAGCGCGAGCGGCAACCCGTGGTGGACCAGAACCGGTACCGCGCCGCTGAGCAGCGCCCCCAGGAATGCCTGCACCCACCGGATACCGGGCGGCATATGTACGGCGACCCGGTCGCCGTAGCCGATCCCGTGCTCCTGCAACCCACCGGCCACCCGGGAGGCCGAATGCCACAGCTCGCGGTAGGTGAGCCGGCCACCACCGACCTCCACCACGGCCTCCCGCTGAGAGAACGCGTGGACCTGCAGGTCGAGGAGTTCGGTGAGGGCGGGGCTGAGATTGCCGTAGCGCAGGACGCCGTCCGCGCCCCGTGACAGCGGCGCGGACGAGCCCGGATCGGTGATATGGAACTCCACCACCGGCGCCGCCTCACCGGTGCGGCTCACAGCATCCCGGATATGCGGACCGGCAGCGGGCCCGATGATCGTGGTCGTACCGACTTGCATCGGACCTCCGCCCGAATCGAACAGTCTGTCTCCCGTGACTATATGACGCAGATCACAGAAATGGGGGCAGACCGGTCGAATCGGCCGGATGGGCTGCCGGAACCACAGCCGGAGGCACCGGCCCGCGGTGACAGCCGTTCACGGGTCCGCGGACACGGCCGGGTTCACCGGCCCTCGAATACCGCCTTGCCCGGTCCCACATCCAGGAAGCTGCGCACCGCCCGCGGCAGGTCCTCGGTACCGAACAATTCGCCCGACACCTGCGGGGTCACCGCGTCGGCGTGGGCCACCCCGCCCGAACGCCACGCCTCGACGATCCGCTTCGTGGCGGCGTGCGCCCGGGTCGGCCCCTCGGCCAGCCGATGCGTCAGGGCGACGGCGGCGGCGTCCACGTCGTCGTGCACCTGATTCACCACACCCCAATCCCGCATGGTGGCCGCGTCATAGAGGTCACCGGTCATCACCAGTTCCCGCGCCCGGCCCGAACCGGCGCGTTCGGCCAGCCGTTGCGGCCCGCCCATCGACGGCGTCAACCCGACGACGATCTCCACCAGGCCGAACTTCGCCTTCGGCGCGGCCAGGATCACATCGCAGGCCAGGGCGATCTCGAATGCCGCGGTCAAGGTCAGCGCGTGCGCCGCGAACACCACCGGGCACGGCAGCGCCTCGATCGGATGCGAGATCCGCGCGAACAGGTCCCGCCACAGGGCCGCGCCCTGCTCCTCGTTCAGCCCCTGGAATGTGTGCACGTCCACCCCGCCCGAAACGACCTTGCCCTCGGCCCTGATCAGCACCGCGCGCGGCGGGCGCGCCGACAGCTCGGCGACATTCTCGACCAGGGCGTCGAACATCGCCTGGTCGAACAGATTCAAGGGCGGCGCGGCGAGTGTCAGCGTGGCGACTTCGGCACCGCCGGCGGTCTTCGTACGTTCCAGCCGGGTGGGTTCGGTAGCGCTCATGGGGCCAGCTTATGGTCCCCTCCTGCGAGACTGGTGCCATGACCGACTCGCAAACGGAACAGGGCACCTACGTCGAACCGGGTGAATTCAGACGTGACACCAACTACATCACCACCCGGATCACCGCGGACGGCCGCGACGGCTACCCGGTGGAACCGGACCGCTACCGCCTCGTCGCCGCCCGGGCCTGCCCCTGGGCGAACCGGACACTGATCGTGCGCCGCCTGCTGGGCCTGGAACCGGTGCTCTCCCTGGGCCTGTGCGGACCCACCCACGACAAACTCAGCTGGACCTTCGACCTCGACCCGGGCGGCGTGGACCCGGTCCTCGGCATACCGCGCCTGCGCGATGCCTACCTCGCCCGCTTCCCCGACTACCCGCGCGGCATCACGGTACCGGCGGTGGTCGACGTGCCCACCGGTCAGGTCGTCACCAACGACTACGCGCAGATCACCCTCGACTTCTCGCTGGAATGGACCGACTACCACCGAGACGGCGCCCCGCAGCTCTATCCCGAACCGCTGCGCGCCGAGATCGACGAAGTGAACGCCCGGGTTTTCCGCGAGGTGAACAACGGCGTCTACCGCTGCGGTTTCGCCGGCGCCCAGGACGCCTACGACGCCGCCTACGACCGGTTGTTCACCGCCCTCGACTGGCTCGAGGACCGGCTGTCCACCCAGCGCTACCTGGTCGGCGACACCATCACCGAAGCCGACGTCCGCCTCTTCACCACCCTGGTCCGGTTCGACCCCGTCTACCACGGCCATTTCAAATGCAACCGCAGCAAACTCACCGAGATGCCGGCCCTGTGGGCCTACGCCCGCGACCTCTTCCAGACCCCCGGTTTCGGCGACACCGTCGACTTCACCCAGATCAAAGACCACTACTACAAGGTCCACACCGACATAAACCCCACCCAGATCGTCCCCAAGGGCCCCGACCTCACCAACTGGCTCACCCCCCACCACCGCGATTCCCTCCCCGGCCGCCCCTTCGGAGAAGGCACACCCCCACCCGCCCCCCGACCCGCCGAGCAGGTCCCCGACCAACACACGGCCACGTAACCCTCGCGGCACAGCCGAGCCCCGGGCGCGGTCCACACCCGCCCGGACCACCCCGGCCGATCCGAATGCGCCACTCCCCCCAACCCGGCCCACCCTCCCAGCGCCGAGTTCAGCGAGGCCCACAAAGGGTTCGGCCCGCGTCGCCTGTCAGCACTCGAAGCGAGGCGGCGCAGCCGCGAGTCTCGAGGGCTGACAG
>NZ_JBEZYU010000070.1:0-23952 GCF_040638875.1 Nocardia sp. NPDC024068 | reverse complement strand
AAAGGGTTCGGCCCGCGTCTGCTGTCAGCCCTCGAAGCGATGTGGCGAAGCCACGAGTCTCGAGGGCTGACAGCAGACGCTGAAGGGGCCGAACCCCGCGCGCGCCAGCGCGCCAATAAACACAGCTTCGGAACCGAAGATGCGGGTAGTCCGTTGTCGGTAGAAAGAACGTACGGCCCCCGTGCCCTACAGTGCTCGGAGAGGCCAAAAGGAGGATGACGCCGTGCGCAACGGGGCATTGGAAAAGGCCGTGATCGAGGCACTCGACCACGGTTCCCGGTTACAAGCACCCGCCGTCGCCAAGTATGTCGCGCGGTTGCGCCGGGCCCACCCGGAGGAGTCGCCCGCCCAGATCGTGGCGCGGCTGGAGCGCCAGTATCTGCTGGCCGTGACCGGTAGTGGTAGTGCGGTGGGCGCGTCGGCCGCCGTTCCCGGCGTCGGCACCCTCGCCGCTTTGGCCGCGGTGAGCGCGGAAACCACCTTCTTCATGGAGGCGTCGGCCGTGTTCACCCTCGCGGTCGCGTCCGTGCACGGGGTGCGGCCGGAGGATGTCGAGCAGCGCCGGGCCCTGGTGCTGGCGGTGGTGCTCGGTGACAGCGGTATGGAGATCGTGCAGAAGAGCGTCGGGACCTCCGCCAAGAATTGGGGGACCGTTTTCGCGAACAAGATCCCGGGGTTGTCCGGGATGAACGATTCGCTGGTGAAGCGGTTCATCGTCCGTTTTCTCACCAAACGTGCCGCGCTGATGGCGGGCAAGATCGTGCCGGCCGGAATCGGGGCGGTGATCGGCGGCGTGGGTAACCGGGCGCTCGGAAAGGCCACGATCAACAACGCCCGTAAGGCTTTCGGTCCGTCGCCGGCGTACTTCACCGACGGGATGGTCGTGGACGCGGAACTCGCGCCCGCGCCGGAGAAGCCGGCCCTGCCGCCGGGCGATTCCGTTCCGCCGCACAGCGGTCCGGCCGAACGACCGCAGTTCGAAGGCGCGCCGCTGTCCGACGAGCACCGGCAGCCACCGGCCGGTTCCCGGTGACGCCGCCCGCCGGCCCCGCGATCTCGGTCCGGGGGCTGACGAAGCGCTATCCGGATTTCGAGATCGGGGCTCAGGACATTTCCTTCGATATCGGGTATGGCACCTGCGCCGCGCTGGTGGGCCCGCCCGGTTCGGGGAAGTCGACGGTGGCCCGGATCCTGCTGGGGTTGCTGCCGCCGACCGCGGGGTCGGTGACCTTGGCCGGCGGGCGCGGCAGTTCCGCGCTGGGCGCGGTGCTCACACCTCGGGGGCTGCATCCCCGCCGTACCGTGCGTGACCATCTGCGGGTGTACGCCGCCGCCGGGGGTTACCCGGACAGCAGGGTGACGGCGGTGCTGGAGGCGACGGGGCTCACCGAGCGGGCCCGCGCCGTGCCCGACGATCTGACTTCCGGCGAGGAGTCCCGGGCGGCGCTGGCGACCGCGCTGCTGGGAAATCCACGCGTTCTCGTCCTGGACGATCCCGCCGCCGGTATGCATCTGGGCGAGCTGTCCTGGTTGCAGGGTTTCCTGCGTAGCCACACCCGGCGCGGCGGGACCGTGTTGTTCACCGCGCAGAGCTTGGTCACGGCACTGCCGATCGCCGATCATCTGGTGGTACTGAGCGGCGGGTCGGTGGTGTTCGAGGGCAGTCCGGCCCGCTTGCGGCGGCGGAATCCCGATCGTCTGGTGGTCGCCTCGTCTTCGTCGATCGCCGTGGCGACCGCGCTGGCGGCCCGCGGTTTCACCGATGCGGTGATCCGCCCCGACGATCAACTGGCCGTCGCGGAGGCGACCGAGGACGATATCGTGAGCGCCGCCCGGGCCGCGCAGGTCCGGCTGGACAATATCGCCGCCGACCGGATCCATCCGGATCGGGTGCTCGCCTCGCTGACCCATATTCCGCCGACGGTGCAGTCGCCCGCTCCTCTGCCGTACGGAGTGTCCCGATGATCGATGTGGTGCCCGCGGAGCTGATTCCGCCCGTGCTCTCCGAGTACCGCAAAGCGGCCGGTCTGCGCTATTCGCGGGTGCTGGCCGGGCTGGTGGTGGCGGTCGCGATCGTGGCGGTTTCGATCACCGCCCTGCTGGCGGGCCCGCGTGACCCGCAGGCCGATCCGGTGACGGGTACCGCGACCATCGGGCTGTATCTGGCGCTGGGCGCGGTGGTCCTGGCGGCCGCGGCGTTCGGCGCCGCGGGCGCGGCGGGCGAGCACGAGCACGATTCGCTGGTG
Organism: Nocardia sp. NPDC024068; assembly: GCF_040638875.1. Taxonomy (NCBI): domain Bacteria; kingdom Bacillati; phylum Actinomycetota; class Actinomycetes; order Mycobacteriales; family Nocardiaceae; genus Nocardia; species Nocardia sp. NPDC024068. The sequence goes on along the minus strand of NZ_JBEZYU010000070.1, from coordinate 21,706 downwards.
ATCAGCGTCCTGTTCACCCCTGACCGGGATCGGCTGGCCGGGGCGAAGTTCCTGGTCACCGCCGTGGCCGCACTGGCGGCCGCGCTGGCCGTGGAGATCGTCGCGGTGGGCTGCCTGCTGCTGTTCGGCGGGGGCAAGTTCGAGTTCACCGGCACCCTGTTCGCGGTGCTCGGCGGCGGGCTGGTGGCCGCGGTGTGCTGGGCCGTGATCGGTACCGGCGCCGGGTTGCTGCTGCGGACGCCGGCCCTCGCGATCGGCGTGGTGGTGGGCTGGCTGCTGCTGGCCGAACCGCTGCTGTGGGTGGTGACCGCCGGTATCGGAATACCGGGTGTGGTCACGCTGCTGCCCGGATCGGCGACGCTGAGCGTCCTGCTGGCCGGGTCCTTTCCCGACAGCGATCTGCTGGCCCCCGCACCCGTGGCGATCGTGGTGCTGCTGCTGTGGTCGGTGGGGATCGGCGCGGCCGGTTGGTGGTCGCTGCGGCAGGCCGAACTCTAGGACCCCCGCGCCACGCCATCGCCCTCCCGGCCCCCACCGGGAACAAGACCCTGTCGGCAGGCGTCGTTATGGTCGATGGCAGACAGGCAGCTGAGGGGGCGCATGGACGGCGACGCACCGACGGGGTGGATACGCAGACTGTGGTCGGAGTGCCGGCAATATCGCGGCACCCTGGCCGGTATCGGGCTGGCGCTGGTGGCCGGCGCCGGCGCCGAGGTGGTGGCGCCGCTGCTCACCAAATGGGCGGTGGATTCGGCGACCTCCGGCGCCACCCGGGTGATCGGGATCGTCGCGGGGCTGCTGGCGCTGCTCGCGGTGGGGCGGTTCGCCTCGTCGTTCGGGCGGCGGATGCTGGCGGGCAAACTCTCCCTCGATGTGCAGCACGGGCTGCGGCTGCAACTGCTGGGCTCGCTCCAGCGCCTCGACGGGGCCGGTCAGGACGCTCTGCGCACCGGCCAGGTGGTGTCGCGGTCCATCACCGATCTGCAGCTGGTGCAATCGCTGCTGGCGATGGCGCCGCTGTCGGGGATGTCGTTTCTGCAGTTCGTACTCGCCGCCGCGGTGATGCTGTGGTTGTCGCCGCTGCTGGCCGGGGTGGCACTGCTGATGGTTCCGCTGGTGATCGTGGTGGTGTACCGGATCCGGCCCCGCCTGCACGCCGCGACCTGGTCGGCCCAGCAGCGCGCCGCCGAACTCGCCCAGCACGTCGAGGAGACGGTGACCGGCGTCCGGGTCGTGAAGGGGTTCGGCCAGGAAGCGCGGATGGTGGACGTGCTGGAAGGGCACGGCCGCCGTCTGTTCGCCGAACGGATGCGCGCGGCCCGTATCAACGCCCGCTTCTCCGCCACCCTGGCCGCGATACCGCAGGCCGGTCTGGTGGTGGTGATCGCGCTCGGCGGCTGGCTGGCCCTGCAGGGCAGTATCGGCCTGGGCACGTTCCTCGCCTTCAGCGCCTATGTCACCACCATGACCACCACCGCGCGCACCATGGCCTCGGTCATCATCCTGGCCCAGCTCACCCGGGCCGCCGCCGAACGCGTGTATCAGGTGATCGATGCGGGTCCCGCCGTCGCCGATCCGCCGCATCCGGTGCCGGTGCCCGACGGCCCGCTCGGTATCGAACTCGACGCGGTGACCTTCGGCTTCGATCGCGCCGAGCCGGTATTGCGCGATCTCGACCTGCGGATCCGCCCCGGCGAGACGGTCGCCGTGATCGGCCCGGCCGGCTCCGGTAAGACGACGCTGTCGCTGCTGCTGCCCCGGTTCTACGCGCCGGATTCCGGGCGTATCCGTCTGCTCGGCGGCGACGGGGAGTCGGTGGATATCGCCGATATCGCCGCCACGCAGTTGCGCGCGGCGGTCGGTGTGGTGTTCGACGACCCGTTCCTCTTCAGTTCCAGTGTCGCCGCCAATATCGCCCTGGGCCGCCCCGACGCCACCGACGCCGAGATCCGCGCGGCCGCGCGGCAGGCCGCCGCCGACGAGTTCATCGAAGAACTCCCCGACGGCTACGACACCGTGGTCGGCGAACGGGGACTCACCCTCTCCGGTGGACAACGCCAGCGCATCGCGCTGGCCCGCACCCTGCTCGCGCGACCGCGCATCCTGGTGCTCGACGACGCGACCTCGGCGGTGGACGCCGTCACCGAGGCGGCCATCTTCGGCGCCCTGCCCGATCAGGGCGCCCGGACCACGATCATCCTGGCCCACCGCGAATCCACGCTGGCCCACGCCGACCGGGTGATCCGCCTGCCGGAGCCGGAGACGGCCACCACGGGCGCACCGGCGGTTGTGGTGGACCGCCTCCCGGGTGTCCATTCCACCGACCGGATGGCCGCCGCGGCCGATCTCAGCGAGACTCCCGAGCTCCGGCGCCGCATCGACAGCCTGCCGGCCGCCACCGAGAAACCGGGGCTGGATCAGTACCGGCTGCGCGAACCCGATCCGGGTTTCACGCTGGCCCGGCTGCTGAGCCCGGTCCGGACCCTCGTTCTCGCCAGTATCGCCCTGCTCGCCCTCGACGCGCTGATCGGGATCGGGTTCCCGCCGCTGGTCCGGCACGCGATCGACGCCGGCGTCGGCGGGGGCGATCCGTCCGCGCTCACTGTCACCGCACTCCTGGGCACGGGCCTGGTGGTGGCCGGCTGGGCGGTGGCCGCGGCGACCACGATGCTCACCTCCCGGACCGGTGAGCGGGTCCTGTACGGACTGCGTATCCGCAGCTACGCGCACCTGCAGCGGCTCGGCCTGGACTACTACGAACGCGAACTGTCCGGCCGGATCATGACGCGGATGACCACCGACGTCGACGCCCTGTCGACCTTCCTGCAGACAGGCGTGTCCACCGCCCTGGTGAGCGTGTTGTCGCTGGCCGGTATCGCGGTGGCACTGCTGGTGATCGATACCGGGCTGGCCCTGGTGGTGCTCTTGGGCGTGCTCCCGCCGCTGATCGTGGCCACCGTGATCTTCCGGCGGGTCGCGTCGACGGCCTACACGATCTCCCGGGAACGGGTGTCGACCGTGAACGCCGACTTCCAGGAGAACATCGCGGGCCTGCGCGCGGTGCAGGCCAACCGGCACGAGCGGTTCGCCGCACATCGCTTCGCCGAGTACTCCGCGCGCTACCGCCGCAGCCGGATGCGGGCCCAGCGCGCCATCGCCCTGTACTTCGCGTTCATGGCGTCGTGGACGGATCTGGCGCTGGCCTTGGTGATCCTGGTCGGGGCCCACGCGGTGGCGGGTGGCGGGACCAGCGCCGGCACCCTGATCGCCTTCGTCCTGTATCTGGAACTGCTGTTCGGCCCGGTCCAGCAGCTTTCCCAGGTATTCGACGGCTATCAGCAGGCACGCGTGGGCCTGCGGCGCATCGGCGATCTGCTGCGCACCCCGTCGTCGATCCGGGCCGACCCGCCCGCTACCGCGTCGCTCGATGCCGGCCTGCGCGGCGACCTCGCCGTCGACTCCGTGCGGTTCAGCTATCCCGGTGCCGGCCGCCCCGCCCTCGACGCGGTGGATCTGGTCATCCCGCCGGGAACCTCGCTGGCCCTGGTCGGCGCGACCGGGGCCGGAAAGTCCACCCTCGTCAAACTGCTGGCCCGGCTCTACGACCTCGCCGATACCGATTCCGGGGTGATCCGCGCGGACGGCGTCGATATCCGCGACTACCGGCTGCAGCGGTACCGATCCCGGCTCGGCATGGTCCCGCAGGAAGCTCACTTGTTCACCGGCGATATCGCGAGCAACATTGCATTCGGGAAACCATCCGCGACCGAATCGGAGATCGCCGCGGCCGCTCGAGCGGTCGGCGCGGCCGAGGTGATCGCGGCACTGCCCGGCGGCATGCACCGTCCGGTCGGCGAACGCGGCCGGGGGCTGTCGGCCGGGCAACGCCAGCTGATCGCGCTGGCCCGGGCCCAGCTCGTCGAACCCGATGTCCTGCTCCTCGACGAGGCCACCGCCACCCTCGACCCGGATATCGAGGAAAAAGTCCTGGCCGCGACCGGGTCCCTCGCGCGGGACCGGACTACCGTGGTGGTGGCACACCGACTGGCCACCGCGGCGCGTGCCGATCGGATCGCGGTGGTGGCGGGCGGCCGCATCGCGGAAACGGGCACCCACGCCGAGCTGCTGGCGGCCGGCGGCGACTATGCCCGCCTCTGGACAGCGGCCGGCGCGACCGAAGGAATATTCTCGGACGAGGACGAGTCGTCAACAATGAGGTCGGGGTAGTCCGGAGGTCCGTGACGGAGCCGATGTGCGCGGGGGCATATCCTCGTCAGAGGGCGTATCGGGTACCCACCCACCGATCCCCGGTGCCGGGCACGTCACAAACGTCGCAGCGCGAAGAACGAAATGAGGCGAACACCTGCTGTGAGCAGCTCAAAATCCCAGTTCGGTCAGAACCAGTGGCTGGTCGACGAGATGTATCAGAAGTTCAAACAGGATCCATCCTCGGTCGACGCCAGCTGGCACGAGTTCCTCGCCGACTACACCCCCGAGACCCCCGGTGATTCCGGTAACACTCAGGCCGCTCCGGCGTCGGCCGCGGCACCGGTGAATTCCGCTCCGACCCCGGCGCCGGCCGAAGCCGCTTCCGTCAAGACCCGGGCCACCACGCCCGCCCCGGCGAAGCCCGCCACCCCCGCCGAGAAGCCGGCCGCGCCCGCGAGCGCGGCAGCCAAGACCTCGGCGGCCGCGCAGCAGAAGCGTGCCCCGCAGACCACCCCCGCGCCGACCTCGAACGCGGCGCCCACCTCGGGGGCGCCGAAGCCGCAGCCGGCCGCCGACGAGAAGAAGGTGCTGCGCGGTGCCGCGGCGGCGGTCGCCAAGAATATGTCGGCGTCGCTGTCCATCCCGACCGCCACCAGCGTGCGTGCGGTGCCGGCGAAGCTGATGATCGACAACCGGCTGGTCATCAACAACCATCTCGCCCGCACCCGGGGCGGCAAGATCTCCTTCACCCATCTGCTCGGCTACGCGATCGTGCAGGCCGTGAAGGCCTTCCCGAATATGAACCGGCATTTCGCCGAGGTCGACGGGAAGCCGAACGCGGTGACCCCCGCCCACACCAACCTGGGCCTGGCCATCGACCTACCCGGGAAAGACGGGAACCGCTCGCTGGTGGTCGCCGCCATCAAGGGCTGCGAGGATATGACCTTCGGGCAGTTCCACACCGCCTATGAGGACATCGTCCGCCGCGCCCGGGACGGCAAACTGACCGCCGAGGATTTCAGCGGCGTCACGATTTCGCTGACCAACCCGGGCACCATCGGCACCGTGCACTCGGTGCCGAGGCTGATGCAGGGCCAGGGCGCGATCATCGGCGCCGGCGCGATGGAATACCCGGCGGAGTTCCAGGGGATGAGCGACGAGCGGATCGCCGATATCGGCATCGGCAAGCTCATGACGCTGACCTCCACCTACGATCACCGCATCATCCAGGGCGCCGAGTCCGGCGATTTCCTGCGCACCATCCACTCCCTGCTGATCGCGGACGAGTTCTACGACGAGATCTTCCACGGTCTCGGCGTGCCCTACGAGCCGATCCGCTGGCGCAAGGACGTCAAAGAACGCGGCGTCGACAAGAGCACTCGTGTGCTGGAGATGATCGCCGCCTATCGCAACCGCGGTCATCTGATGGCCGATACCGATCCGCTGCGGCTGGTCAAGGACAAGTTCCGTAGCCACCCCGACCTCGACGTCACCCAGCACGGGCTCACCCTGTGGGATCTGGACCGGGTGTTCAACGTCGGCGGCTTCCACGGCGAAGAGCGGATGAAGCTGCGCGATGTGCTGTCGGTGCTGCGCGACTCCTACTGCCGCCACGTGGGTGTGGAATACACCCATATCCTCGAGGGCGATCAGCTGGAGTGGATGCAGGAGCGGGTCGAGCAGAAGCACGTCAAACCGACGGTCGCCCAGCAGAAATACATCCTGAACCGGCTGAACGCGGCCGAGGCGTTCGAGACCTTCCTGCAGACCAAGTACGTCGGCCAGAAGCGCTTCTCGCTGGAAGGCGCCGAATCCGTCATCCCGATGATGGACGCGGTGATCGACCAGTGCGCGGAGTACGCGCTGGACGAGGTGATCATCGGTATGCCGCACCGCGGCCGGCTCAATGTGCTGGCCAATATCGTCGGCAAGCCCTACTCGAAGATCTTCACCGAGTTCGAGGGCAACATGAACCCGGCCGCCACGCACGGCTCGGGCGATGTGAAGTACCACCTCGGCGCGCGCGGCACCTACCTGCAGATGTTCGGCGACAACGAGATCGAGGTCTCGCTGACCGCGAACCCCTCGCATCTGGAAGCGGTCGACCCGGTCCTCGAGGGTCTGGCCCGCGCCAAACAGGATCTGCTGGACAAGGGCGACGGCCCGGAGGGCTTCTCCGTCGTGCCGCTGATGCTGCACGGTGACGCCGCGTTCGCCGGGCAGGGTGTGGTCGCCGAAACGCTGAACCTCTCGGGTCTGCGCGGCTACCGCACCGGCGGCACCATCCATATCGTGGTGAACAACCAGATCGGCTTCACCACGGCACCGGAGAACAGCCGCTCCACCGAGTACTCCACCGATATCGCCAAGTTCATCGGTGCCCCGATCTTCCACGTCAACGGCGACGATCCCGAGGCCTGCGACTGGGTCGCCCGCCTGGCGGTCGATTTCCGGCAGCAGTTCCGCAAGGACGTGGTCATCGACCTGATCTGCTACCGCCGTCGCGGCCACAACGAGGGCGACGATCCGTCGATGACCCAGCCGTACATGTACGACGTCATCGACACCAAGCGCAGTGTCCGCAAGAGCTACACCGAAAGCCTGATCGGCCGCGGCGATATCTCGCTGAAAGAGGCCGAGGACGCCCTGCGCGACTACCAGGGCCAGCTGGAGCGGGTCTTCAACGAGGTCCGCGAACTGGAGAAATATCCGCAGGGCCCCAGCGAATCGGTCGAGGACGATCAGCAGATCCCGTCCACCGTGCTCACCGCGGTCGACAAATCGGTGCTGCAGCGGATCGGTGACGCGTTCCTGAACGTGCCCGACGGTTTCAGCGTGCATCCGCGCGTGCAGCCGGTGCTGGAGAAGCGCCGCGAAATGGCCTACGAGGGCAAGGTCGACTGGGCGTTCGCCGAGTTGCTGGCCTTCGGAACCCTGATCGACGAAGGTCGCGCGGTACGCCTGACCGGTCAGGATTCCCGCCGTGGCACGTTCACCCAGCGCCATTCGGTGATCATCGACCGCAAGACCGCGGCCGAGTACACCCCACTGCACAACCTCAACAGCGCGAACCCGGGCTGGTTCGCGGTGCACGATTCGGCACTGAGTGAATACGCCGCCGTCGGCTTCGAATACGGCTATTCGCTGGGCAACCCGGACGCACTGGTGCTGTGGGAGGCGCAGTTCGGTGACTTCGTCAACGGCGCGCAGTCGATCATCGACGAGTTCATCTCCTCCGGTGAGGCGAAATGGGGCCAGCTGTCCGAGGTCGTGCTGCTGCTCCCGCACGGCCACGAAGGCCAGGGCCCGGACCACACGTCCGGTCGTATCGAACGCTTCCTGCAGCTGTGCGCGGAGGGGTCGATGACGGTGGCGGTGCCGTCCACCCCGGCGAACTACTTCCACCTGCTGCGGCGGCACGCGCTGGACGGTATCCGCCGTCCGCTGATCGTCTTCACCCCGAAGTCGATGCTGCGTAACAAGGCAGTCGTCAGCGATTTGAAGGATTTCACCGAATCCAAGTTCCGGTCGGTATTCGACGAGCCCACCTACGAACAGGGCATCGGCGATCGCGCCGCGGTCAAGCGCGTCCTGCTGACCAGCGGCAAGCTCTACTACGAACTGGCCGCCGCGAAGGCCAAGCGCAAGCGTGACGATGTCGCCATCGTCCGGGTCGAGCAGCTCTACCCGATGCCGAAGTTCCGGTTGAACGAGGCCCTGGAGCGCTACAGCAATGCCACCGAAATCGCCTGGGTCCAGGAGGAGCCGGCGAATCAGGGTGCCTGGCCGTTCTACGGTCTGAACCTGCCAGAGCTGCTGCCGCAGCGGCTGGGCCCGCTGCGCCGGATCTCGCGCCGCGCCATGTCGGCCCCGTCCTCGGGTTCGAGCAAGGTGCACGCGGTGGAACAGGCGGAGATCATCGACGAGGCCTTCGCCCCGACCGACTGACCGGCCGAGAACAACCGAACACACCCCGCATGGCGCCGGGCGTGGGTCCCTTTGCGGGATCACGCCCGGCGTCGGCGTTTTCCAAGTGCGGACCGCTCACCTCAACGGTGGGAATACCGGACAATTGGTGCACTGCACAGACAGAGATGTGCCGTCGTTTCTCACTGAATGAGGTTTGCGAATGCTGTTCAGTGCCCGGGTCAGGCGAGCGTCGGGGGCTGCGCCGGGTGGAGGGCGTAGATGACGACCACCTTCGACGATATCGAGATCGCGCTTCCGCATCCCGCGCATGCCAGCGGGTTCCTCAACGCCATGATCGATGCGGCGGAGGAGTACATGCAGCGGTCGATCGTGCTTTTCGCGTCCGGATACCAGGGCGGCCAGCCGGATATGATCGAGTGGCTGGCAGGCAGGGATGGACTGCTCAGCAAAAAGGGACGAGAGCTCGAGAAGGACGGTGCCCAGAAGGTCGAACCGGGCGCGGGCGTGATGGCCGACGGCTACCAGAAGAATACTGACGCGATCAAGAAAGAGGCCGAGAGGCTCCGGCAGGACAACGACAACGTCGACGGTGCCTCGATCGCGACTTTCAACCTCTCGGATCAGGCTTACCAGGACGCGAAAAAGGTCGTGGACGATCTCGCCGCCGTACTGGGGGGCGACCACGCGACGATCCGCTGGGCCGACGGCAGCCTGCACCTCACCGCCGCCGCGGAGCACCGGCTGCTCGGCGTGATTCTGGAAGCCGTGGACAAGGTGCACGACATCATCGAGAAGGCCGACGCGGGCATGCAGCGCGGCGCCGGGGATATCTACGACAGGATGCCGGATCTCCCGCAGAACCCCTACGGCGCCGCACCGGATACCGGAAGCCGGACGCCGTGGGTGCCGGCCGCGAGCAACGCCACTTGGACCAAGGGGGACGGAACCCGGGACGACATCATCACATTGGCGGAAGGGGAACTCGCGCGGGGTGTTTTCGAGCAAGGCGGTAACAATGTCGCGGTGTACTACGACGAGGACCGGGTTCTCCGTCGTGCCCCCTACAACATCAACGACGCCTGGTGTGCGGCTTTCAGCACCTGGACCTGGGAAGAAGCCGGTTACAAGGTCAACTGGACCAACCCGGACTACGTACCCTCCATCTGGAACGACGCCAAACATATGGGGTTGGCCGCGAACGTGGCGAACGCCGAGCGGGGTGACATGATCATTTTCGATTGGCAGGGTGACGGCACTCCCGACCATGTGGGAATCGTGAGATCCGTCGACCCGGCCACCGGACAGATCTACACCATCGAAGGCAACTCCAGCGACCGCCTGCGCGCACCCGAAGGAGGGTACGCGGCGAACGCGAGTTCGCTCGTCGGCGTCGTCAAACCACCCTCCGATGCCCCGCCCGGGCGGGACTGATCCCGCCGGTGACCGCCGTCCCGCGGATCCCGGCTCCCTCCGGATCGGCGCAACGATCTCGCGATCCGCGATACACGATCGCGAAGCGCCGCGCACACGAATGCACTGGGATGCAGCTGATGTCGCCGACCGGGTGTGCTGTTGTTTCCGGCTACGACCAGATCGCCGCGCCGGCCACCGCCCTGCGATAGCGACCGCATTACCTCACGGGTAATCGTTTTCGTACAGTCCGCCCGGCAGGATCGGAGCTACCGAATCCACGACGGAGGACATCATGACCGCCTACGCCATCGCCCACCTCCGGGAGGCCGCCCCGCACCCGGAGATCGCCGAGTACATCGAACGCCTCACCGGCACCTTCGACCCCTTCGGCGGACATTTCCTCGTCCATATGACACCGCACGAGGTGAAGGAGGGCAGCTGGCCCGGCCATGTCGTGATGATCGGATTCCCCGGGATCGCCGAGGCGCGGGCCTGGTGGGACTCCCCCGCCTACCGCGAGATCGCGCCGCTGCGTTCCCGGCATATCGCGGGTGACATCATCCTCGTCGACGGCGTCCCGGCAGGCTACGACCCCGCCGCCACCGCCGCGGCCATGCGCGCGAGCCTGACCGCCCGATAGTGTTCCGGGGGCCACTCGCCTGCCGAGAGATCACAGCGAGGGCGGTCGGTCCGGGGGTTGCAGGGCGGCGGCGAGCGCCGGGTTCACCGCCATCGACAACGCCAGCAGCGATTCCACCAGCAATTCGATCAGTTCGTCGCGGGTGACGGTCTCGTCGCGCAACCACGACAACGTGGTCTCCTCGGTGAAAGCGACCCAGCCCCGGAGGGCGAGCACCAGGCGCGGCTGTTCCCGCTCCGGCTCGGTCAGCGGCACCTGGGTGAGGATGATGTCGACGATGGCCCGCCGGGTCTGTTCCACGAGCCCGACCAGATCCGGGCTGGAACTGGCGGGCCCCCGCAGCAGTGCCAGGTAGGACCTGCGGTTCTCGCTGACGTAATCGATATAGCGGCCCACCGAATCGCGCAACATCTCGAACAGGCCCAAACCGGGATCCGGGCTCACCCGGGCCAGCAGTTCCGCGTTGGCATGGCGGACGACTTCGAGCTGGAAATCCTGTTTGGTGGGGAAATAGTGGAACAGCAGACCCCGGGAGATACCCGCCTGAGCAGCGATTTCGCTAACCGATATGTCCTCGATGGCCCGCTCGCCGAGCATCTTGACCCCGAGCGTGATCAGCTGGGTCCTCCGCTCGTCCGGGCTCAGTCGAATGCGTTTCGCGGTTTCTCCCGGGCTCGTACTCACCCTTCCACCCTACTGACTCCCGTTCAATACTGTTGACTCCGGCTCAATAAGACCTTACGCTGAATATATGAGTCGCAAGGTTACAGACAAAGCTGTCGCGAACCGGCCCCGCCATCTGCGGACGATCATCGTCGGCAGCGGCTTCGCCGGGCTCGGCCTCGCCATCCGGCTGGCACAGCAGGGCCGGGACGATTTCCTCGTACTGGAACGCGGCAGCGATGTGGGGGGCACCTGGCGCGACAACACCTACCCCGGCGCGGCCTGCGATGTGCCCTCGCACCTGTACTCGTACTCGTTCGCGCTGAACCCCGGCTGGTCGCGCTCGTTCTCCCGCCAGAGCGAGATCCAGGCCTATATCCAGGGCGTGGCCGATAAGTACAACGTGCGCGATAAGCACCTGTTCGACTGCGATGTCACCAGCGCCCACTGGAACAGCGAGGCCGCTCGCTGGGAGATCACCACCAGCCGGGGCAACTTCACCGCCGATACCGTGGTGTCCGCGGTGGGCGCGCTGTGCGAGCCCAACCTGCCCGATATCAAGGGCATCAACAGCTATGAGGGCGAGATCTTCCATTCCGCCCGCTGGAACCACGACTCCGACCTCACCGGCAAACGCGTCGCTGTTATCGGCACCGGCGCCTCGGCCATCCAGATCGTGCCGGCCATCGCCGGGAAGGTCGCCCATCTAGACGTCTACCAGCGCACCGCTCCGTGGCTACTCCCCCGACTGGACCGCCCCTACACCCTGCCTGAGCGCCTGGCGTTCAAGCACATCCCCGGCGTCCAGCGACTGTCCCGGGCCGCCATCTACGCCGCCCGCGAAACCCAGGTCGTCGGCCTGGCCAAATTCCCGGCGCTGATGCGGGGCTTCGAGGCGCTGGCCAAGGCGAAACTACAGCTCGAGATCCGCGACCCCGAACTGCGCAAGAAGGTCACCCCGAACTTCCGGATCGGCTGCAAACGCATGCTGATCTCCAACGAGTACTACCCGGCGCTGGACCGCGACAATGTCGATGTGGTCACCGACGGAATCGCCGAGATCCGCGCGAATTCCATCGTCACCGCCGACGGTACCGAGCGTGAGGTCGACGCGATCGTGGTCGCCACCGGATTCCACGTCACCGACTCCCCCACCTATCAGACGATCTTCGGCCGCGACGGCCGCAGCCTGACCGAGGTATTCGACGAGATCGGCCAGCAGGGGTACAAGGGATCGGCCATCGCCAACTACCCGAATATGTTCTTCCTGCTCGGCCCGAACGTCGGGCTCGGCCACACCTCGATGGTGTACATGATCGAATCGCAGATCAACTACATCGCCGACGCGCTGGCCACCGTCGAACGCAAGGGTCTGCGTACCGTGGAGGTGCGGCGCGAAGAACAGGACGCGTACAACAGCGACCTGCAGCGCAAACTCGTGAAGAGCGTGTGGAGCACCGGCGGCTGCGCCAGCTGGTATCTGGACAAGCACGGTAACAACACCACCCTGTGGCCGGACTTCACCTTCGAATTCCGACGCATCACAAGGAAATTCGACATCGACGCCTACGATACGACCACGGCGGCCGACGCCCCCGAACGTACCGATCTGAAAGTAGTGACTGCACCGTGAGCACCGACGCTTATTTCCGCGACAAGGTTTGTGTCATCACCGGAGCCGGCTCCGGTATCGGCCGCGCGCTGGCCGTGAACCTGGCGCGCCGGGGTGCGAAACTGGCCCTGTCCGATATCGACACCGAGGGCCTGGCCGAAACCGTGCGCCGTTGCGAAGAGCTGGGCGCGGAGGTGAAATCCGATCGCCTCAACGTCGCCGAGCGGGAAGCGGTTCTGCTCTACGCCGACGCGGTGAAACAGCATTTCGGCGTGGTGCACCAGATCTACAACAACGCCGGAATCGCACACCACGGCGATATCGTCAAAACCGACTTCAAAGACATCGAACGCATCATGGATGTCGATTTCTGGGGTGTGGTGAACGGGACCAAGGCGTTCCTGCCCTACATCCTGGAATCCGGTGACGGGCACGTCGTCAATATTTCCAGCCTGTTCGGACTGATCGCGGTACCGGGCCAGGCCGCGTACAACTCGGCCAAGTTCGCCGTCCGCGGTTTCACCGAGGCGCTACGCCAGGAAATGCTGGTCGACCGCGCACCTGTCCAGGTGACCTGCGTGCATCCCGGCGGTATCAAAACCGCGGTCGCCCGCAATGCGACCTACAGCGACGATATCGATGGCGCCGAAGCCAGCTCGATGTTCGACAAATACCTCGCGATCCACAGCCCCGAGATGGCCGCGCAGACCATCGTCGACGGTGTTCGCAAGGGACGCGGCCGGGTGCTGATCGGCTGGGAGGCGAAACTGCTGGACCTGTTCGTCCGCACGGCCGCCTCCGGCTACCAGCGCCTCTCGGTGGCCGTCGAACGTCGTTTCCTGCCCTGATCCGCACCGGGAGAAATCAGAGATGCGAGATTTCGCGCTGCCGTTGCCGCTGATCCGAGCGGTTCTCGGCCCGGTGTACCGGGTATCGCTGCACGCCCGCCTGCCCTGGCGGGCGCAGCGCGCCCTGATCGATATCGGTTCTGTGCTGCAACCGGTACCACCGGGTGTCGCCGTGAACCGGATGGAATTGGGCGGGCGGCCGGCGGAGCGGCTCGCGCCCCGGAGCGCCGGCGCCGGCGAGCCCGCCGCCGTGCTGTATCTGCACGGCGGCGGTTACGCGGTGGGATCACTGACCACCCACCGATCGCTGTGCGGCCGGCTCGCCGCCGCCACCGGCCTGCCGGTGTACTCGATCGACTACCGCCTGGCGCCCGAACACCCCTTCCCGGCCGCGCTCGACGATGCCGAGGCCGCCTTCCTCGAGCTGGTCACCGAGCACGGCTACCGGCCCGATCGCATCGCGGTCTCCGGCGATTCCGCCGGCGGCGGACTGTCGCTGGCACTGGCGCAGCGGCTGATCGCGCGACACGGGTACACCCCCGCCGCACTGGGCCTCATCGCGCCCTGGGTCGACCCGAACCAGGCCCCGGAACGCCTCCGGGATCTGGTGGTGAACGGCCCGTGGTCGCGGGCGTGCGCCCTGGCCTATCTCGGCGACGGCGACCCGCACGATCCCGGATACGCGCCGCTGCACGGCGTGCTCGAGGGACTGCCGCCGGTCTACGTCCAGGCCGATGTGGACGAACTGCTGCATCCGCAGTGTGTCGACCTGACCGATGCCCTGCGCGCGGCCGGAGTCACCGTCGAGTTCACCGAGACCCGCGGGCTGTGGCATGTCGCCCAGCTCCAGGCCGCGCTGGTCGGCCCGGCCGCCGTCGCGCTGACCGAAATGGCCGTTTTCCTGCGGCAAGCCATCGATGAGCTACCTCTGCGCGACTTAGGATGAAGGCCGGATCGGAACTCGTATCCCTCCGTCACGGGGACTGAACCAGGGCTTTTCCCGTGGCCGCCGCCATCCGCGGTCGAAGGTGGCGTAAATTACCGACGAGTTAGCAAACAGGGAAAGGCAATGATGCGCGAGTTCGAAGCCCCGGCTTCCTACACCATCCCCGAGGACGCGAACAATTCCGACAACGTGTTCCGGCACGCGAAGGAAAGCCCCGCCGCCGTCGTGTTCAACGTCCCCGACGGGAACGGCGGTTGGCGCGACGTCCGCGCGGCCGAGTTCGCGAAATCGGTCACCGATGTCGCCAAAGGCCTCATCGCGACCGGAGTCGAGCTGGGCGACCGGGTCGCCATCATGGCCGCAACCCGCTACGAGTGGGCGGTGCTCGACTTCGCCATCTGGGCCGCCGGCGGCTGCACCGTGGCCATCTACGACAGCTCCGCCGCCGAGCAGGCCAAGTGGATCCTGCAGGATTCGGCCACCAAGCTGCTGATCGTGGAGAACGACAAGCACCGCGGCGTCGTCTCCGAGATCGACCCCGCCGATCTGCCGGAGCTGCGGGAAACCCTGCAGATCGAGTCCGGCGCGATCGACACCCTCGTCGGGCGCGGCGCCGAACTCGACGACCAGGCGGTGCACGACCGCCGCGCGCAGGTCACCGCCGCCTCTCCGGCCACCCTGATCTACACCTCGGGCACCACGGGCCGGCCCAAGGGCGTCATGCTCACCCACGCCAACCTCTACGCCGAATCGCGCTCCGACCGGATCGCGATGGCGTCCTTCCTCGCGCCCGGCAAGAAGACGCTGATGTTCCTGCCGCTGGCGCATGTGTTCGCCCGCGCGGTGGCGCTGGCCGCGTTCGACGCCAAGGCCACGGTCGCGCACACCTCGGACTGGAGCACGCTGGTGCAGCAGTTCGGGGAGCACCGGCCCGACTTCGTACTCTCGGTGCCGCGGGTGTTCGAGAAGGTGTTCAACGGCGCCAAGCAGAAGGCCCACGACGAGGGCAAAGGCAAGATCTTCGACGCCGCCGCGGCCACCGCGATCCAGTACAGCGAAGCCCTCGAGCAGGGTAGGCCGGGTCTGGTGCTGCAGGCCAAGCACGCGCTGTTCGACAAGCTGGTCTACGGCAAACTGCGGGCCGCGCTGGGCGGCAACTGCCAGGCCGCGGTCTCCGGCGGCGGACCGCTGGGCGCCCGCCTCGGGCATTTCTTCCGCGGTATCGGCCTGACCATCTTCGAGGGCTACGGCCTCACCGAGACCACCGCCGCCATCTCGGTCAACACCCCGGGGCATATCCGGGTGGGCTCGGTCGGCCGGCCGATCGAGGGGCATGCCGCCAAGATCGCCGAGGACGGGGAACTGCTGGTCCGCGGTTCGGTGGTGTTCGGCGGCTACTGGGGCAACGACGAGGCCACCCGGGACGCGTTCGAGGACGGCTGGTTCAAGACCGGCGACCTCGGCACCATCGACGCCGACGGTTTCATCACCATCACCGGCCGCAAGAAGGAAATCCTGGTCACCGCGGGTGGTAAGAACGTGTCCCCGGCGGTGCTCGAGGATTCCCTGCGCGCCCACCCCCTGATCAGCCAGGTGATGGTGGTCGGTGACGGCAAACCGTTCATCGGCGCGCTGATCACCCTGGACCCCGAAGCACTGCCGGGCTGGAAGGAACGCAACGGAGTGTCCGCCGATACCGCCGTCGCCGATCTGGTGTCGAATCCGACGCTGGTCGCCGAGGTGGAGGCCGCGGTCGCGGATACCAACAAGAAGGTCTCCAAGGCCGAGCAGATCAAGAAGATCAATATCCTGACCGTGGACTGGACCCAGGAAACCGGCGAGCTCACCCCGAAGATGTCGCTCAAGCGCGCCGTCGTGATGAAGCAGTACGCCGGCGAAGTGGACAAGATCTACAACTGATCCACCCGGCAACGAAACGGCTCCGGCAGGTGTACCTGCCGGAGCCGTTCTCGTCGACGACCCACCGTGGCGGCGCGGGCCGCCACCGCGTGGCGGCGGGCCCGCGGGCACTAACGGGTTGTCGTTCCCGCCTTCTCCGGCTCCGCGGGTCCCGACGGTGCGGCACCCGCCGTATTACGGATGAACAGCGCCGAAGCGACCACACCGATCAGCAGCAGCGCCGCGGGCAGGAAGGTGGACTGGCTCAACGCGGTGCTGAACGACTGCCGGACGGGCTCGGGCACCTGTCCCATACCCATCCCCTCACCCGAGGGCGAGCTACCGCCCAGCCCCTGGGCGCTCATCCGTGCCGCGATCAGCGCGCTGATCGCGGCACTCCCCAGCACCGACCCGACCTGCCGGGTGGTGTTGTACACCCCGGCACCGGCGCCGGCCTGATGGATCGGCAGGTTGTGGGTGGCCGTCGTCGCCAGCGGCGCCCAGATGAACGAGTTGGACAGACCGGCCACCCCGCCCGCGACCACCAGCCAGGTGATGTTCGCATGCGGATCTCGCATCACCAGCGCGAACCAGGCCACCGAGACCGCGAACAGGAAGAATCCGATGGTCGGGAAGAGCCGCGGATGGAACCGCCCGTACATCTTGCCCACCACCGGCGCCGCGAACCCGGTGATGATCGCCATCGGCGCCAGGACCAGCGCGGAGCGGGTCGGTGTCATACCGTGCACGGCCTGCAGGTAGAAGTACAGCGGCACCATCACCGCGGTGACCGCGGCCCCCATACTCGCGATGGCGAGGTTGGACATCGAGAAATTGCGGTCGCGGAACAGGCCCAGCGGCACCAGCGGTTCGCCCTTTCCGCGCGCCTGGGTCACCACGAACACCACCAATACCGCGGTTCCCGCCGCGATCATCAGCCAGATCCGGGCCGACCAGTCGTTGGCGTTGCCCTCCTGGATGCCGAACACCAGCAGGAACATGCCAACCGCGCTCAGCACGACGCCCACCCAGTCGAATTTGTGCTCATGCGTCGGCAGCGCGGGCACCAGCCAGACGGCGAGCACGAACGCGACGATACCGACCGGCACATTGACGATGAAGATCCATTCCCAGCCCAGCCCGTCGACCAGGACACCGCCCAGAATCGGCCCGACCAGGGTCGCCAGACCGGCCACCGCGCCCCACAGGCCCATCGCGGCGCCCCGCCCGTCGGGCGGGAAGGTCCGGGTG
Source organism: Nocardia sp. NPDC024068 (assembly GCF_040638875.1). Lineage (NCBI taxonomy): Bacteria > Bacillati > Actinomycetota > Actinomycetes > Mycobacteriales > Nocardiaceae > Nocardia > Nocardia sp. NPDC024068. The sequence goes on along the minus strand of NZ_JBEZYU010000070.1, from coordinate 4,295 downwards.
ATGACCGCCATGGTCTGCGGGGTCATCAGCGCCGCGCCCAGACCCTGCACCGCGCGCGCGGCGATCAGGGTTTCGATATCGCCCGACAGTCCGCACCACAGCGAGGACAGGGTGAACACCGTCAGGCCGATCAGATAGATGTTCTTCGGCCCGAAACGGTCGCCGAGGCGCCCGGTGATCAGCAGCGGTACCGCATAGGTGAGCAGGTAGGCGCTGGTCACCCAGATGACCGCGGAGATATCCGCCTGCAGATCCTGCATGATCGCCGGATTGGCGACCGCCACGATGGTGACATCGAGCAGGATCATGAAGAACCCGACGACCAGCGCCGCCAAGGCCAGCCACGGATTACGTTGAGTGGGCATAGATTCCATTCCTGTCCCAGCGGCGCCGGATGCGCCGGTTCCTGGATCTGTCACGGTGTGGCCCCACCGCCGCACCACCGGGCGACTCCGGGCTCCCCGCGGTTCGGTCGCTCGGGAGCCGCGACCGGTCTCATGCCGTGGTCACTCCGCACTCTCGGGTACTACACCGCAGGCCACGCCAACATTCCGGGCATACCGGACCGATCGTAGCCGCCGCTAGAGACCGTGCGCGTCCAGCCACGTCCGGGCCAGGTCGGCGGGATCGCCGCCGTCGTCGCGGACGCGCAGCACCAGCGTGCACAACTCGTCGGTGGTGAGCTCACCCGCCACGTAGTTCAGCTTTTCCAGCTGCTCCTCACCCAACACCCCTTTGCGCAGCAGCGCCAGGGGATTCTCGGCCCGGATCGCGTCATCGGAATCGGACAGCACCGTCAGACCGTCGGTACCGCCGGGCAGGAATTCGGCGGGTCCGCCCAGTACCGCGGCCTGGATCCGGCCCTCCACCAGCGCCCGCCGGAGCTCGGAGGGATCCTCGAACGCCTGAGTGGACGCGAACTCACAGCCCGGGATCCCGGCCACCGCCGCCGGTAGTTCGAGCAACCCCGGGATCTTCCCGGTACCCGCCACCAGCGTGGGGCACTGCCCGGTCAACTGCTCCACCGAGTCGATACCGCGCTGCTGCGCGGTGGCGTCGGTGACCAGCACCCGGGGCTCGAAATCGGCGCCGTCGGCCGGGTCGGAGGTGATCGTTGCCTGAGGCAGCGACCCGTTCAGTTCCTCGGTGACCTTCTCGGTATCCGCGGCCTGCGCCCCCGCGTTCAATTCGGACAGCAGCGCGCCATTGTGCTCGGCGACCACGGTCACCGTGCCGGCGTCCAATGCCGCGAACACCGCAGTCCGGTCGCCCAGGCCGGGTTCGACCCGTGCCGGCACCCCGGTTCGGGCCAATGCCTGCGCGTAGATCTCGGCCAGCACCCGCGACTCCGCGGTCTGCTGCGCCCCCACCACCACCGGTTCGTCGCCGTCGCCCCCACCGCAGGAGACCACCAGCACCGCCAGCACCGGTACCAGCATCCGTCCCAGGACCCGTATCGACGCGGCCGGTACCATCGCGCGAAACACCTCTTCCCTCACCTGTTCGCCGCACCCGCATCCGGGCGCCCGACAGCCCCGGAATCTACCGGCCGCGCACTACCGCGCACACGCCCGGGCAGCCCCGTCGCAGCTGAGTCTCGCCACTCCCGCGGATCGACTTCCTGGGTACCGGTCCACACCAGCGCGCTTCGCATCCCGGCTGCCGGAGCGCCGGTCATACCAGGGCCGGCCGGGTCGTCGGCGCGTGGCTTCATGGTGCGTGCTGGGACGCGAGCACGGAGACGGCGGCGGCGATTCGGCTCGCGCCGCGCGAGTCGGTGGGATCGGCCAGCCATTGCAGGACAGCGCCGTTGATGAGGGAGAGCGCGACGGAACCGATGATTTCCGCCTGTTCGGCGCTTACGGCGTCGCGTTCGATGCCGAGAACGAGCGCGGCGATGTCGCGGCGGGCGGTGGCATAGACCTGACGGAGTTGTTCGCGCAGTTCAGGGACGAATTCCGACAGGGCGTAGGACTGCACGCTGGCGACGAGTACGCGTCGCTCGTCGGGGCCGGCGGCGAGGATGCCTTCGATGAACCGTTGCAGACGCTGCGCGGGTGGTCCGGCACCGAGGGAGCCCGCCTGAGTCAGGCGTTCGCCCCACTCTTCGATGATTTCGAGTACCGCCGCGTTTATCAGGGCATCTTTGGTGCCGAAGTGGTATCCGATCGAGGCGAGATGCGCTCCGGATGCGTTCGCGATATCGCGCGCGGTGGTGTTGGCGTAGCCACGTTCCACGATGCAGGTACGCGCTCCTGCCAGCAGTTGCTCCTTCTGCCCCATGCTCCGCACCCTATCAAACCGTTGTACAAATGTTCCGCACATCCGTTCTGTACAAATGTTCTTCACGTACGTACCGTACAAATGTACAAATCCGGACGATCCAGAGAAGGAACCATGAACGACATCTCCCTGCTCAGCCCGCCGGTGCACGCCCCGGCAATCCCTGTCCTCCCGCTCTGGTCCAGCGACAGTCGTCCTGTCCGGACGGTCCTGACGACGCATCTGTGGACATCACCACCCGTCGAGCGTGGCGCTCCCGGCCATGACCGCGCCTTCGCCGCGCTGCGTGATCTGCGTGTCGACTACGCGCGCTTCCTACCGTGGTTCTCGAATCCGCTGGTTTCGGTACCTGCCCTCACGGCGCCCACACCGACGACGACCTCCTGGGATTTCACGAGTCTGGACCCGTTCGTGGAGGACTTCGTCGATGCCGCCGAAGGGCGCCCCGTGACGGCGAATTTCGCGACCATCCCGCATTGGATGTTCGTCGGCGGTGACGACGTCGAGCTCGGCAACGATCCGGACACCATCCACTGGGGCTACGAAATCGGCACCGAATTCCGGGACGAGTCCCTGGCCGAGGTCGCCGACTACTTCTTCCGTCTCGCCAGTTGGTACATCGCGGGCGGTTTCCACGACGAGAACGGTGTGTGGCACGAGTCGGGCCACCACTATCGATTCGCCTATTGGGAAGTCCTCTGCGAACCCGACCTCAACCGGCAGCTGAGTCCCGAGATCTACACCCGCCTCTACGACGCGGTCGTCGAGCGCCTACGCCCGCTCGACCCCGAGATGCAATTCATCGGGCTTTCGCTGAGCCACGTCCACCACAATCCCGAGTACTTCTGGCACTTCCTGGACCCCGCCAATCACGCGCCGGGCATCCCGCTCGACGCGTTCTCGATCCACTTCTACGCCTCGCCCGATATCGTCAACCCGTTCGGCCCCGACGGTAACCCACCTGTTTCCACGTGGGAGACGACGTTCTTCGCCCAAGGCGAGGGGTTCCTCGAACAGGTGCGTTTGATCGCCTCTATCGCCCGGCGTCTCTCGCCGGGCACCAAGATGCTCCTCAACGAGATCGGGACCTACCCCTCCGACATCATGAACCCGGATCCCGTCATCCCGCACGAGTACTGGGCGCTCAGCGCGAGCTGGCACACCTATCTGTGGGCGCGCTGCCTCGAACTCGATATCGACCTCTTCGGAGTCGCCGAGTTCAACGGCTATCCGGGCATGATCCCAGCCGTGTCGCTGGTCGATTGGGAAACCGGCGAGCCGAACGCCCGCTATCACGCCACGAAGCTCATGGTCGACCGTATCCATCCCGGCGACAGTCTCGTACCCACCACCACCGGTGTGCCCGGCTACCCGGACGCTCGCGTCCACGCGCAGGCTGTCGTCGGCGCCGACGGGCGGCGCCGCATCATTCTCGTGAACAAACGAAGCGTATCCATGAACGTGGAAGTCGGTGACTGCAGCCGAAACTCGACGCTGTACTCGGTCGATGCGTCGACACCGACAGGCGCACCGACAGGCGCACCGACAGCCCACACCATAGAAGATGGGCGCCTCACGCTCCCGGCCTATGCCTCGGCGGTCCTGGTCCTGGAATAACAGGCCGGATACCAGCGGTGGACCCGAGCGCTTCCCGCTGGGGTCCACAGCCGGAAAACTCAGCGACCAGAGGGAGGAGAGCGATGTGCGCGCACCAACCATGGGTTGCGGGGTTTTAGCACTTCCATGATCACGAAACCGGCCCAGGTCTTTTGAGCAGGCTTGCCCGCGAAGGTGAGTGAGGTGACTTTGCCCGCCAAGGTGGGAGAAGTGACCTCACCCGCCAAGGTGAGAGAAGTGACCTCACCCGCCAAGGTGAGAGAAGTGACCTCACCCGCCAAGGTGAGAGAAGTGACCTCACCCGCCAAGGTGCTGTGTTTATTGGCGCGCTGGCGCGCGCGGGGTTCGGCCCCCGAAGCGTCTGCTGTCAGCCCTCGAGACTCGTGGCTTCGCCA
>NZ_JBEZYU010000069.1:0-24382 GCF_040638875.1 Nocardia sp. NPDC024068 | reverse complement strand
CCTGCGAGCGGGCGCTGCAGATTGCCGACCCCGGGTTCCGTCCGCTCCGACGTGGCCTCCGCACCGGCGACCGGTGCAGCGGCCGCCGAGCCGTCCGCCGACGCCACGTCCGGCGGCGAAGATGCCACCGGGACCGGCTCCGAAGCCGCGATGAACCCCTCCCCCGGCGTGGTCGTCGAACCTGCCGAGAGCTCGGGAATCGAGGGGGACGACCCCGCCCCGGAACCGCTGATCCTGGACCGGCACACCCTGATCCGCGAAGCGTATATGCGCCAGGTGCTGCGCAAGGCGCGCCGCGACGGCGCCCGCCGCATCGCGGTGGTGTGCGGCGCCTGGCACGCCCCCGCCCTGTGTGGTCCGCTCGGTCCGGCGATCGCCGACCAGCGCCTGCTCAAAGGGCTGCCCAGGGTCAAGGCGACGCTGACCTGGGTGCCGTGGACCCATTCCCGGCTCGCCGCCGCGTCCGGCTACGGCGCCGGAGTGACCTCGCCCGGCTGGTATCACCATCTGTTCACCGAAACCGCACGTCCCATCGCGTCCTGGCTCACGAAGGTGGCCCGCCTGCTGCGCGGTCATGATCTTCCGGTCTCCAGCGCGCACATCATCGAGGCCGTCCGGCTCGCCGACACCCTGGCGGCACTGCGCGTCCGTCCGCTGCCCGGATTGTCCGAGGTCACCGAGGCCACCCGGGCGGTGCTGTGCGAGGGCGACGAAACAGTACTGCGGCTCGTCGGCGACGAACTCGTGGTGGGCGAGGCCCTGGGCACCGTACCGGCCGACGCGCCGACGGTACCGCTGGAGGCCGACCTGCGCGCCCGGATACGCACGCTGCGGATGAAGCAGGAGGCCTTGACCCGCGCCCTGGACCTCGACCTGCGCAAAGAACGCGATATCGCCAAATCCCTGCTGCTGCACCGGCTCCGGCTCCTGGGCGTGCACTGGGGCACCCCGGTCACCGGAACAGTGCGCGCCACCGGCACCTTCCGGGAGAGCTGGGAACTGTGCTGGCAGCCGGAATTCGCGGTCCGGATCATCGAGGCCGCGCGCTGGGGTACCACGGTGCGATCCGCCGCCGAGTCGAAACTGCTCGATACCGCGGCCCGATCCGGCAGCGGTGTCACCGAACTCACCGAGGCGCTGGAGTTCGCCCTGCTGGCCGATCTGCCGGGCGCACTCGACGGCCTCATCCGGCGGCTCGATTCCGCCGCGGCCCTCGACAACGATCCGGCCCACCTGCTGGCCGCGCTCCCCGGACTGCTGCGCACGCTGCGCTACGGCGATGTCCGCGGAACCGATACGGCCGCCCTGACCCATGTCGCCGACGGCATGCTGGTGCGGATCTGCGCCGGGCTCCCCGCGGCGGTCACCGGGCTGGGCGACGATACCGCCGCGACGCTGCGCGATCGGCTCGACACCGTCACCGCGGCGATCCACACCCGCGATCACGCCGAATCCACGGATCGGTGGCTGGCGGCGCTGGCGCGAGTGGCGGAACGCCCGGATGTCCACGGTCTGCTGGTGGGCCGGACGGTGCGACTGCTGTGCGATGCCGGACGGTTCGATGCCGACGAGGCCGCGCGGCGGCTGGCGGCCGCGCTCTCGGTCGGGCATACGGCCGCGGCGAAGGCCGCATGGGTCGACGGTTTCGTGGGCGGGCGCGGAGTGGTGCTGGTACACGACCGGTCGCTGCTGAACCTCATCGACACCTGGCTGGCCGGCCTCACCGATACACAGTTCCTCGACGTGGTGCCGCTGCTGCGGCGCACCTTCGGCGCCTTCGAATCCGGGGAACGCCGCGCGCTCGGCGAAGCCGTCCGCGACCATCGTCCGGGCGCCGCCCCCGCAGCCACCGAAACCGATGCCGTGCGCGGCGGTCTCGTCCTGCGCACCGTCGCCGATCTCCTGGGAGTTCCCGTATGAGCACCCCCGCACCCGGCCGGGTCCCCGACGATACCCGGCTGCGCCGCTGGCGGCTCGTCCTCGGGTCCGCGGCGGACCCGGCGCTCGGCGAGCTCACCGGCGCCGAGGACAACGCGGTCGACAAGGCGCTCGGCGCACTCTACGACTCCCCCTCCGGCGCGGGACGCTCCGGCTCGGATCGCGCCGGCAGCCTGTCCGGTTCCGCGCCGCGGGTGGCCCGCTGGCTCGGCGATATCCGGACCTATTTCCCGTCGACCGTCGTCGAGGTGATGCAGCGCGATGCGGTGGAGCGGCTCGACCTCACTTCACTGTTGCTCGAACCCGAACTGATGGAGGCGGTCGAACCCGACGTCCATCTGGTCGGCACGCTGCTGAGCCTGAACGGGGTGATCCCGGAGCACACCAAAGCGACCGCCCGCATGGTGGTGTCCAAGGTGGTGAAGCAGATCGAGGAACGGATCGCCTCCCGCACGGTGGCGGCGGTGAGCGGAGCCCTCAACCGCGCCACGCGGACCTCACGGCCGAAACCGCGCGATATCGATTTCGACCGCACGATCCGCAAGAATCTCGCCAATTATCTGCCGGAGCAGCGCACCATCATCGCCGAACGGCTGGTGGGCTACGGCCGCCGCGCCCAGGCGGTGCACCGCGATGTGATCCTGGCGATCGACCAATCCGGCTCGATGGCCTCCAGCGTCGTCTATTCCTCGGTGTTCGGGGCGGTGCTCGCCTCCATGCGGTCGCTGCGCACCTCACTCGTGGTCTTCGATACCGAGATCGTGGACCTCACCGAGAAATTGGCCGATCCCGTCGATGTGCTGTTCGGCACGCAACTCGGCGGCGGTACCTATATCAACCGGGCCATCGCCTACTGCCAGACCCTCATCACCCGGCCCGCCGACAGCGTGTTCTTCCTGATCTCCGACCTCTACGAGGGCGGGGTCCGCGAAGAGATGCTGCGCCGGATCAATGCCATGAAAGAGGCCGGGGTCCAGGTGGTGGTGTTGCTGGCGCTGTCCGACGACGGCGCCCCCTCCTACGATCGCGAGAACGCCGCCGCCCTGGCGGCGCTCGGCGTGCCCGCGTTCGCCTGTACTCCGGACCGCTTCCCGGAGCTGCTCGCCGAAGCGCTGGATCGGGGCGATCTGCGGCACTGGGGTGCCGAGCCGCGTTGACCGCCGCGGACGTCCTCGGCGGGCTTTCGGGGCCCGGCCGGACCGTCCGGTCCATCCGGCCGGGTCGTGCCGACCCGGCCGGTGACAACGCTAGACGTCGGCGATGGCGGCCAGCGGTGGCGTGCGGGCGGCCCGGACCGCCGGCCACAGCGCGGCCAGGACGCCCACCACCGCGGAACCGATCAGCATGTACACCAACTGGTCCCACGGGACCGCGATCCGGTCCAGCCCCAGATCGCGCAGCGTGCGCAGGAATCCGACGCCGAGCCCGAGCCCGAGCACGGCACCGACGAGAGCGCCGAACACCGCGATCAGCATCGACTCCAGGTAGATCGTGCGGCGCACCTGGGACCGTTGCGTCCCGACCGCGCGCAACATACCGATCTCGCGGCGGCGTTCCACCACCGACAATGCCAGCGTGTTGACGATTCCGAGCACCGCGATCACGACCGCGAGCGCCAGCAGGCCATACAGGATCGCCAGCATATTGTTGATCTGCTTGGCGTTCTCGCCTTTGAATTCCTCGCGGTCCTGCACCTGAACGATCACGAATTCCTCGGTCGCCCGTTCCAGATCGGCGCGCATGGTCGTCAGGTCCGCCCCGGGCCGGCCCTTGATCAGTACCGCGGCGTCGGTCCGCATGGAGACCGGCATCGCCTTCTCGTAGACGCCGGAAGGTACGAGCAGCGGCCCCAGCACCGGCGAATCGGCGTATACCCCGGAAACCGTCAGCGGAACCTCGGTGCCGTCCATGGTGGTCACCGCGAGGCGGTCGCCGGGACCGACACCGTGTTGTTCCGCCTCGTCCGCACCCAGCAGGATCTCCGAATCGCCGAGCGTCGGCGCGCCGCCGACCATCTCGATGTTCACCACCTGATCCAGCGGGCCGTCGGGCGAGGTACCGAATTCGTCGTCGCCGTCGATCTTCAGAGCCACCCCGCGCAGACCCACCACCTGGGCGGCCTCGGGGACCTGCTCCCGCACCGCGACGCTCGCCCCCAGCGGTACTCCCATCATCGGAGGACCGGCCAGCACGTAATCGGCTTCGATACCCTGGTCGACCAACCGCGAGATACTCACCTTGGCGGACTCGCCGAGCATCCCGATGGCGGTGACCAGCATCAGGCCCAGCGTGAGCGCGAACGCGGTGGCGGCCGTGCGGCGCGGATTGCGGATCGCGTTGTTGCGCGCCATCCGCCCGACCGAGCCGAAGGGCCGGATCAACCAGCCCAGCCCGGCGAGCACCGGACGCGACAGGGCGGGCGAGGCGAACAGCACCGCGAGAATCAGGCCCAGCGCGCCGACCCCGACGATCGCGGCCGCGCCCCCACCGGTGTTGCGGGCGCCCAGCACCACCAGGACGACTCCCACGACCCCCAACATCACCCCGGCGATCGTCCGCTTGCGCAGTGAATCGCCCGCCGAGGCGAACTCCTCGCGCATGGCCTGCACCGGCGGGATCCGGGAGGCCCGCCGGGCCGGCGCGTAGGCGCTGACCACGGTCACCAGCAGCCCCACCAGGAAGGCCACCAGCACCGTGCGGGGCAGCACGGTCATCCGTCCGGTCGGCAACCCCAGGTCGAAGGTGTTCAGGACGGCGGCCAGGCCGTAGGCGAGGGCGATACCGGCCAGCAACCCGAGGATGCTGCCGAGGATGCCCACGATCAGTGCCTCGCCGACCACCGAGCGGCCCACCTGCCCGCTGCTCGCGCCGACGGCGCGCAGCAGCGCCAGTTCCCGCAGGCGCTGCGCCACCAGCATCGAGAAGGTGTTGTAGATGATGAAGGTGCCGACGATCAGCGCGATCGCGCCGAACGCGAGCAGGAAGTAGTTCAGGAAGTTCAGCGCCTCGGAGATCTCGGCCGCCATCTCCGCGCGGACCTGGTCGCCGTTCTGCGCCTTGTAATCCGGATAGAGCATGGACAACCGGTCCCGCAGCGTATCGGCGGAAGTACCGTCGGCGGCATCGATATCCAGGTAGGCCACGTGCGAGCCGTCGGTGAACAACTCGCGGGCCTGCGCTTCGCTGAACTGGACTCCGATGAACCCACCGGTGTCCGAGGGCGGCGCGTAGATGCCGGTGAGCGTCACATCGATCGGACCGCCGTGCGAGGGCACCAGCACCTTCGTGGTCTGCCCGAGCGAGAGTCCGGCGCGTTCGGCGGCGCCGGAGTTGAGAGCGATCTGCCCCGGTTCGGCCGGCGGGGTGCCCGCCACGAACGGATCGGGTTCGGCGACCGCCCGGTCCGGCGGCATATAGGCCTGACCCCAGCTGGGGGCGCCGCCGGTCTGTATCGCTTTCTTGCCGGTGGGGTCCAGCAGAACCACCGAACCCTCGATACCCGGCGCCACCGTCCGCACGCCGTCCATGGCGGCCACCCGGTCCGCCACGTCCTGGGGGATCCCCGGCGACTGCCGCTCCTCCGGGCTCAACCGGACATCGACACCTTTGGCCTCGTTGGCGAATATCCCGTCGAAGGTGCGCTGCAGGGTGTCGGTGAAGACGAACGAGCCGGAGATGAAGGCGGTGCCGAGCACCACCGAGAGCAGGGTGAGTACCAACCGGACCTTGTGTGCGGCGAGATTGCGCAGTGCGACCCTGCGCATGGGGTGTGCGGCCACTACCGCCCCTCCTGAATCGCGCGGGAGGATCCCGCTACCCGGCCGGCGCGAACCTGCGTACCTGCGCCGGTCACCGGACCTCCAGTGCCTTCATCCGGTCCAGCACACTATCCGCGGTCGGGTCGCGCATCTCGTCGACGATCCGGCCGTCGGCGAGAAAGATCACCCGGTCGGCGTAGGCGGCGGCGGTGGGCTCATGGGTGACGATGACCACGGTCTGACCGAATTCGTCCACCGCGGCGCGCAGGATCGAGAGCACCTCGCCGGAGGAGCGGGAATCCAGGTTGCCGGTGGGTTCGTCACCGAAGATGATCTCCGGTTTTCCGGCCAGCGCCCGCGCACAGGCCACCCGCTGCTGCTGGCCGCCGGACAGTTCGCTGGGCCGGTGCCCGAGCCGGTCGGTGAGGCCGAGCCGTTTGAGCACTGTCTCGAGCCATTCGGAGTCGGGGGTCCGGCCGGCGATATCGAGTGGCAGGGTGATGTTCTCCAGCGCGGTGAGGGTCGGCACCAGGTTGAACGCCTGGAATACGAATCCGACGCGGTCGCGGCGCAGGGCGGTCATCTGTTTGTCGGACAGGTCGGTGAGTTCGGTGTCTCCGATACGCACGGCACCGGAACTGGCCTCGTCCAGCCCGGCGAGACAGTGCATCAGCGTCGATTTGCCGGAACCCGACGGCCCCATGATCGCGGTGAACTCCCCGCGGGCGAAATCGACGGATACCGCATCCAGCGCGGTGACCCGGGTGTCTCCGGATCCGTAGACCTTGGTCAGTTCGAGGGCGCCGGCGGCGACGGCGGAGGCGGGCCCGGCCGAGTCCGCTTCGACAGCGTGAGCAGTCATGGGTCCAGTCTGTCGGGCCGCGGCGAGCGGCGCCATCCGGGATCGCCCTGACCCGGGGTAGGCCCCGGGGTGGCGCGGGCTACGCGCGGCGGATGACACCGGAGGCCACCCGGAGCGGCGGGAACGGCCGGCGCACCGCTGCGGGTACTCATCCCCTGGTGGGGACCGCTCGACCGGGCCGGGATACGAGAAGCGCGCACCCGGGTAAGGGTGCGCGCTCGCTCGTACCGTCACCGCGATGCGGGCGCCGGGCAGCGGCCGCTCAGTTCAGCGGAGCCGCCTTCCACCAGGTCAGCATCTCGTCGATGGTGCCCACGATGCCGTCGGTGTACATGATGTACTGGCCCCGCTCCGGATGGTTGGTGAACACGGTGACCATCTTCGGGCCGTCGCTGTCCCATTTGTAGTTGGTGTAGGTGCGCCCGCCGCTGGTGTCGTTCGACTTCTCGGCGGTCGCCGGCAGACTCTTCACCACCGAGTCCACCTCGGCGGGGGTTTTGTAGGCGTAGATCCGGTAGAAGGGATCCTCGTTGTCGGCGCCCCCGTAGCAACGCCACTGCCAGGCCCATTTCCCGAAGTCCGGTTCGCCGTCGTCGGGGCTGGGCGTATAGCTGTTGTCGGTTTCCCAGCATTTGGCCCCGTTGTAGCCGATTTCCTCGGCGGTGGTGGCGGGTACCAGTCCGGGGAATTCCTGGCTGATCGAATCCGCTGTCGCGGGGACCGGGGCGACGCTGGTCTGGGGGCTGGTGCCGGCCGTGGTTTCGGTGGGCCCTTCACTGCCGCCGCTACCGGCCACGGCGACCACACCGATGACGATGCCGACCAGCACCACGACACCGATACAGATCGCGGCGATCAGCCCGGTGTTCGATTTGGCCGGCGGCGGCCCGCCCGGCGAAACCTGCCGCATCGGCTGCGGGTAGTTGCTCGGCTGGGTGTAACCGCCGCTGCCGTATGGCTGACCCATCTGATTGGTGTAGCCCTGGGTGGCGGGGTAGGGCTGACCCTGGACCCCCGATCCGTACGGCTGACCCTGCTGAGCGCCGCTCTGGTACGGCTGACCCTGCTGGGCACCGCTCTGGTGCGGCTGTCCCTGGATTCCCGACGGATACGGCTGTCCCGGCTGGGCGCCACTGGTGTAGGGCTGACCCTGTTGGGCGCCGCCGGTGTACGGCTGCGCCTGCGTACCGGCGTAGGGCTGAGGCGCGGACGTACTCGGGTACTGGTTCACGCCGCTGGGATATCCGGCGTTGGACTGATAGGTCGGCGCCACTCCGGTCGGCGGCAGCGCCTGCGGGATACCGGGCGAACTGGGCGAGGCCAGCGCCTGTTTGGCGGCCTCGGCGAATTCGGTACACGAACTGAAACGGTCGTCGGGACGTTTCGCCATGGCCTTGGCCAGCACCGAATCCAGCGACGGCGGCAGCTCGGGGCGGGCCGCGCTCAGCGAGGGCGGCGGCGACTGCAGATGCCCCTGGATGACCCCGGCGGGGTTGGTCGCGGTGAACGGACCGCTACCGGTGAGCAGCCAGTACAGCGAACAGGCCAGCGAGTACTGGTCCGAGCGATGATCGAGGTCCGCGCCGGTGAGCTGTTCGGGCGACGCGTAGGCCAGGGTGGCGGTGAAGGTGCCGGTCTGGGTGAGGTGCCCGGTGTCATCGCGCAACCGCGCGATACCGAAATCGGTGAGGTAGACGCGTTCACCGCGTCCGCCGGTCGAACGGGCCAGCAGGATATTGGCCGGTTTGACGTCGCGGTGCATCACTCCCATACCGTGGGCGTAATCGAGTGCGGCCGCCGTTTCGGCGATGATCTGCACCCCCCGCTCGGGCGGCAGTTTCTGCGGATCCACCGACGCGGCGTCGATACCATCGATGTACTGCATCGAGATCCACAGCTGCTCGTCCTCGAGCCCGCGGTCGTAGACCGTGACGATATTGGGGTGATCGAGGCGGGCTACCAGGTCGGCCTCCCTCTCGAACCTGGCGCGCACCTCCTTGTCGAAGAACATTTCCCGGTTCAGCAGCTTGAGTGCCGTCATCCGCGGCAGTCGCGGATGTTTTGCCAGGTAGACCGAGCCCATCCCACCCCGGCCGAGTTGCCGGTCGATGACATAGCCGGCGAAGACATCGCCGTTGGCCAGCATGGTTGCTCCTAATTCCCGCCCCGCCACCGGGACCCACCGGCGCGCAAGCATAGACGAAAAGCGTGGTCGGACCGTATCGGTCCGGACACGCGAAATCATCGAAACCATAGCAGCAGTCGTTATCTCGCCGAGGGTTCTCACCGGACCGCGTACCCGCCCGCAACACGACGGCTACGCGTACGCCATCCACGCCGGTCGGGCGCCGTCCGGCCGCCGCCACAGCGCGGCCCAGGTGTCCGGCGGCGGGCCGCCCGAACCGCCCGGCGCCGGGCCGCCCCAACCACCCGACGGAGCCGCCCCAACCGCCCAGCGGCGAGCCGCCCCAACCACACCACGGAGCCGCCCAACCATCTGGAGGCGAGCCGCCCGGCCACCGTAGGCGGGCCACCCCGACCGCCCGCGGCAAGGCCACAACAACCATCTGGAGGCGAGCACAACAACCATCCGCGGGCGGGCCAGGACCGACCATCCGGCGCCGGGCTCACCCGACGCGGGCAGCGCTAACCGCTCGGCGGCGGACCACCTGTTCCACCCGGCGGCGGCCCATCTGAACCACCGGGCGGGCCCCCTGATTCCGATGGATGGCCGCCCGGGTGCGGGGGCGTACCGGGCACACCGGGGCGCCGCGGGAAGGCCGGCAGGTCGATCATCGCCGAATCGGCCGGTGCCGGGCGGTGCGGATCGGCGGGGCGGCGGTTCCCGTGCGGCCCGGGACCGCCCACCTGGTAGGCGGTGCTCGGCGCGGCCGGCCGGCGCACCCCCGGGCCCGGCATCCGGAACTCGCTCGACGCGGGCCGGGGCGAACCGGCGTTCGGTTGCCGGTGGTCACCGGGTCCGGACCGCCGGCCGCCCGGACCGGGCTGCCCGTGGTCGCCGGCGGGATGACGCGGCGGTACCGCTCCCGGCTGCCGGTACTCGGTGGACCGTGGCGGTGCGGGCGCACCCCGCGTCCCGGGCTGTCCGAACTCACCGGAGCCGTACGCCGGCGGCCCGCCCCGCCACGGCGCCGGGTACCGCGGATCGGGGCGTAACCGCACTCCGGGGCCGGGCGCTCGTGGGCCCCGGGGCGCCGCTCCGCGCACCGCCTGTTGTGCGGCCACCGAGAATTCGGCGCAGCTGAGGAACCGGTCGGCGGGGTTCTTGGCCAGCGCGCGGGCCAGTACCTCGTCGAGCGCGGGCGGCAGGCCCGGCCGGATCCGGCCGACCCGCGGAATCGGCGCCGTCAGATGGGCCTGGATGAGTTCGGCGGGGTTCTTGCCGGAGTACGGCCCCGCCCCGGTGAGCAGCCAGAACAGGGTGCACGCGAGCGAGTACTGGTCGCCGCGGTGATCGAGTTTGGCGCCGGTGAGCTGCTCGGGGGCGGCGTAGGCCAGGGTCGCGGTGATGGTGTCGGCGGCCGCGATGGTCGTTTCCGCGTCCCGCACTCCGGCGATCCCGAAATCGGTGAGCAGCACCCGTTCCGGCTGCCCGATCGGTGGTTTCGCGAGCAGGATGTTGCCGGGTTTCACATCGCGGTGCAGAACACCGTTGGCGTGCGCGAAGTCCAGGGCGATACCGGTATCGGCGATGATCTGCACAGCGCGGCGGGGGTCCAGAACGTGCAGATCCACCAGGGAGGCGTCCGATCCCGGTACGTACTGCATCGAGATCCAGAGTTGTCTGCCCTCGGCGCCCCGGTCGTACACGGTGACGATATTGGGATGCTCGAGCCGGCCCGCCAGTTCGGATTCGCGTTCGAAGCGCTGCCGGATCTCCCTGTCGGAGTACAGCTCCGGGTTGAGTAGTTTCAATGCCACCAGCCGCGGCAGCCGGGGATGCCTGGCGAGGAAGACCATGCCCATGCCCCCGACACCGAGCCGCCGCCGGATGGCATAGCCCGCGAAGTCGTCACCAGGCTGGAGCATCGCCGATTTCCCCCTCGTCGGGTCGTTCACGATTCTACCGGTGTATCTTCCCGCACCGCCCGGCCGCAACACCCGGGCCGGCTGTCGGTGCGGGCCGATACTCTGACCGTATGCGCATTGGAGCACACGTCCGAATGGACAGCGACCCGATCGGGTACGGCGAGAAACTCGGTGCCGATGTCATCCAGCTGTTCGTGGTGGACCCGCAGAGCTGGGATAAACCGAAGCCGCATCCGGCCACCGAACAGATCCTGGCCAGCGAGATCGACGTGGTGGTGCATTCCTCGTATCAGATCAATGTGGCGAGTACCAACAACCGGCTGCGGATGCCGTCGCGCAACGCGGTGGCCCAGCAGGCGAAGGCCGCCGCGGAGATCGGCGCGTTCGGGCTGGTCGTGCACGGCGGCCATGTCCGGTCCGACGAGGAGATGGAGACCGGGTTCGACAACTGGCGCAAACTCTTCGAACGCCAGCAGGACAAGGGCGGCTTCGCGGTACCGATCCTGATCGAGAACACCGCGGGCGGTAATCACGCGATGGCCCGGCATTTCGACAATATCGGCCGGCTGTGGGACGCGGTCGGCGAGTACGGCGCCGGATTCTGCCTGGATACCTGCCACGCCTGGGCGGGCGGAGAGGAACTGGTGGGCGTGGTGGAGCGGATCCGCGCGATCACCGGCCGCATCGACCTGGTGCATCTCAATTCCTCGCGCGACGCGTTCGATTCCGGCGCCGACCGGCATGCCAATTTCGCCTCCGGCACCATCGACCCGGAACTGCTCGCGGAGGTGTGCCGTACCGCCGACGCCCCGGTGGTCCTGGAAACCCCGGGCGAAGGTATGGCCGACGATCTGGCGTACCTGCGCGAACACCTCGGATAGCGGAGGGCAGGCGGCACTCGTTGTGATCAGCGCGACCGCAAATCTGTTCGGCGAGCGGGCGCGATGGTGTGCTCGGGACTGCGAAAACATCCGCTCGCCCAACCCGTGAGGTGCCCATGACGACCGAAGCCACTCTCCCCGCCACCCTGCCCTCCGTGGTCAAGCTCGGCTCCCGGATCGGAGCACGGATCGACGGGGTCCGCCTCGCCGGCGACCTGGGTCCGGCGGTCGTCGAGGTGATCCGCAAGGCGCTGGTCGAGCACAAGGTGATCTTCTTCCGCGATCAGGATCAGCTGACCGAGGACGGTCAGTACGAATTCGCCGAACTGCTCGGCAGCCCCACCACACCGCATCCGACCGTCACCTCGCACGGTGAGAAATCCCTGGCCATCGACTCCGAGTACGGCAGCGCCAACAGCTGGCACACCGATGTGACCTTCGTGGACCGCATCCCGAAGGCGTCGATCCTGCGGGCGGTCACGCTGCCGTCGTACGGCGGTTCCACCACCTGGGCCTCCACCGTGGCCGCCTACGATTCGCTGCCGGGACCGCTGCGCGAACTCGCCGAGAGCCTGCGCGCGGTGCACACCAATGTCTACGACTACGTGGGCCGGCACGGTCAGCAGCCCGGCGCCAAGGCCCGCGAGCACCGCGCCGAATTCGAGTCGAGCCTGTACGAAACCGAGCACCCGGTGGTGCGCGTCCATCCGGAGAGCGGCGAGCGGGCACTGCTGCTCGGTCATTTCGTGAAGAATTTCGCCGGTTTCTCGAGCACCGAATCGCAGACCCTTTTCCGGCTCTTCCAGGATCGGGTGACCCGGCTGGAGAACACGGTGCGCTGGGATTGGGCGCCGGGCGATGTGGCGATCTGGGACAACCGCGCGACCCAGCACTACGCAGTCAACGATTACGACGACCAGCCCCGCCGGCTCACCCGTATCACCCTGGCCGGCGATATCCCCGTGGGCGTGGACGGACGTACCAGCACGGTGATCACGGGTAACGCGGAGCACTATTCGGTGATCGATCAACCGCGCCGCCTCGCCTCGTGAGCTGTCACACCGCCGGTGTTCCGCCCCGGCCGTGCGGCCGGGGCGGACACTTCGCCGGGTGCCGGGCGGGCGGCCGCGGACCGCTGCACGGCCGGGGCGCCGGGATGAACCCGAGTGCTGCGGGCCCGCGGCGGATAGGCCACACTGGTGCCCATGAACTACCGGCCACCGACCGATCTGCCCGTCGATACCCCGAATGACCCGGTGGCCAACCCCGGCAGCGACCGCATCCGGCGTTTCCCGGGGAGCCTCGCTTGAGGCGGCGGCGTACGCCCACGGCGCCCCGGGGACGTAGCAGGGCCGAACTGCGCGCCCCCGCGCATCGCCGTCCCACGGTCCATCCGAACCCGGCCGGGCTCACCGATAAACCGTGCGGCGGGGTGATGTGTGTGCGGCGCGGTCCGGGGCAGCCCGACCCACAGCGCTGATCGAGCAGGTCAGCGCATCCCCGGCAGACTCCCGAACAGGAACTCGAACACCGTGGGATGGTTCTGGTAGATCCTGGTCGACGGGATGAACGGATGCACCTCCGAGGTGTCGGTCACCAGATAGTCGGCGTGACTTCCGGGCACCCGGTCCAGCACTCCCTCACAGGTCGGCCCGCCGGTGGCGTTCACCTTGGGCAGATCGTTGGGGTACTGGTAGGCCTCGGCGCCGTACATGAAGCTGGCGTTGAACGAGGCGCCCGGGTTACGCCCGCCGAACAGATCCTCGGCCAGCGGCATCGCCTTGGCCAGACCGCCGATGACACAGGTCAGCGTGGGCTTGTAGGTGTTGAGCAGTTCGGTGGTGGGTCGCAGCAGGTCCAGCGCGGTGCCGAGGTTCTGTTCGTTCTCCGTCAGCACCGCACCGGTGGTGTCGGCCAGGCCGATGGTGTCCAGCAGCAGCGCGTCGAAGTTCTGCTCGTTATCGGTGAGAGTGCCGCTGAGGGCGGTCGCGTTGTCCACGGTCCGCAGCAGATCCGGCGCGGTATCGGCATAGAGGTTGGTGACCGCGGCGCCGGCCTGGAAATCGTGGCGCAGCGCCGGGATGCTCGGATTGATCTCACGCAGCAGCCGGTCGGCGTCCACCAGCAGGTCCCCGAGTTCGTCACCGCGGCCCTGCAGGGCGGTGCCCAGCGCGGTGAGGGTCGCGTTGAGTTTGGCCGGTTCGACCATCTCCAGGACTTCGGTGAGCCGCTCGAACAGGGTGTTGAACTCGACGGTCACCGATTCGCCGCGCAGCACCTGACCGGGTTGCAACCGGCCCGCGGGGTCGGCGGGCTCGACGAAGTTCACGTATTTGGCGCCGAACACCGTGGTGGAACGGATATCCACGAGAGCGTTACCGGGGACGAGCCCCATGAGACCGGGGTCGAGGTCGAGTTCCAGGCGGACCTGCCCGTTCTCGGATTCGACCGTGCCCACCCGGCCGATCTGCGCGCCCCGGAATTTCACTTTGGCGTCGGGGTCCATCACCAGCCCGCTGCGCGGTACCACCACCGCCACCTGCTTCTCCGGACTGAAACCGCCGAAGAACATCGTCAGCGAGACGGCCACCGCGGCGACGAGCACCAGGACCATGGCCAGCGCGGCCAGCTTGTATCGCGCGAAGTCCCAGACCGTGCGCAGCGCCGTGCGTTCGTCGGTGCGTATGGGTACCACCAGTCACCTGCCTTGCGACGTTCGGCACCCCGGCGTGCCGAACTAGACCGGAATTATGTCCAGACAGCTGTCCATGTTATGGGTGATTCAGGCCGGACGGGCGGTTTTCGCCAGATGGGTCCGGATCTCGCGCAGCATTGATGTTTTCGCAGGTAAAAGTGAAAAAGGCCCGTTCACCACGGGCCGGTGAACGAGCCTTGATCATAGGTCCTCAATGCACGTGTCAGAGAGCTTTCTCGATAGCCGCGACCAGCGTGTCCGCATCCGGTGTGATGGTCGGGCGGAACCGGCCGGCCACCGTTCCGTCCCGGTTGATCAGGAACTTCTCGAAATTCCACTGCACATCGCCGGCCGCGCCCTCGGCGTCAGGGGTCTCGACGATCTCCCGGTACAGCGCATGCCTCTCGTCGCCGTTCACATCGGCCTTCTCGAGCAGCGGGAAATCCACGCCGTAGGTGGTGGAGCAGAACTGTTCGATCTCCTCGGCGCTGCCCGGCTCCTGGCCCATGAACTGGTTACACGGGAAGCCCACCACGCTGAAACCCCGGTCACCGTAGGTCTTCTGCAGTTCGACGAGGCCGGTGTACTGCGGCGTGAGCCCGCATTTGGACGCGACGTTGACCAGCAGCACCGCCCGGTCGCCCACCAGGTCGCCCAGCGTGGTCTGCGCACCGGCCAGCGTGTTCACCGGAATATCTCGGACGTTCATTCGTAGCGCACCTGCCAACTCTTGATTCCGTTGATCCACCCCGATCGCAACCGTACCGGATCGGAGACCGACCGCAGGTCGGGCATGGCGTCGGCGATCGCGTTGAACATCAGATCGATTTCGAGCCGGGCGAGATTTGCCCCCACGCAGTAATGGGTACCGGTGCCGCCGAAACCGACATGCGGATTGGGGTCGCGCAGGATGTCGAAGGAGAACGGGCTCTCGAAACCGGCCTCGTCGAAATTGGCCGAACTGTAGAACAATCCGAGCCGCTGACCTGCCTTGATCTCCTGCCCGCCCAGTACATGATCCTCGGTGGCGGTGCGCTGGAACGCGGTCACCGGGGTGGCCCAGCGCACGATCTCGTCCGGGGCGGTGCGCGGACGCTGCTCCCGGTAGAGCTCCCACTGTTCCGGATTGTCCACGAAGGCCTTCATCCCGTGGGTGATGGCGTTACGGGTGGTCTCGTTCCCGGCCACGGCCAGCAGGATCACGAAGAACCCGAACTCGTCGGAGGCCAGCCCGTCGCCGTCGACATCGGCGTTGACCAGCTGCGTGACGATATCGTCGGCCGGACACCCCCGCCGCTGTTCGGCCATATTCCACGCGTAGCCCAGGATCTCGGCCGAGGCGACCGTGGGGTCGCCGTACTCGGGATCGTCGTAGTTGAGCATCTGATTGGACCAGTCGAAAACCTTGCGCCGATCCTCCTGCGGGACACCGAGCAGTTCGGCGATCGCCTGCAGGGGCAGTTCACAGGCGACCTGGGTGACGAAATCACCGCCGCCGGATTTCTTCGCCTCGTGCACGATCCGGTGCGCGCGCTCGGTCAGCGCGTCGCGCAGACCTTCCACCGCCCGGGGCGTGAACCCCTTGGCGACGATCCGGCGCACCTTGGAATGCTTGGGCGGATCCATATTCACCAGCAGGGCGCCGGTCAGCGCCATCTGATCGGGTGTGATGTCCCCGGGCAGCCGGACGATGGAGCCCTTCTGCTGCGAGGAGTAGCGCTCCGGGTTACGCGATAGTTCCTTGACGTCCTCGAGGGTGCTGACCACCCAGTACCCGCCGTCGTTGAAACCGCCCGACGCCTCATCGGTCTGGGCGTTCCACCAGACCGGCGCCGTTTTGCGCAGCAGCGCGAATTCCTCGACCGGGCTGCGCTGTTCCCACAGGCCGGGGTCGGTGAAATCGAAACCAGGGGGCAGTGCGGTTGTCATCAGGAGTCCTTTCCTTCACCCGGCAGCGGACGCAGCGGCGCCTCGGGCTGCACCTCGACCAGCACCAGATGGGCGCCCCGCGGGGTCGTGACGACCGCCGCGACCGCGCGGGCCATATCGCTCGCGCGCAGCATGTACGGGTGCCGCGCCAGGCCCCAGGACTGCCACGATTCCAGCAGCGGGCCCACGACCTCGGGTTTGGCGTTCATCCCCATACCGGTGACCGTGGGGCCGGGCCGGACCAGCGAGGCCCGGATGCCGGTGCCCTCGAGTTCCATCCGCAACTGCCCCACCATGGCCTCGACCCCCGCTTTGGCCGCGCTGTAGGCGCCGTTCCAGGGCCGCGGCGCCGGGGCGCAGTCGGAGCTGATGAGCACCACATCGCCGCGGCGGCGTTCCAGCATTCCCGGCAGCACCGCATGCGCCATCCGGTGCGCGCCGATCAGATGGATCTGCACCTGGTGCGCGAAATCCGCGGGATCCATATCCTGGAGCAGGCCGAACTCGATATCGCCCGCCCCGGAGATCAACACCTCGGTGGGGCCGATCGCGGCTTCGGACGCGGCGACGAACTCGTCCACCGAGGCCTGATCGGTGACGTCGAGCCGGTGCGCGAACGCGGTTCCGCCGTCGGCGCGGATCTTGCCGGCCAGCTCCTCGAGAATCTCCACGCGGCGCGCGCCGAGCGCGACCGGATGTCCCTGCGCGGCCAGTTCCACCGCGGTGGCGGCGCCGATACCGGACGACGCGCCGGCCACGATGGTGGGCCGCTTCTCGGGATGGGGTTCGAACCGGGGCATTACCGCACCTCCACGGAGATCGGGAGCTTGGCGAAGCCCCGCACATTGCTCGAGTGCACGCGCTCGAATTCGTTTTCGTGCACCCGGTAGGACTGCACGCGCGCGGCGAATTCGCTGAGCGCGACAGTGGTTTCCAGCCGGGCCAGATGGGCGCCGAGGCAGAAGTGCACGCCGGCGCCGAAGCTGGCCAGATTGCCTTTCTCGGCGCGGTCCAGGTCGTAGCTGTCGGGATCGTCGAAAACCTCGGCGTCCCGGTTCGCCGAACCGATCAGCAGCAGCACCTTCGACCCGGCCGGGATCACCCGGCCGTGGTACTCGAGGTCCTCGGTGGCGGTCCGCGCGACGATCTGGCTGGAGGTGTCGTAACGCAGGGTCTCCTCGACCCAGTCCGATACCCGCTCCGGATCGGCCACGACCTTGGCGTACTCCTGCGGGTTGCGACCGGCCCAGTACAGCGCGTTGCCCAGCAGTTTGGTGGTGGTCTCGTTCCCGGCCACCACCATCAGGAACATGAAGCCGATGATCTCGTCGTCGGTGAGCCGGTCACCGTCGATCTCCGCGTCGAGCAGTGCGGAGGTGAGGTCGTCGGACGGATTCTCGCGCCGCCGGGCCACCATGTCCGCGTAGTAGACCACCAGATTCAGCGAGGCCTCGATCGCCGTATCCGGCACATCGGTGACCCCGTCCTCGCGGTGCATGACCATATCGGCCATATGACGGATCTCGTCGCGGTCGGCCGCGGGAACGCCCATCAGTTCGGAGATGACGTCCATCGGCAGTTTGCCGGCGAAGTCCTGGATCCAGTCGAACTCGCGGCCTTCCAGCGCGGGTTTCAGGTATTCGAGGGTCAGTTCCCGGATGCGGTTCTCCATATCGGCGACCCGCTTGGGCGTGAACCCCTTGAACACCAGTTTCCGCATCCGCATATGCCGGGGGTCGTCCATGGCCAGGAACGACATCGTCTTATGGGCGTGCGGTCCCCAGGCGGCGGGGTCGAGGGAGACCCCGTTGGCATTCGAGAGCCGGGTGGCGTTACGGAACCCCTGCGTCACATCGGCGTGCCGGGACAACGCGTAGAAGTCGAGTTCGGCGTTGTAGTAGAGCGGTGCCTCTGCGCGCAGCCGGGCATAGATCGGGTACGGATCCTCGTGGAAGGTGTAGTCGTACGGGTCGAATGTCACCGGCTCCAACGATGCGGCCGTCATCGGACCCACCTCTGTTTCGATAACGAGTTCTCGCCGGGCGCGGCCCACCGGCCGCCAGGGAGAGACACATAGCTGGACATGTGTCTGGACGGTACCAGCGGCAGGCCCTCGCGACAATGATGGTACGCGAATTGACTGCTCAGACGCATGATGTCGAGGAAAATCGGAGATCATCCCGCAGGACCACCCCCATCCGTCCCCACTTTCGGGCACGATCGCATCGAGCACGCGTGATGGAACCAGTTCTTGCACTCGGGAAAGATTCCGGACTATATTCCATACACCTGTCCAGACAGTATTGGGGTCTTTCATGAACAGTCTTCTGCCCGGCGACAGTTCCCGACTGCTGATCGGCGGCAGCCTCCTCGCCGGCGGCAACGGCGTGTTCGACAATGTGAACCCGGCGACCGAAGAGGTCATCGGCACCGCGGCCGATGCGGACGCCGCCGATATGAACGCCGCGATCGCCGCCGCCCGGACCGCCTTCGACGAGACGGACTGGTCGCGTGATCACGCCTTCCGGGTCCGCTGCCTCGAACAGCTGCAGGCGGGCCTGAAGGCGCACGCCGAGGAGCTGCGGGAGATCACCGTCGCCGAGGTGGGCGCTCCGATCATGTTCACCAGCGGTCCGCAGCTCGAGGGCCCGGTCGAGGATCTGAGCTTCGCCACGAAGCTGGCCGCGAACTACGAATGGGAAACCGAGCTGGGCGTGGCCGCGCCGATGGGGATCAGCACCCACCGGGTGCTGCGGCGCGAGGCGATCGGTGTGGTCGGCGCGATCACCCCGTGGAATTTCCCGCATCAGATCAACTTCGCGAAACTGGGTCCGGCGCTGGCAGCGGGGAACACCGTCGTCCTCAAACCGGCCCCCGACACCCCCTGGTGCGCGGCGGCGCTCGCCTCGATCATCACCGAGGAAACCGATATCCCGCCCGGGGTGGTCAATATCGTCACCTCCTCCGATCACGGGCTGGGCGCGCAGCTCTCCGGTGATCCGCGGGTCGACCTGATCAGTTTCACCGGCTCCACCGGCACCGGCCGCGCCGTGATGGCCTCGGCCGCGGCCAACCTCAAGAAGACCTTCCTGGAACTGGGCGGCAAATCGGCGTTCATCGTGCTCGACGACGCGGATCTCGCCACCGCGGTGAGCTACGCCGGGTTCTCCCTGTGCGTGCACGCCGGTCAGGGCTGTGCCCTGTCCACCCGCCTGCTGGTGCCGCGGAACAAATACGACGAGGCGCTGGAGGCCGCCGCGAACACCATGCGCGGTATCCGTCCCGGTGATCCCACGAACCCCGGCACCGTCTGCGGTCCGGTGATCTCCGACCGCCAGCGCACCCGGGTACTCGGCTATATCGACAGCGCCCGCGCCGACGGCGGGCGGATCGTGGCCGGCGGCGGACGCCCGGCCGAGCACGACCGCGGTTTCTACGTCGAACCCACCGTTATCGCCGATCTGGACAACAGCGCCAAGGCCGCCCAGGAGGAAATCTTCGGACCGGTCCTGGTGGTCCTGCCCTACGACGGTGACGACGATGCCATCCGGATCGCCAACGATTCCCCGTACGGCCTGTCGGGCGCGGTCTGGGGCAAGGATCCCGAGCGCATCCGCCGGGTCACCGATCGGGTCCGCACCGGAACCCTCGGCGTCAACGGCGGTATGTGGTACAGCGCCGACGCGCCGTTCGGCGGATACAAACAGTCCGGTATCGGACGTGAGATGGGTGTCGCCGGATTCGAGGAGTACCTCGAGACCAAACTCGTCGCGACCGCGCAGTAGGCGCCGGAAACCTCGCTCGACCGGCGCGCGCGGACGCGCGGCAGAGCACAAAAGTACTGACAACCACAGCTTTCCCGAACACTGAGGAGCTCATCCCATGGCTCGTTTCACCGGCAGGACCGCCATCGTCACCGGCGCCGCCCGCGGAATCGGCGAGGTCTACGCGCAGGCGCTGGCCGCCGAGGGCGCGTCGGTCGTCGTCGCGGACCTCAACGAAGAGGGCGGCACGGCCGTCGCCGAGAAGATCGTCGCCGACGGCGGTACCGCGTCGTTCCATACGGTCGACGTCTCCGATCCGGATTCGGCCAAGGCGCTGGCCGATTTCACCGTGGAGAAGTACGGCAAGATCGACCATCTGGTCAACAACGCCGCCATCTACGGCGGGATGAAACTCGATCTGCTGCTCACCGTGCCGTGGGACTACTACAAGAAGTTCATGTCGGTGAACCTGGACGGCGCGCTGGTGATGACCCGCGCGGTGTGGGAGAACATGGCGGCGAACGGCGGCGGTTCCATCGTCAATCAGTCGTCCACGGCGGCCTGGGTGTACTCCGGTTTCTACGGTCTGGCCAAGGTCGGTATCAACGGCCTCACCCAGCAGCTGGCCACCGAACTCGGCGGCTCCAATATCCGGGTCAACGCGATCGCGCCCGGGCCCACCGATACCGAGGCCACCAAGACCACCACGCCCGAGAACATGGTGAAGGACATGGTGAACCGGTTGCCGCTCAAGCGGATGGGCACACCCGACGATATGGCCGGCGCCCTGCTCTACCTGCTGTCCGACGACGCCTCCTGGGTCACCGGGCAGATCTTCTGTGTCGACGGCGGTCAGGTGATCCGCTGATGACCGCGGAGACCACCGGCGGCACCCGGGTCGGGTTCATCGGCCTGGGCGATATGGGCGCGCCGATGGCGAAGAAACTGCTGGACTGGTCCGGTGGTCTCACCGTCTGCGATACCCGGCCCGAGGCCGTGGAACCCTTCACCGCCGCGGGCGCCCAGGCCGCGGGCAGCGCGGCCGAACTGGCCGCGAAATGCGGCGTCATCTGTATCGCGGTGGTCAACGACCGGCAGGTCCGCGCCGTACTGACCGGGGAGAACGGGGTGCTGAGCACCGCCGCGCCGGGCACCGTGGTGGCCGTGCACTCCACCATCGGCGACGAATCCGCCGTGGAATTCGCCCGGCTCTGCGCCGAACGCGGAGTGGAACTGGTCGACGCACCGATCAGCGGCGGCGCCGCGGGCGCGAACAGCGGACGGCTGGCCGTCATGATCGGCGGTAGCGAGAGCGCGGTCGCCGCGGTTCGCGCACCGTTCGCGTGCTTCTCGGATCTGGTGGTGCACGCCGGTGCGGTCGGCGCCGGCACCCGGATGAAACTGGCCCGCAACCTGCTGCATTTCATCTCTTTCACCGCGGCCACCGAATCGCAGCGGCTGGCCGAGGCGGCCGGGCTCGATATCACCGCCCTGGGCAAAGTGGTCCGGCACTCCGACGCGGTGACCGGCGGAGCCGGCTCGATCATGCTTCGCGACACCACCGCGCCCATCGAGGACGGCGATTTCTGGCTGCCGATCCTGACCCATGTGCGCGAACTCGGCGAGAAGGATTTGTCCCTCGCACTGGAACTCGGCGACCGGGTCGGGGCGCAGTTGCCGCTGGCCGCGCTGGCGCTCGATCGTCTCGGCGACGGGCTCGGTGTCGGGCAGGGCGAGATCTCGGCCGCCCGGCCCGGGGCCGGCTCCGCTCAGCGGGACGGCGACGGTCCGGCCGCGGCCGGACATGGCACCATCGCCGCTGTCACGCGGGACGACAGTAAGGAATCCGAATAATGGCCGACCCCACCACCCTCCGCCCGTTGTCCGCCGCCGAAGTCTCCGGCTGGGACCGCACCACCGATGTGGTGGTGGCCGGCTACGGTATCGCCGGTGTCTGCGCCTCGATCGAGGCGGCGCGGGCCGGAGCCCGGGTGCTGATCCTGGAACGCACCAGCGGCTGGGGCGGCGCGGCCGCACTGGCCGGCGGATTCATCTATCTCGGTGGCGGCACCCCGCTGCAGAAGGCGCTCGGTTTCGACGACAGCCCGGAGAACATGGAGAAATTCATGACCACCGCACTGGGCCCGGGCGTGGACGAGGCGAAGATCGCCGATTACTGCCGCGGCAGTGTCGAACACTACGAATGGCTGGTGGCCAACGGCGTGCCCTTCAAGGCGGAGTTCTGGGGTGAACCCGGCTGGGAGCCCCCGCACGACGAGGGCCTCATGTACTCCGGTGGCGAGAACGCCGCCCCGTTCAACACCGTCGCCGACCCGGCGCCCCGCGGTCATGTTCCGCAGATGTCGAACAAGCGGACCGGTTCCAAGGGCGGCGGCTACATGCTGATGAAGCCGCTCGCCGAAACCGCCGAGAAACTCGGTGTCACCGCGGAATACGACACCCGTATCCAGCGGCTGATCGTCGACGGCGACCGCGTCGTCGGAGTGGTGGCCAAACAGTACGGCAAGGAACTGACCATCCGCGCCGAACGCGGAGTCGTACTGGCCACCGGTAGTTTCGCCTACCACGATCAGATGATCGAAGGTTTCGCGCCGCGGCTGATCGGGCGCCCGGGCGCCGCGATCGAGGAGCACGACGGGATCGCGATCCGGGTCGCCCAGGCACTCGGCGCGGACCTGGCCCATATGGACGCCACCGAGGTCGCCTTCTTCGGCGACCCGCAGATGATGGCGCGCGGGATCCTGGTGAACGGCCGCGGGCAGCGCTACGTCCCCGAGGACACCTACCCGGGCCGCATCGGCCAGATGACACTGTTCCATCAGGAGAATCAGGCGTATCTGATCATCGGCGAGGCCGCCTACGAGGAATCGCTGACCACCGAGACCTCGACGCCGTTCTTCCGGCAGCCGCCCACCTGGGCGGCCGAGACGATCGCCGAACTCGAATCCGATATGGGCCTGCCCGAACTCGCGCTGCAGTCCACCGTCGAGGTGTACAACAAACACGCCGCCACCGGCAGCGATCCGCTGCTCGGTAAGAAGCCGGAGTGGACCAAACCGCTCGAGGGTCCCTTCGCCGCCTTCGATATGCGCGGCTTCACCGCGGGATTCACCCTCGGCGGACTGCGGACCGATCTGGATTCGCGGGTGCTGCACGTGAACGGGGAACCGATCGCCGGACTGTTCGCCGCGGGTCGCTGCACCTCCGGTGTCTGCGCGGGCGGCTACGCCAGCGGGACCTCGCTCGGCGACGGCAGCTTCTACGGCCGCCGGGCCGGGATTGCGGCCGCGAAGAACTGAAACGGTACATTCAGACACATGTCCGAAGGTGAACCCGTCGTCGTGGAGGCGACCCGTCGACGCCTGTCCGCGAAACAGGCCGATACGGTCGACAAATTGACGAAGGCAGCGGTGGAGGTGCTCACCCGCGAGGGATTCGCGGGGATGACCATCCGGATGGTCGCCGCCGAGGCCGGCGTGGGCACCGCCACCGCTTACACCTATTTCTCGTCGAAGGAACATCTGGTCGCCGAGATCTTCTGGCGGCGCCTGGTAGCGGCGGAGTCGCCGGCGAGCGAGGATCCCGATCCCACCGTGCGCGTGGTGGCCGAACTGCGCGCCATCGCCATGCTCGTCGCCGACGATCAGGAGGTCGCCGGTGCGGTGACCAGTGCCCTGCTGGGCCGCGATCCCGATGTGGCCCATCTGCGGGCCCGGATCGGACTGGAGATCCGCACCCGGATCGAACGCGCACTCGGCTCCGATGCCGACCCGGAGATCGTGGTGTCGTTGGAACTGGTCTACGCGGGCGCCCTCGTCCGCGCCGGAATGGGTTACGCCTCCTACGCCGATATCGCCGACCTCATCGAGAAATCGGCGCTGTTGATCCTGCACTGACCAGCTAGAGAAAGCCCGAGAGTATGGACCGCCCGAAGCAACTCGATTCCCCGATGGTCACGACGATCATCAAGTACATGTCCAAGGTCAACACCTGGGCATACCGCCGCACCGGCGGGCGGATAGGCGGCACCTGGCGGGTCGGGGCGGGGCTGCGCAAACCGGTTCCCACCCTGCTGCTGAACCATATCGGCCGCAAATCCGGGAAACCGTTCACCGCCCCGCTGCTGTATCTGCGTGACGGCGAGGACATCGTCATCGTCGCGTCCCAGGGCGGGCTGCCGAAGAACCCGCAGTGGTACTACAACCTCGTCGCGCAGCCGGATACCACCGTGCAGATCGGCAAGGAACGGATCCCGGTGCGGGCCCGGGTCGCCGACGACGCCGAACGCGACCGGCTGTGGCCGAAACTGCTCGAACTGTACGCGGATTTCGACAACTACCAATCGTGGACCGAACGCCGTATCCCGGTGTTCGTCCTGAGCCCGCGCACTGCCTGAACCCACCGCGACTGCGTGGTTCCCGCCGAACCGCTCGGGTCCGGCGGCCACGCGAGCGCGACGTATCGCGGTCCGCGGCGGCGCCCCC
>NZ_JBEZYU010000068.1:0-24605 GCF_040638875.1 Nocardia sp. NPDC024068 | reverse complement strand
CTCGCGGTCCTCGTCGAACTGTCCCGGCAGGCCGAATTGGAACAGGCCCTGTCCGAGCTGATCGGTCTCGAGTGCTGACAGGCGACGCTTCGGGGGCCGAACCCCCGCGCGCGCCAGCGCGCCAAAGACACAGCACCTTCACAAGCAAGGTCACCTCGCCCACCTCCGCGAGCAACCTCACCTTCACACGCAAGGTCACCTGACCCATCTTCACGAGCAACACGACCTCCCCACCTTCACGAGCAAAGTCCCCGCACCCTCGCAAGCACAGCCACCACCTCCGCAAGCAAGGTCATTTCCCACCTCACCGCCAAAGTCACCCCCGCACTCCGCGGGCCGGGTCATTTCTCACCGACGCAGGCAGAGTCACCGCTCACCCTGGCGAGGGAGGTCGGCGTTCCCATCCTCACGAACAAGATCACCCCCACCCCCTTCCCCGGTTGGGTTAACAGCGTTACGCTAACGCCACTAACCTACTAACCCGGGGGCACCAATGCTGATCCGAATCGCGCATCTCGTCACCAGGTTCCCGCGGGCGATACTCATCGCCGCCCTGGCCCTGGCCCTGCTCTGCGGCCTCTTCGGCGCCAGCGCGGCCTCGGGGCTGAAATCGGGTGGGTTCGTCTCCTCGGACGCCGAGTCCACCCGGGCCACCGAACTGCTCGCGGACCATTTCGACGGTGCCGCCCCCAACTACATCCTGCTGGTGGAGTCGTCCGCGGGGGTCGACGACGATGCGGTGCGGGCACGCGCGCTGCGCAGTGTCGACACCATCCGGGCGCATGAGCGCACCACCGACGTCCAGTCGTATTGGACCGCGCCGTCGCCCGCGATCGCCAGTGCGCTGCGCAGTACCGACGGTAATTCCGGGCTGATCGCGGTCCATCTGGACGGCGACGAAACCGAGATCCAGAACAGCGCCGGTGAACTGAGCGGCATACTGGCCGGTTCCGCCGACGGGATCACCGTGCGCGCCGGTGGCGCGGCCGCGACGTTCCACGAGGTGAACGAGCAGATCACCCATGATCTGGCGGTCGCCGAGACGGCGGCCATCCCGCTCACCCTGCTGGTGCTGGTGCTGGTGTTCGGCAGTCTGATCGCCGCCTCGCTGCCGCTGCTGGTCGGGTTGTTCGCGATCGCCGCGACCCTGGCGATCCTCCGGCTGTTCACCCTGTTCACCGATGTGTCGATCTACGCGATGAACCTCACCACCGCGCTCGGCCTGGCGCTGGCCATCGACTACAGCCTGTTCATCGTGAGCCGGTTCCGCGAGGAACTCGCCAACGGCCTCGACCCCCGCGCCGCCACGGTGCGGGCCCTGCAGACCGCGGGCCGGACGGTGCTGTTCTCCGCGCTGACCGTGGCGCTGTCGCTGTCGGCCATGCTGGTCTTCGATCTGTACTTCCTGCGCTCGTTCGCCTACTCCGGGGTGGCGGTCGTGGTCGCCGCGGCGGCCGCCTCGATCGTGGTACTGCCGGCGGCCCTGGTGCTACTGGGGCATCGGGTCAACTCGCTGGACCTGCGCGCCCCCATCCTGCGGCTGTTCGGCCGCGAGCCCGCCCCGCTGGGCGCGATGGTGCCGGAGCAGACCGGTTGGTACCGGCTGGTGCGGCGGGTGATGCGGTTCGCGGTCCCGGTGTCCGTGGCGATCGTGGCGTTGCTGCTGTTCCTCGGCGCGCCGTTCCTGGGCATCAAATTCGGCTATCCCGATGAGCGGGTGCTGCCGGCTTCGGCCGCCAGCCGGCAGGTGGGTGACGAGATCCGCGCCGAATTCCCGCGGGCCGACCCCGGCGGCAACACCACCATCGTGCTCGACGGTTTCCGCGACGAGCGGGCCGTCGCGGCCTACGCGGCGCAACTGTCGGAGGTCGACCAGGTCACCGCGGTGCTGTCGAGCGCCGGCGTCTACGTTTCCGGGAACCGGCTGGCGCCCACTCCACCGGGGATGGCCAACGATTCCGGCACCTATCTGTCGGTGA
Organism: Nocardia sp. NPDC024068; assembly: GCF_040638875.1. Taxonomy (NCBI): domain Bacteria; kingdom Bacillati; phylum Actinomycetota; class Actinomycetes; order Mycobacteriales; family Nocardiaceae; genus Nocardia; species Nocardia sp. NPDC024068. The sequence goes on along the minus strand of NZ_JBEZYU010000068.1, from coordinate 22,626 downwards.
CCTCCGCCGTGGATCCGTTCTCCCCCGCCGGTGGCGAGCAACTGGAGAGCCTGCAGGCGGTCCCCACCCCGGCGCCCGCGCTGTTCGGCGGGGCCGCAGCCATGAACGACGATTCGCTGGACGCGCTGGCCGATCGGCTGCCGCTGGCGGGGCTGCTCATCGTGCTCACGACCTTCGCGGTGCTGTTCCTGTTCACCGGCAGCCTGATCCTGCCGTTGAAGGCGCTGCTGCTGAACACCCTGTCGCTGACCGCGGCGTTCGGTGCGATGGTGTGGATCTTCCAGGAGGGGCATCTGGACGGCCTGCTGGGGTTCACCGCCGTCGGCTACCTGGTTCCGACCATGCCGATCCTGATGTTCTGCCTGGCCTTCGGCCTGTCCATGGACTACGAGGTCTTCCTGCTGTCCCGGATCCGGGAGGAATGGCTGCGGCGCCGGGCCGGGCGTACCGGCTCGGAGTTCGCGGCGGAGGACAATGCGGAGTCGGTCGCGATCGGTGTGGCGCGTACCGGGCGGATCTTCACCGCCGCGGCGGTCCTGATGGCCATCGTGATCGGGGCACTGACCACATCGAAGGTTTCGTTCATCCAGCTCATGGGCCTGGGGCTGACGTTGACCGTGCTGATGGACGCCACCGTCATCCGGGCGCTACTGGTACCCGCCCTGATGAAGCTGATGGGCCCGCTCAACTGGTGGGCGCCGAAACCGCTGGCCCGGCTGCACGCCCGGTTCGGGTTCAGCGAGGAACCGGTGCCGGCGCGCGCGGACGAAGAAAGCCCGGTACGAGTATGACGGGAAGACCGCGGTCACCGCGTGGCACAGGCCCGCGCTTGCGGACCGAGATCCTCTCGGCCACAAGGGAACTCCTCGAACGCACCGGCGATGTCGGGGCGGTGTCGATCCGGGCGGTCGCCGAGCTGGTCGGGGTGAGCGCGCCGTCCATCTATCGGCATTTCTCGGATAAGGACGCGCTGATCGAGGCCGCGGTCGCCGAAGTGTTCGAAGCACTCGATACGGCGATGCAGGCGGCGGTCGACCCGGCGGAACCGTCGCCCCTGCGACTGCGCCGGCTCGGCTTGGCCTACGTCCGCTTCGCCTTGGACCATCCCGAGCAATACCGGCTGGCGACCATCCCGACACTGCACCGGGGCGCCGTGGATACGGTGCTGACCAGCGGCGCTTTCCGCTACTTCGCGGGCACCGTCGAAGAGGCCATGGCCGAAGGCCTGATCGACCGGGCGGATCCGACTCCGCTGGTGCTGGAGTTGTGGGCGGCCGCGCACGGTATCGCGTCGCTGCTACTGGCGAAACCGTATCTGCCCTGGGGCGATCCGATGGCGGTCGCCGAACGGGTACTCGACGCGGCGTGTTTCGGGCATGTGGTCGGCGAACTGATCGGGCCCGGCGCGACGCCGGAAGAGGCGACGGACTGGCTGACGCAGTTGCGCGCCCGTACACGCGGCACCGGCACCGACCCGGTCAGCTGACCTCGCCGTCCGCGGCGGTGAAGGTATTGCACTGGGCGGTCCGGTTGTGCTCGACACCCAGCCCGAACCAGCGCCCGCCGTTCTCCGGAGTGCCGTGGTCGCGCATATCGCCGCGCTGATCGCCGCGGTTGTCGGCATCGGTACGCGCCTGGGTCATCTGCTGCTCGGTCAGCGCGCCACCGTCTGCCGAGGAGACCAGATACATCCCGTCGAAACAGTTGGCCTGCAGTTCGACCCGGCGCGACAGTTCCAGCCCCTCCGGACTCCGCGCGCCCGCGTCGACACGTTCGCTGTTGGCGGCGAGCAGGATTCCCGACATGTTCTGGATGTGATGACCGTATTCGTGGGCGAATACCGAGAGGTAGACCACCCAGTTGTCACGGTAGTAGTCGGTCTGCAACTGGCTGATCGGCATGTAGACGGTGCGATTGGCGGGGCAGTAGAACGCGGCGAAATCACCGGTGGAACCGGTACACGGCGTGGAGATGCCCTCGGTATCGGCCGAAACCAGGACGGTCGGCGGTTCGAACGGCAGTCCCGCGGACTCCAGCACCGGCTGCCACGCCGCCTCCAGGCACTGTTCGGCACTGCTGAAGAAGGCCCGGGCCGTGTCCACATCGGTCGACCACGATGAGTATTCGCAATTCGCCGGGATCAGCGTGGCATCGGGGTCGGTGAGCAGGGGATTCGTCGCCGTGATGGCGGGCCCGGTCGCACCGGTGTCGTAGCTGTGCTCCGGTTGCGGGCCGAGTACGTTCAGACCCCCGGAGTTCAGCGCCCCGCGCACCAAGGCGGCGAGAACCACGAACATCACGGCGAACAGTACGACCAGCAACCGGCCGCTGCTGCCCCGGGACCGCGGCCGGGGTGCGTTCGGTACCCGATGCGGAACGGGCGGGGGCATGGGGGGCGCGACGGTCGGCCGATATCCGGGGACGGCGCCGCGCTGAGGCGGGACCGGATAGCCGGGCGGCGGACGGTGCGGATATCCGTGAGCAGGCGGATAACCCTGGCCGGGCGGATAACCCTGGCCGGGTGGATAGCCCTGAGCGGGCGGATAACCCGGCGGCGGACGCTGCTGCGGAGGTCGCTGCGGATAGCCCGGCGGCGGACGCTGCGGTTGCCCCGGCGGCGGCGGATGGGGCGGGCGTCCGCCGGCCGGATTCGGCCGGCGGCCGGGCGGCGGAACGGGGCCGCGGCCGAAAGGTGGTTGTGTCACTCCCCCGGACTCCCTCACATTCTCGGTTCGCCAACAGCCGCTGACGCAGGATAGCAAGCTGTCTAAGGTAACGAGTCATGCTCACTTTTCGGGGGGGCGCACCAGCGCTACTGCTCGCACTGACCGCACTGGTCGCACTGCTCTTACCGGCCGCACCGGCCCGGGCGCAGGAAACCGGCGGGGCGATCGTCGATCTCGAGATGACCCTCGGCCGCGACGGCGTCCTGGACGTCACCGAACGGGTGACGGTTCCGCCGGGTGGGCGGTTCACCATGTCGCTGCCGCTGCGGGTGCAGATCAGCGAGAATTCCGAACGCCGCTTCGCGGTCACCGATATCGAGGTCACCGGCCCGGGTACCGCCGAGGTCGCCGATGACCTGTTCACCGTCGACGCGGGCCCCGGCGAATCCACCTTCCGCTACTCGGTCCAGAACACGGTCAGCGACGCCGACGGCAGCCAGGTGTTCCGCTGGTTCGGTGTGCTCAATGTCGATATCGCCGAAATCCACGCGTCACTGATCAGCCCGAGCTTCGAAATGGGCATCGTGGACTGCGTCCTGGGCCCGCTCGGCGCCACCCGGCCCTGCGCGCAGGTGCATATCGAACCCGACGGTGTCCTGTACCTGGACCAGACGAACCTGCGCAAGGGTGAATCCGTCGATCTGACCCTGCAGATCCCCCCCGGCACCGTCCCGGCGAACGCCGATATCACCGGTCCGGGAGCCTCGGCGTTCGCCATCACCGGTCCGGTGGTCATCGCGTTCGTGGTGCTGCTGCTCGCCCTGATCGTCTTGGCCCTGTATCTGTTCCTGGTTCGGCGCCAGTCCGTTCCGGCCGCGCCTATGGAACCGCTCGATCGCAGCAGTGGGCGGACGCTGTTCAGTTCACCGGCGGGCATCCTGCCGGGCGAAGCGGGTGTGCTGCTGGACGGCTACGCCGATCCGACGGATATCGCCGCCACCGTCGTCGATCTGGCGGTGCGCAACTATCTCTGGATCGGCCGCATCGGCGAGGACGAGTGGCGGATCGTGCGGGTGAATCCCGCCGACGATCAGTTGCGCGGCTACGAGCGGGTGTTCTACGACGCGCTGCTGCCCGCGGGCGTGCCCGAGGTCACCATGGCCGAATTGCGCGTGCCGGGCAGGCTCCCGGTCGAGCCGCTGCGCCGGGCGATGGTGGCCGACGCCGTGGACCGAGGCGCCTTCATCGACCCCGCCCGCCGCCGGATTCCACTCTGGCTGGGCGGCGGACTGATCGTGCTGGGCGCCGCGGTCACCGTCGTCGCGGCGCTGCTGTCCGGCCACGCCCTGGTGGGCGTGGCGATCGCGCTGGCCGGCGGCGCGCTGCTGGGGGCCCAGAAGTTCCTGCCGGTACGCACCGCCTACGGCCGGACCCTCACCGGCCAGGTCCGGGGGCTCCAGCGCGGCCTCGAACAGGTCAGGAGCACGGAGATTCCCTCCGGCGACCGCGAACTCGTGTTCTCCCGCGGCCTGCCCTACATGGTGGTGTGGAGCCGGGCGGACAACTGGGTGCGTGCCTTCCGCGATATCGACCCGTCCGACGACGACGAACCCGGCCTGTACTGGTTCGGCGGTTTCGACGACGACCGCGACCTGCACCGGTTCGCGGTCCACTTCCCGTATTTCATCACCGCGGTCGAAACACTGTTCCCCGCGAAATGAGCCGGGGCCCACGCGCGTTCCGGCGCGTGGGCCCTGCCCGATGAGTTCTCGTGGGCCCTGCCCAGTGGGTTCGGACGGTCAGGCGGTCACTCGCCGCAGCGCCGCGAGCGGATCGGCGTACAGCGCGCTGAGCGAGGTGACGACGGCCGCGAATTCCTGCACCTTCGACGCGTAGCCGGTGACCCGGATATCCGTGGGCGGCAGCATCGTCGACTCGTTGAACGCGCGCGCCACATGCGCCAGCCCGGGGCGGTAGGCGGTGAACGCCTGTCCGCCGAGGACGACCCGGTCGGGGTTCAGCATGTCCCGGACCAGCGCCACCGTCCGGCCGAGCACCTCGGCGCGTTCGGCGAGCAGTTCACGGGCCGGTTCCGAACCCGCCGCGGCAGCCCGGTACACATCGGCGATGGCGGAACTGGATTTCCCGTTGTGCGCCGGGATGATTCCACGCCCGACCGCCCGGGCGTGCAGAGCGCGATCGCCGACCGTGGCCTCCAGGCAGCCGCGCCGGCCGCAGCCGCATTCCACCGACGAGCCGGTGGGCAGATGCGCGATCGACCCGGGGCCGTTGCTCGGGGTGTGCACCCGGCCGTCCAGAGTCACCGAGATGCCCGCGGTCTCACGGACGTAGAAGTACAGGCTGCTGCCGCGGGCGCCGTCGGCGCGCTCGGGATCGTCGGCGGGGTTGCCGACCACCGCGGGCAGCAGGAGTTCGGCGGCGGCCATCGCCTCGACGTGCGGGGCCACCGTGATCGGCAGCCCGAGGACCTCGCTGAAGACCGCGCCCACCGGCGCCGCCTGCCAGCCCAGCTTCGGGTGATCCACGATCCCGGTCCTGGGATCGACACGGCCGCCGAGCGCTACGCCGACCCACAGCGGGGTCCGCCGGTACCAGCGCTGCAGGAAGGATTTCGCACTGTGCGCGACGGTTTTGACCGCGAACTCCTGACCGGTCCGCGGGGTCGCGATGGTGAGCCCGCCGAGAATCCGGCCCCGCAGATCGGAGACGACGATCCGGGTGGTCTCCGCGCCGATATGGACGCCCAGTGTGCCGAAGGTGTCGACATCGGCCTCGAACGGCACCCGCGGACGGCCGACCGCGCCGGAGGCGGTGAGATCGGCGCGTTCCCGCAGCAGACCGGCGGACAGCAACGAGGACACCTGGCGGTTGACGGTGGCGATGCTCAGCCCGGTGGCGCGGGCGGTTTTGTCCCGGAACACCGGTCCGGTGGTGGCGGCGCGCAGCACGGCCGCGGCGGGATTATCGGAAAGGCGCAGGTCGGGGACAACGACCGGGCGGGCTACTCGGGTACGGACGGTGGAAGCCTGCGACGCGGTGCGTTCGGCGGTACGGACAGCCATATGATTTTCCCTCGATGAAGATCCCGGATCACGGGAGGCCTACAGGTACTGCAACGAGGCGGCGAGTGAATCGGAATCGCTCAACCGCGGAAGCGGGAGCAACACAACTCGCGGGTGAGGGGCAGCCGCAGACCCAGCGCGGCGGTCACATAAGTGACCGGCTTCGGGTTGACTCGGCTGTCGGACATAACAAATAAATTAACATCCTCTTCGGCGATCCACCAACGTTTCCGGAATATCCGCAACCCCGCATCGGGCGTTTTCGCTGGCAGAAGGTGTCATCAAGGGGGATTCGGCCACCTCGGGCCCCGTGCGCGTGCACCGTGGCATCGCGTATACCTGGACGTTTCCCATATTTCGCAGCGAACCGAATGAATTCTCCGCAAGGGCACGGAGAATTCACGCAATAAGCCCGTACATATTCTCCACCGCCGTCCGGGAAATATTCTCCGCTCATGTGCGGGGAATATTCTCCGGACTTTCACGGAGAATACCGGCGGCCGCCGCCTCCTCTCGGAGACCGGAGCTCCACTGGATGCCGTGGAGCCCGGGCCGACTCCGCCCGAGGGCGCGGAAAACAAGCGAACGACCCTGTTCCGGGCGGTTTTCCGCTGCTATGCTCCGACCCGCTGGTGGGGAGTTCGAAGGGGGACCGTCATGCCCGTACCTGATCCGGATCGGCAATCGGCGATCGGCGTCGGCGACGCCGGGGCGATCCGCCGCTACGGAACCGAAGCCGTCCGCCTCTACGAGGCGGCACGAGCCGGTGAGTTCCATATGGCCGAGGACGTCGCCCGACTGCTGGCCGGGTCCTGCGACCGGCTGGTGGAACGGGTGCGGCTGGCCCGCGATCACGCCGCCGCCCTCACCTCGGCCCGGGGCTTTCCGGATCTGCCGTCCGGCCATGCGCTGGCGCGCGGTTTCGGCGCGAAGGGTCGGGAATACCTCGACACCCTCCTCGCTTTCGAACAGGCCGCGTTGCGCCATAAAGCGGCCTACCTCGCCGCCGCCGCACTGTTCGAGGAGGCCGACGCCGCGAACCGCGCCGCCCTGATCCGAACTGTGGCGCAGTCGGCCTGACATGCGGCATTATTGCGAACTACGCAGGGGTGCAACAAGATTGATAGCGACCGGTTTGCTGTGACCACCACGGCCGACGACGAACCGGACAACCGAGGGGGCCGATGGTGGCGCACCAGGGGCAGACCGAGACGACCGAGGCCGGCACCGATCCGGCGTATGTTCCGGATCGCGAGGTCTTCGACGCCTACACCCATCAGCAGATCTGGGATCTGGTGCACGAGCAGCTGGCGCCGGGTGAACTGGGCCGCCTGGCCGGTGCGTGGGACCTCGCCGCGGGCTCGGTCGATACGGCGTTCGACGAATTCGCCCGGGATATCGCCCGGCTCTCCGGCGAATGGTCCGGTATCGCGGCCGCCGAAGCGGCCCGGGCGGCTGCCGCGCTGGTCCGGGCGGGTGACGATGCGGCCACCGTATGCCGGACGGTCGCGCAACTCCTCGCGGCCGATGCCACCGCCGCCGAATCGGTCCGGGCCGCGATCCCCGCACCACCCGGCGCGTATCTGCCGGACCCGGATCCCGCCGTCGAGGCGGCGACGGGTCCCGCCCGCCGCACCTCCTACAACATCACGGCCGCGACGCTGACCGCCGAGGCACAGGACGCCATGACCTACCGCTACAACCCGGCCATCCCGGCCAGCGGCGACCGGGTCCCGCGCTTCCCCACGCCCGCGGAGGGCTCTTCGAGCGCTCCCGCCTCCGCGCCGTCCAGCTCCCCCGCAGCGTCGAGCCCGCCACGCAACGTACCGGCACTCGAGATCCCCCCGGCGCCCGTGAACCCCGCGACCGGCGGTCCCGCGGCGCCGCCGACCCAGGATGGATTCGCACCGAACGCCACATCGGGCGAGACCGCTTTCGGCGAGCCTCCCACCGGACCCGGGTCGGCCGACCCCGCCGCGCCGAACGAGGCGCGCACCGAACCCCCGCCGGCGACGCCCCCGGCTCTCGGCGGGCAAACCGTGTCCGAGAGACCGGACAGAGCCGATCCGGGCGGTGGGAGCCGCTGATGGAATGGGTCTTCACGCCGGACGAATTCAGCCATATCTGGCAGACCGAGACCGGGCTGGACCGGCGTCCCCATCCCATCGACCTCGCCCCGCGTGGCACCGTGGCCACCGAGCGTGCCCGGGCCGAACTCGACCTGCCGGGCCGTTTCCCGCAGAACGGCGACGCCGACCTCACCGGCACGCTGCGTTTCGTGGCGCGAACCGATGTCACCCGGGTGACCGTATACGGCGACGAGTTCGACGGGCCGGAACGCAGGCCGGATCCGGTGCTCGCGGTCGCGGTGGCGTTCGGGAATTGGGGTGCGCTCATCCGCGCCCACGCGGGGGCGGTCACCGTGGTCGCCTGCCACGCGCGGAGCCTGGGCAAACATCTGGTCAACACGCTGGGTCCGGCGCGGCCGGGCAGCCTTCCCGTGCTGCGGGAACCCCGCGCGGCGGTCCTGTGCCCGGACCCGGCGGACGGCCGCGCGGCCGCCGACCGGGCCGCGAATCTTCGGTCGACGCTGCACCGGCCCATCGACGCGCGTGGTTTCTTCACCATCGCGGTCGCCCCCGATGATCCGATGTCACCTCCGCCGATCCACCGGACCTGGCTGGATTTCACCGGAGACGGCCGCTACCTGCTCAGCGCCGGCAGCCACCTCACCCTCACGCCCGTGGACGAAACCGGGCTGGCGGCCGAACTCACCCGGCTCGCCCGGATCCGCTGAGGCGGGCGCACACGCACCGCGCCGCCGTTCACTTCTGCTTCGCGGCGGCCTTCATCTGCTTCTTGAACGCGCGGACCTCGAGCAGTGTCTCCGAGTCGACGATATCGGCCGCCGAACGCCGCGATCCCGGCTCGGCGTAGGCACCGGCGGCGGCCTCCCAGCCGGCCGGGCGCACATCGAGCTGTTTACCGAGCAACGCGAGGAAGATCCGGGCCTTCTGATCTCCGTAACCGGGCAGCGCCTTCAGACGCTTCAGGACCTCTTTGCCGTCGGGATCTCCGGCGGTCCAGACAGCGGTGACATCGCCGTCGTAGTTTTCGATTACGTAGCGGGCCAGATCCTGGATTCGCCGCGCCATGGACCGGCCGTATCGGTGGATGGCCGGCGGCGTGGCGGCCATCTCCTCGAATTCGGCCTGATCGGCGGCGGCGATCGCGTGGATATCCAGCCCGCCCATCCGGTCCGCGATCTTCTTCGGCCCGCGGAAGGCGTGTTCGAGGGGATACTGCTGGTCCAGGAGCATCCCGATCACCAATGCGAGAGAACTCGTCGACAGCAGTTCGTCCGCCTCGGGGTCCTGCGCCAGGCACAACTCGGCCATACCGTGCTCCTCACTCTGGACTACCAGCGATGATCCCACGGCGGCGGCAACAGCTAGGCTCGCCCCATGCCAGACACGGCGATATACCCACCCACCACACTGGATGGACACGGACCCATGGACAGTTTCGGGTTACGCCCCGACCGTTTCGATGCCGCAGGCCAGGATCAGCTGGTCGATATCCGCGATCTACAGGCCACGCTCCCCGGTCTCACCAGGTTGCGGGAATGGGCGCACGAGGCGCTCGCGCTGCGACCGGGTGAGAGCGTCGTGGATCTGGGATCCGGGACCGGCTCCGAGGTCATCACTTTCGCCGAGGAGGTCGGGCCCACCGGTTTCGCCGTCGGCGTGGAACCCGACCCCAGCCTGCTGGCCACCGCCGAACAGCGCGCCGCCGCGGCGAATTCGGCCGCCACCTTCCATTCCGGCGACGCCTACGGAATACCGTTCGGCGCCGCCACCTTCGACGCGGTGCTGTGCGAACGGGTGTTCCAGCATCTGACCGCGCCGGCGCGCGCGGCCCGGGAGATCGCCCGAGTGCTGCGACCCGGCGGCCGTACCGTGGTGATGGACGCGGACTGGGGGTCGGCGATCGTGCACCCCGGTGAGCATCGGGTGGTCCGCGAAGTGATCGACACGCTCGTCGCCGCGACCACCAACCCGTATTCCGGTCGCCGGCTGCAGGGGCTGCTCACCGGCGCCGGCCTGGAAGTGGAAACCACCGGCTCGCACGCTCTGGTCCAGGACCGCTCGGTCGGGGCCGGTGCGCTGGTCAGCCGGGTCTCGGCGATGGCGGTCGCGCGCCGGGTGATCACCGAGGCCGAACGGGAGCGGCTCCTGGCCGACCTGGCCGCGGGCGCGGACGCCGGCGATATCCACCTCTCGGTGACCATGTTCGCCGTGTACGCCCGCAAACCCGCCTGACCCCGCCGGGCGGGAATCCGCCTACCCGATCAGTTTCTCGGTCGCTGCCAGCAGGACGCAGGTCGCCAAACCGTCCATGGCGCGCTCCAGCTCCGGCAGCGCCGGGAAACTGGGGGCGATCCGGATGTTCTTGTCGTCCGGATCCTTCTTGTACGGGAAGGCCGAGCCGGCTGCCGTGAGCGCGATACCGGCGCCCTTGGCCAGCTCGATCACCCGCGCGGCCGTGCCCTCGAGCACATCGAGGCTGATGAAATAGCCACCCTTGGGCTCGGTCCAGGAAGCCACTTTGGAGGCGCCGAGGCGCTCCTCGAGAATGCGCAGGACGAGTGCGAACTTCGGTTCCAGGATGGCGCGATGCTTCTGCATATGCGACCGGACGCCGGCGGCGTCGGTGAAGAACCGCAGATGCCGCAGCTGGTTGATCTTGTCCGGTCCGATGCTCTTCTTCCCGGCATGGCCCAGGTACCAGTTCAAGTTCTCGGTGGCGGCGCCCAGGAAGCTGACCCCGGAACCGGCGAAGGTGATCTTCGACGTGGACGCGAACACCAAGGGCCGGTTCGGGTTTCCGGCGGCGGCGGCCGGTTTCAGCACATCGAGTACCGGCGCCGCGGTATCGGTCAGCGGATGTACCGCGTACGCGTTGTCCCAGAACAGGCGGAAGTCCGGGGCCGCGGCGGGCATCGAGAGGAGTTCACGCACAACGTCTTCGGAGAACACGGCTCCGGTGGGGTTGGAGTAGTTGGGTACCGCCCACATCCCCTTGATCTGCGGATCACCGGCGAGCAGATCGGCGATGATCCGGGTATCGGGGCCGTTGGGTCCCATCGGGACGGTGATCATTTCGAAGCCCAGCGATTCGGTGATCGCGAAATGGCGGTCGTATCCCGGGCTGGGGCACAGGAATTTCACCACCGGCTCGTCGGCCCACCGGCGCGGCGAATCGGGGAATCCGTGCAGGGTGGCGAAAACGATGATGTCGTGCATCAACTCGAGGCTGGCGTTGTTGCCGGCGATCAAGTTGTCCACATCGATACCCAGCAGTTCGCCGAAGATCGCGCGTAGCTCCGGAAGCCCGTGCAGCCCACCGTAGTTACGGCAGTCGGTACCGGTGCCGTCCCGGAAATCGCCGTCGCCGGGCAGCGAGAGCAGGGCCGAGGAGAGGGCGAGTTGTTCCGGCGAGGGCTTGCCTCGGGTCAGATCGAGGGTCAGCTGAGCGGCCTGCAGTGTCGCGTAGTTCGCGGACTGGAGTTCGTGCTCGGCGGCGAGTTCGTCGGAACTCATCAAACCGATCTGCGTTTGCCGGGGCATCCTGGACAGCCTTTCCAACTACCTGGTGAGGTGAATGCGTTACGGGGAAGCCGCCCAGTGCGGCAACCCCCCGGGCCACGTTACCCGGGCGGCAGTCGTCGCCGGGAGGTGTTGGGTTTACCGGCGGAATCCGCCCGTGCGGAGGGTCGAAATCGGTACTGGTGAGACCAGGATTCACGCTCGGATCCGGCCGGGGATCGGTCACCGATCCGGTGCCGTGGCTCGAATCACACGGTCCGGAATAAGGGGACCCCGCGCACCCGGCAGAGCCCGTTGACCCTTGCTGCCTTCCGGCCCTGGGGGAGTTCACAGGATGCGCGCCGCGCGGGATCCGTGGGCCAGTGTAGCGGTTGTTCGCGGTCCGGCGCCGCGGGGGGCACGGGCGGGTGTTGCCGGACGGCGCCGCCGGGCACCCGGCGCTCGCTACCATTCTCCTGAGCGGGAGGGGAGATGCCCTCACCAGACGAGGGGATGGCGAGGATGACGGATACGAATCCGCCGGAGGGTGATCGGGCGGAGCAGACCAAATGGTGGGAGACGCCCGGGGCGGGTGGTTCCGACCCGGCGCGGCCGCAGTCCGGGGGCCCGGTGCCCGATGCCACCATGATCAACCCGAACGCCGGCCCGGCATTCCCGAGCGATCAGCACGGGCAGCCGTACTCCAGCGGTCAGCAGCAGTACCCGAGCGGTCAGCAGCACTCCGGCGGGCAGCAGTACGCGAGCGGACAGCAGCCACATTCCGGCGGTCAGCAGTATCCGAGCGGGCAGCAATTCCCCAGCGGCCAGCAGTCCCACCCCAGCGGCCAGCAGTCCCACCCCAGCGGCCAGCAGTCCCACCCCGGCGGGCAGCAGTCCCCGGCGCCCGGCCAGGCGCCCGGTGGCCAGTGGCCGGGACCGCAGCCCGGGTTCCCCGCCCCCACCGGGTACCCGCGGTCGCGATCGCGATCGAACAACACCGCGCTCATCGTCGTCGGCGTGGTGCTGCTGGTGGTCGTGCTGGTCTGCGGTGGCGGTATCGCGCTGTTGAACGCGGGCGGCGACGAGAAGGACAAGGAATGGGCGGGCGACTACGGAATGGCGTCGGTCACCAATTCCTGCGACCTCATCGACGCCGGCGTGCTGGACCAGTGGGCCGCGACCCGTGACGAGACCACCCACCAGGAGAGCCCGCCCGCCGACTACGGCGGCGGCTCGCTGAATTGCCGGATCAGCAACGAGGGCACCGATACCAACAGTGCCCGGCTGACGCTGGATGTGGCCTTCACCGGCGAGTACACCACCTACGGCTACGACGACTGGAAGAAAACCGATACCGCCACCACCGGTACCGACTACGACTCCGGGTCGGTGAGCGGTCTGGGCCAGGAGGCCTACTACGCCTCCCATGTCAGCGATTACTCCTCGTTCGAGACGGTGGACTACTCGGTCGCCGCGAAGGACAGCAATGTCTCGGTCAAGGTGACCATGTACATCAGCTACGACGGTCCGGTGGACACCTCTACCGTCGATCAGCTGTGCCGGGATCAGGTCCGGAAGGTGCTCGACGGACTGCGTGAATAGCGCGAGTACCGGCGGTGACGCCCGGCACCGCGACGATTACGGCCCCGCCGGTGGAATTCGATCCACCGGCGGGGCCGTTTGCGGAGGATGCGGGATTCGAACCCGCGAGGGCTGTTAACCCAACCCGCGTTCCAGGCGAGCGCCATAGGCCACTAGGCGAATCCTCCGCCGAGCAGCATACCTGCCACCCGGTCGCATCGTGAAAACGCCCGCTCATCGGTCCCGGGTGACCGATTCGGTTTCCCGCGCCGATCACGGAATTGTGACGGCCGTCGCGCCTACCCGCGCCGACGGTGCCATGATGGGCGCCGTGGATCCCCAGGTGATCGAGATCGTTCAGAGTTCCCCGGCCTGGTGGCAGTCGTGGCTGCCGCTGCTCGGCTCGCTCGTGCTCGGTGGTGCGGCCGTAATCGCCGTACTGGTCAACAATCGGACGAACAGGGACGCCATCGCGGCGGCCGACGACCGCGCCACCCGCGCGCTGTCCGCGGCGACGCAGCAGCAGTCCGACAGCGCGCAGCGGCAGGCCGACACCACGCGGCTGCAGCTGGACGCCGCCCATCACCAGGTGGAATCCGCACATGCGGTGGCGATCATGCAGGTTGGGGAACATTGGCGGCGCGACACCGTGGTCGCCGTGGTCGCCGATTCCCTGGGCGTGTCCAGCCGGATCTGTCAGGCGTTGCGCCGCGACGAAGATTGGCCCGATGAGCTCATCGGGGATCTGATCCACGAGCTGGAAGCCGGTTCGGACCGGGCGAATGTGCTGCGCCTGACCGGCTCGGACCCGCACTACAAGCAGTGGCGGCAGCTGGCCGACACCCTCTCCGACGCCCTGCTGGCCGCGCTGACCCTGCAGCGCAAGAAACTGCAGGACGCTCCCGACGAGGAGATCCGTTCCGCCTTCGAGCACAAGACACAGTTACTGGCCGAGGTGCGCGCCGCCGAGCGGGATCTGATCATCGCCACCCGCGAAGAACTGGATATCGAACCGAACTGAACGACACGCCACCGGTGCGGGCGACCCGGTTCGCACCGGTGGGATCTGCGTCACGATCGGGGCCCGGCAGTGCGGTACGCACTACGGATAACGCGCCGCGGGCCGACGATAATCGGCAGAACCCCTGAAAAATCCCGCAGAACCCCCGAAAAATCCCCCAGAAGGCACGACAACCTCTTCCTGAATTAAATCTATACCGCACCCGGGGCCTTGCGGCAAGACCCGGGTGATGCCGCAGAATTGCCCGCCGAAGCCAGAACCTGCGGAAACGGAAGTAGCGACCGCCTGGCAGCGGAACCGTCGGCGTCGCCGGGACCGCTGCCCGCGCGAGCACGCGGGGTAGATCTAGTCAGGGAAAGGCGGGCTTGTGCCGACTCGGGAATATGAGGACGAACTGCGCTCCGAGCGCGACTACGTGGCCGGGCTCTACACGCGCCTCGACGAGGAGCGCGCGCAGGTCAAGGGCAAATACTCCGCCGCACTGCGCGGAAACGGCGGGACACTCGTGGACCGCGATGTCGAGGTCCGCACGCTGGCCCGCGAGGTGAAACGGCTGGACGTGGCCGATAACGGGCTGTGCTTCGGCCGGTTGGACTCGGTGACGGGCGAGCGCAGCTATATCGGCCGGATCGGCCTGTTCGACGAGACGAACGAATACGAATCGCTGCTGCTCGACTGGCGGGCCCCGGCCGCCCGGGCGTTCTATGTCGCGACCGGCGCCTCACCGGAGAACATGCGGCGCCGGCGGCAGTTCCACACCCGCGGCCGCAGGCTGCTGGATTTCACCGACGAGGTCTTCGGCCGGTCCGACGGCGACCGGTCCGGGGACGCGCGGGGTGACGCGGCGCTGCTGGCGGCCGTCGACGCGCCGCGTGGTCCGGGGATGCGCGATATCGTCGCCACGATCCAGGCCGAACAGGACGAGATCATCCGGCTGGAGCATCCGGGTGTGGTGGTGATCGAGGGCGGCCCGGGCACCGGCAAAACCGTGGTGGCCCTGCACCGCGTCGCCTATCTGCTCTACACCCAGCGGGAACGGATGGAACGCAACGGCGTACTGGTCGTCGGCCCCAACCCGGCGTTCCTGAACCATATCGGGCGGGTACTGCCCTCGCTGGGCGAATCCAATGTCGTGTTCATGACCACCGGCGATTTCGTGCCCGGACTGCATATCACCGCCGAGGACGCCCCCGAGGCGGCCCGGCTCAAGGGCTCCCGCGCGATCCTGAACGTCCTCGCGGCGGCGATCGCGGACCGGCAGCGAGTGCCGGAGCAGCCGCTGCCGATCGAACTGACCGATACCACGGTGCGGATCGACGCCGAGACCGCGGAATGGGCACGAGAGGAGGCGCGCGCGACCGGGCTGCCGCATAACGAGGCCCGCGCGAAATTCATCGAGATCGTCACGTATGTCCTCACCGAGCGGGCCATCGGGCGGATCGGCCGGGGCTGGCTGACCCGCGACGACCGCGAGGCGTGGGAGCAGATGCGGGAGGACCTGGTCGGGGAGCTGGCCGGTAGCGAGGCGTTCACCGCCGCGTTGGGCGCACTGTGGCCGATCCTGACACCGGAATCGCTGCTGGCGGGCCTGTACTCGTCCCCCGACCGGCTGCGCGCCGCCGGCGCCGATCAGATATTGCTGCGTGCCGACGGCGAAGCGTGGACGATCTCGGATGTACCGCTGCTCGATGAGCTGGTCGATCTACTCGGCGCGCGGGAGCCGCAGGACCGGACGGCCGAGCGCGAGCAACAGGCACAGGCCCGGTACGCCGCGGGCGTGCTGGACCTCATGACCGGCCGCGAGGACAGTATGGACGACGAGGATCACCTGTACGCCCAGGATCTCCTCTACGCCGAGGATCTCGCCGAACGGTTCGTCGAGCGCGATACCCGCGAGCTGGCGGAGCGCGCGGCCGCGGACCGCGACTGGACCTACCGGCATATCGTCGTCGACGAGGCCCAGGAACTCTCCGAGATGGACTGGCGGGTGCTGATGCGGCGCTGCCCGAACCATTCCTTCACGGTGGTCGGCGATCTGGCCCAGCGGCGATCGGCGGCCGGGGCGACGTCCTGGAACACGATGCTGGATCCCTATGTTCCGGGCCGCTGGCTGTACCGGTCACTCACGGTGAACTACCGCACGCCGGCGGAGATCATGGCCGTCGCCGCGGCGGTGCTCGCCGAGTTCGCACCCGCGATCACACCGCCGGAATCGGTCCGCGCGAACGGCGTACAGCCGTGGTCGCGCCGGATCGCGGACGACGACGAGCTGCGGGCCGCCGTCGCGGAATTCACCGACGCGGAGGCCGGGCGCGAAGGCACCTGCGTGGTGATCGGCCCGCCGGGAGTGCCGGGCACCGTGTCCGCGTCGGATACCAAGGGCCTGGAGTTCGACGCCGTGCTGGTGGTGGAGCCGGACCGCATTCTCGCCGACGGCCCGCGCGGCGCGGCGGAACTGTACGTCGCGCTCACCCGTGCCACCCAGCGCCTCGGCGTTCTGCACAGCGGGCCGCTACCGCGGTCGCTGGCCGGGCTGGTGGAGACCGGCGGCCGTGCGGTCACCGGAGCCGGGCGCTGACCTCTGCGCACGCCTCGCGCAGCAACTCGGCGTAGTGATCGAGATCGGGCACGGTCTGCGGGTCGGCGTGCAGGGAGAGTGTGACGGTCGGGCCGAGCCCGTGAATCCCGTGCGTGAGATGCATCACGCTGCCGAGCGCGGGGAAACCGCCGGTGAACCGCACCGGGGCGCCGCCGAAGGTCAGATCGGCGGGGCCCCGGTTCACGCTGGAGACCACGGTGTGCCCGGTGATCTCGGCGGGCACCAGGTCGATCGGGTACCTGCCGACATCGCGGCGCAACAGGATCGGCGGCACCACCTCGGTCACCGCATCCTGGACGTTCAACAGCGGATGCGCCGCCCGGCGCCGCCGGTTCGCCAGTTCGGCGGCGATGGCGGCGGCCCGGCGGCTCGGGTCGGGTTCGCCGGCGGCCAGATCCACCCCGAGGCCGCGGTAGTTGTTGCGGACGCCCGGTCGCCGCGGCATCGCCATCGGCACCTGCGCGGCCAACCGCGTGACCTCCGCGCCACGCCCCCGCAGATAGCGCTGTAGCGCCATCGAGATGGCGGTGAGGCCCACCACCGTGACGCTCGCGCCGGGCGTGCGGAACTTTTCGGCCGGGCAGACCAGCAGCCGCACCGCGTGCCCGCCGACCATCGCGGGAGCGTTGAGCGGTCCCGGCGGATAGCCGGGCGGGGGTGGCGGCACGGCGCCCGCCGCGGTGAGTTCGGCGAGTTCGGACCCCGCGCGACCCGCCCGGACCCCGCGGCCGACGGTGCGGACCACTGCCGCGGGCAGCGTCACGGCGGCCGCGAGGGAACGCCGGACGCCCGCCCCTATCGACGGCTCCGGTTCGGGAGCGGGTCGATCCGCGGCGTCTCCGGGGTCCGGATGCGCGGCGAACAGCGCTCGCGCGATATCGGATGCGCCACGACCGTCCACGAGGGCGTGTGAGATCTGCAGGACCACCACCGTGACGGCGTCGTCGGGCGCCGGGCTGTCACGAATACGCCGGAATACGTGCAGACGCCAGGGCTGCCGCGTCGCGTCGACTCCCGTGCCCACCACATCGCCGAGGGCCGCGAGGAGTGCCGGCCACGTGGGACGTTCGAGGGTGTGCTCGATGAATTGCGACGGGTCCGGCTCCGTGGGGACCCAGGCGGGCATCGCGAGACCGGTGGGGTCCTCGCGTAACCGGACTCCCAGTTCGGGGATCGACCCGTGACGTTTCGCGAGGTCGGCGCGTAACTCGGCACCGGTCCGGGTGGATTCCGCGAAGCAGTACAGCAGGAACTGGTCGTTGGGGAGGCGCCGCGACAGCCAGTACATGGTCGCGTCCGGGGGTGCCAGCGGGATCATCGGCACGACCCTAGCGACGCGCGCCCGCCCGGGTTCGCCGGCACCGGGCGGGCGGTGTGCGCACGTATGCACGTGCAACGACCCCGGGCCGTAAGGACCCGGGGCCGCTCTGCCCGATATGGGTACAAGGATCAGGCGCTGTGGAACTCTCCTGCCGAAACTCCGGTCAGGAAGCCGGCCCACTCGCCGGGCGCGAAGGCCAGTACAGGCCCGCTACCTTGATCTTTGGTATCACGGACCGCTACGTTGCCGTCTCCGAGAAATGCCACCTCCACGCAGTTCCCGTCCGGGCCGCTGTATGAACTCTTCCGCCACACAGCACCCGTCATATCCACCTTCACGGCACTGCACTCCTTCGCTGCGTCGATAATGAGATTCGATTCCTGCATAGTTCCTGACTAGCTGGTATCCGATGGACTACACCGAATACACCGATGCACGCGCAGATAGCGAGCAAATATCCGGTTTGCCAGGATCGGACTCGCACATTCCGCGAACACATCTGACGCGGTGACCAAAAGCCTCTGTGAGCATGCCCCGCACCCGCGACACTAGCAGGTTCGTCCAAGATTTGCCGATCTCTTGCCAACTGCGCCAACAGCTTTGCCAATTCTGCTAAGATGCCGTATTGCTGCGTAATTGCGCACTTATAAGTATGATTTTGCTCAAAAATCGCCAGGTGTCGCTAATGGTCTAGCGTGATTGTTATGTGATTGTCCGTTTATCGATTGTCAATGCCCCTGACGCCCGGCCCGCCGATCTCCGGGGGCATGATGGCGCCATGCCCGAACGTGACCGCGACGATCAGGGGCGCGCCACCAACGCCCGGCCCCGGGACCGGCTGGGCCGACCGCTACCGCCGGGAAGCCCCGGCGTACCGCGGATCCCCGATGACCTGGACCTCGAACCGCGGGAGGCACTCGGCTACGCCCAGCAGCTCCTCGATCGCGGTCTGGCCTTCAACGCGCACGAGGTCCTGGAATCGGTCTGGAAGAACGGGCCGGAGACCGAACGCATGCTATGGCAGGGCCTGGCCCAGTACGCGGTCGGCCTCACCCATATCCAGCGCGGAAACCCCAAGGGTGCGCGCACACTACTGCGCCGGGCGGTGGAACGGCTGCGCACCTTCGATGTCACCGCGGCCGGGTATCCCGGTGACGCACTCCCCTACGGTCTCGACCGCCCCGGCCTGCTCGCCCATGCCGCGGCACTGTTGGACGAGCTGGACGCGCGTTTCCCCGAGAACGACCCGGAGACCGCGGTGCGGCCGGCCGCCGGACCTCTGGTCGACGAATCCACCCTGATGCCGCGGCTCACCCACGACCTACCATGATCCCGATGCCCACCGACCGTGCGACCGCCCCGGCCGGGGCCGGCCGGTACGCGCCGAGCCCCTCGGGTGATCTGCACCTGGGAAATCTGCGTACCGCCCTGCTGGCCTGGTTGTTCGCCCGCGCCACGGGACGCGAGTTCGTCCTGCGCGTCGACGATCTGGACCGGGTACGGCCCGGGGCCGAACAGCGCCAGCTGGCCGATCTCGCCGCCCTCGGGATCGACTGGGACGGACCGGTCCTGCATCAGTCGGAGCGAGTCGCGCACTACGAGGCCGCGGTGCGCCGGCTCACCGACGCCGGCCTGACCTACGAGTGCTACTGCACCCGAAAGGAAATCCAGCAGGCCGCGGCGGCCCCGCACGGACCCCAGGGCGCCTACCCCGGCACCTGCCGCGACCTCACCCCCGCCGACCGCGAGCGGCGCCGGGCCACCGGCCGGCCCGCCGCGATCCGGCTCCGGTCGACCCGTACCGAATTCGAGATCACCGACCGGCTGCACGGGCGCTATCGCGGACCCGTCGACGATTTCGTGCTGCGGCGCGGCGACGGTGTTCCGGCCTACAACCTGGCGGTCGTCGTCGACGATGCCGGACAGGGCGTGGATCAGGTGGTACGCGGCGACGACCTGCTGCCGTCGACACCCCGGCAGGCCTATCTCGCGACGCTGCTCGACCTCCCGGTTCCCGAATACGCCCATGTCCCGCTGGTGCTGAACACCGCGGGGCAGCGACTGGCCAAACGCGACGGCGCCGTCACGCTGGCCGACCGGCTCGCCTGCGGCGATACCGTGGACGGAGTGCTCGCCGGACTGGCCGGATCGCTGGGGCTCACCGGCCACACGGCCGCGGCACTGCGCGCCGAATTCCATCCGGACCGTCTCCCCCGCGATCCGTGGGTGCTGGACCCCGACAGCTTGGTGTGCGCCGGTGCCGGTCCGTAACCTGGCCTGCGACCGGGTCTTTACGATTTTCGAGTTCAGGCAGGCGAGATGACCAGTGGCGGGTACCAACCCAGCAACCACCCCCAGGCCGGGCAGCCGTACGGGCAGCCTCCGCAGTACCAGCCGGGGCCGTACGGGCAGCAGCCCGGCCAGTACGCACCGCCGCCGCAGCAGCCGTACGGGCACCGGCCCCCACCACCACCGCAGCCCCCGCAGCCGCCCGCCGAACCGAAACCGGCCTACGAGCAGCAGGTTTTTCCGCAGGCCCGGTACGGAGGTCAGCAGTACGGGCAGTACGACCCGGCATTCGGCGTCCCCGGCAAACTGTGGCCGCGATTCGCGGCCCGGCTGATCGACAACCTGATCGTCGCCCTGCCCCTGGCCATCCTGCTCAACTTCATCATCATCCCGAATATGGTCGGCTTCGCCGGAGTGGCGGTCAGCTACGCGATCATCTTCGCGGCGATGCTGGTCTACTACGTCGCCATGGAGAGCCGGACCGGCGCCACCCTGGGCAAGAAGATCCTGGGTCTCAAGGTGGTGGCGCCCAACGGGGCACCGACCGTCCCGCCGCTGGCCTCGCTGAAACGGAACATCTACCTCGCCGCGCAGATCGTGCCGTGCCTCGGCTGGCTCGTCGGGCTGGCCCTGATGCTGTACATCGCCGCGACCCTGGACAAGGATCCGAACAAGCAGGGCTGGCACGACAAGCTCGCCGGAGGTACACAGGTCCTCACCGCCTGACCGGACGTCCCCGCCCACGGGCGGGGACATATCAACCGGAGGCGGCCACCACGATCATCACCACGATATACAGGGCAACAAGCACGATCAGCGCCACTCCGGCCCAGATCCCGCCGAGCGCCAGGCCGCGGCCCTCCTGGCCGCTGTCACGAATCTGATTGAGCGCGATCACCCCGAGGATGATCCCCACGATCGAGGTGACACCGCAGGTCGCGAAACCGGCCAGCGAAGTCACCAGCGAGGCGATCGCCAGCCCGTTGGTACCACGGTTGTTGGGGTAGGCGTACGGCTGATAGCCCGGGGGGTAGCCGGGGGCCGCGGCGCCGTAGGGCGTGGCCGGATACGACGGCTGCGCCGGATAGGGTCCCGCCGGGGGCGGGGCCTGGTAGGACGGCGCCGAAGGAGAGGGCGCGGCGGGCGGCGGAGACGAAGGATACTGGGGCGCCGAGGGATAGCTCGACGGTCCGCTCGACGGCGATCCGCCGCCCGCGGCCGCGGGGTCCGACGAGACGCCCGACCCCCCGTATTGCTTCCACCACTCGTCGGAGTCCCCGGGGTTCGTCATGCCTACACCCTATTCGAGAATTTGATTGGATAGCCGGGTGGAAGATCCGAACGAAACCCAGTTATCCGGCAAGTCTGGACACCCCGCGCCCGCTCACGCGGCATTCGCCCAGGTGGCGCGGGGGTACTACACGCCGATCGTCGTGCTGTTCACGGCGACGCTGATCATCTCCAATATCTGCGCGACCAAGGGCGTGCAGTTCTTCACCGACAGCTCGCTGACCCTCGGGCCACTCGAGGTCCTGCCCGTCACCACCGATGCCGCGTTCTTCCTGTTCCCGCTGGCCTATGTGCTCGGCGATGTGCTCAGCGAGGTCTACGGTTTCCGGGCCACCCGGCACGCGGTGTTCTACGGGTTCGCCGCTCTGCTGATCATGGTGCTCTGCTTCGCCGTTGCCATCCGGCTGCCCGCCGCGTCGTTCTACGAGAACCAGGAGGCGTTCCGCACGGTCATCGGCACCACGCCGCAACTGGTCGCGGCCGGGCTGGCGGGATACGTGGCCGGGCAGCTGCTCAATTCCGCGACCCTGGTAATGATCAAGGAACGCACCCGCGAGAAGCATCTGTGGGCCCGGCTGATCGGCTCGACGGTGGTGGGCGAACTCGCCGACACCCTGATCTTCTGCTCGATCGCCGCGACCGCGATCGGTATCGACAGCTGGGGTCAGTTCGTCAACTACGTGATCGTGGGTTTCCTGTGGAAAACGCTGGTCGAGATCGTGATGCTGCCGGTGACCTACCGGGTGATCGCCCTGCTCAAGAAACACGAACCGACCTACGCTCCTAAGGAAACCACGCCCTTGCACTCCTGAACCGGTCGTATCCGGGGCGGGGTCCGCGGTTCTGGAGTGGTGTGCGCGCATCAACTATGGGTGGGGGCCGGTGGCATTGACGCGACGGAGCCTGCTCGGGTGTTCAAGCAGGCTTGCCCGCGAAGGTGAGAAAGTGACCCCGCCCGCGAAGGTGGGGGTTGGTCTTGACTGCGAAGGTGGGGCGGGTGACCTTGCCCGCGAAAGTGGGGCAGGTGACCTTGCCCGCGAAAGTGGGGCAGGTGACCTTGCCCGCGAAAGTGGGGCAGGTGACCTTGCCCGCGAAGGTGCTGTGTTTATTGGCGCGCTGGCGCGCGCGGGGTTCGGCCCCCGAAGCGTCTGCTGTCAGCCCTCGAGACTCGTGGCTTCGCCACATGCG
>NZ_JBEZYU010000067.1:0-25870 GCF_040638875.1 Nocardia sp. NPDC024068 | reverse complement strand
CAGCCCTCGAGACTCGTGGCTTCGCCACATGCGCTTCGAGGGCTGACAGCAGACGCGGGCCGAACCCTTTGTGGGCCTCGCTGAACTCGGCGCCGGGAGGGTGGCCTGGTTTCGGGGAGTGGCGCATTCGGATGAGGACCGGGTGGGCAGGTTGGGTGCGGACCCGGTGACGCTGAGGCACAGGTATCGGGAAGGCGGGGGGGCGGGCAGGAAACGGCTCGGGCGAATACCACGCAATCGAACAAGGGCCGGTCGGGGCCGAGGGGCGCTTGCGGTCGCTTCTCAGGCGGTGGCGGCGTGGATTTCTTCGGAGGGGGCGGTGGCGCCGAGGATTTCCTCGAAGCGGGCGGTGACCTTGTTGTGATAGAGGCCGAACAGGTCTTCGAAGAGGGCGAGCTGGGCGGTGGTGGGGCCGGAGGAGGATTCCCAGACCGCGATCAGGGCGCGCCACACCAGGACGTGGAGGTCGGGGGCGCCGGCGAAGTATGCCTCCACGGCTTCCGGGACCTCGAGCACCATTTCGCCGATCGAGTTCAGGATGGCGCGTTGCATACTCGATTCGAGTACGACGAGCAGGCGGCGGACCACGCCGATCTCGATGGCCAGGATGCGGCGGTGATCGGGGACGTCGAGGCGGGCCAGGGTTTCGAGGGTGTCGATCTCGGCCTTGAGTTCGGTGAGGTCGACGCCGGCCGGTGTCCCGTGTGCCGTACCGGTGTAGGCGAGCAGCGCGTCCATGACGATTCCGCGCTCGACCTCGACGATATCGCGGAACATCTCGATCGCCACGTCGGGCATCGGGATGGAGAACCGGAACAGATGCCGGTAGACGTCCAGGCCGCCGGCCGCGCGAACCTCGCGGATGGTGAAACCCTTGCCGCGGCGTGCCTCGACGAAACCGTAGGACTCCAACCGGCCGAGGGTGAGCTGCGCGGTGGCGCGGTTCATCTCGAACTCTTCGGCGACCTGGCGGACCGAGGGCATCAACTGGCCCGGCTGGTATTCCCCCGCGGCGACCCGCCGTGCCAGTTCGTCGGCGACGTCGGCGACCACCGTACGGGACCCCATGGATACACCTTTCTCGGCATCTGATACGTCCCAGACAGTCTATGCGCAAATATGCCAGACTGCACAGGAGAACAGGCAAAACGCTTTCTGGGGATGAGGAATGAGCAGTCGACGGGATCCGGGCGCGCCGCCGGTGCGGCGGGCGCTGCGCAGCGCCAAACTCGTGGCGCTGCCGGTCGCCTATGCGGGGCGGCAGGCGGCGGGCGCGGGGCGACGTGCGCTCGGCCGCTCCGCGCAGGAGGTGAACCGGGATATCCAGACCCGCACCGCCGAACATATGTTCGCGGTTCTGGGCGAATTGAAGGGCTGTGCCGCCAAACTCGGCCAGCTGCTGGCGGTCTACCAGCTGGCGCTGCCCCGGGAGCTCGCCGCGCCGTACCAGGTGGCACTGGCCCGGCTGCAGGATTCGGCGCCGGTGATGTTGCCCGCGTCCGTGCACGGGGTGCTGGCCGCGAGTCTGGGACCCGGCTGGCGCGAGCTCTTCCGGGAGTTCGACGACCGGCGCGCGGCCGCGGCCTCGATCGGCCAGGTACATCGCGCGGTATGGCACGACGGGCGGCCGGTCGCGGTGAAGGTGATGTATCCGGGCGCCCGTGAAGCGGTGGAGTCGGATCTGCTGCAGTTACGCCGTATTTCGACCCTCGCCTCGGTTTTCCTGCCGGGTGCGGATGTGAAGACGATTACCGACGCGCTGTGCGAGAGCGTGCGCGCGGAATTGGACTATGCGGCCGAGGCCGATAATCAGCGGGCCTTCGCCGCCGCGTACGCCGGCAGTCACGAGTTCCGGGTGCCGGAGGTGCTGGTGCAGCGCGGCGATGTGCTGGTGTCGGAATGGCTGGAGGGGATTCCGGCAACCCGGATCATCCGGTCGGGTACCCGGGAGCAGCGGGACCGGCTGGGCACCTTGATGATGCGGTTCGTGCTGACCGGTTGGGGCCGGCACGGGCTGCTCTATTGCGATCCGCATCCGGGGAACCTGTGGTTGCTCCCGGACGGACGGCTGGGGGTCGCCGATTTCGGCGCCTGCGCGCCGTGGCCGCATCCGGATTTCACCGATCTGACCGTGGATTTGTGTGACGCGATCTTCAACACCGGGCCACCGGCGCTGGAGGCGGCCGTGCGCACCCACGGGTTCGCCCAGCCCGGGCGGCAATTCGACGCGGCCGCACTAGACGTCGCGCTTTCGGCGTGCGGGGAACCGGTACGGCACGAAAGGTTCCGGATCACCACATCCTGGCTGCGTAAGCAGGTGCTGCGGATCACGAGTCCGCGGTTGACGAATGTGATGCGGGAGCTGACGCTGCCCGCGCATTGCACCCCCTTCGCGCGCGCCGGTCTGACGCTGGTGGGCACACTGAGTCAGCTCGAATGCGAATGCGATTTCCGGGCGGAACTGGTGCGTTCGGTTCCGGAACTCGCCGACGTGTTCACGACGATGCGCCACGGCGTAGCGGCGGGCTGACGGTGGCGGCGGCCTTCCGGCCGTCCGCACCGTCTGGGACATTTTACGGTGAGATACCGTAAAATACGGAAAAACTATCCTATTTATCCATCGAGGCGATCAGTACCCCCACCACGCGCGCCAAGCGGGCAACAGCCCTAGCGCGAACACGGCATAGCCCGCGGCACCCGGGTGGGCGCCGTCGCCGGCCCGCACCTCGTCGGCCCATACGGTCTCCTCCGCCAGTAGCCGGAAACTCCCGGCATAGGGCACACCGAATTCGGCGCAGACCCCGGCGAAGCGCGTATCGAGTTCGGCGATCCGCCGATTGTGCGCCTCGTCGTCCACCGGTGGCGGACCCACCATCAGTACCGGCCACTCCCGCACCCGCGCGGCATCCAGCAGGGCGGCCAGGTTCGCCGCCGCGGCCGGTGCGGCCACCCGGGGGGCACCGTCGAGCAGCACCGTGTCGTTCACACCGAAAGAGAACACCACCCGGCATTCGGCACCGGCCGGAAGCCGTGCTTCACATTCGGACACCCAGCGCCCGGCGATATCGCTGGACGTATGGCCGCGGATCCCCAGGTTGTACGCGGTCAGCCCCAGCCCGGCGGCACCGGCGTGCGCGGTCAGCCGGCCGCTCCAGCCGAGGGCCTCGGGATCCCCCACTCCGGCCACGAAGGAATCCCCCACAAAACAGATACGCCGATCACCACTCACCCACGCATTCTGGCAGCGTGTTGGTGTGTATCGTCCGGCTCGGCCTCCTGCATACTCGCAACCTGGTGCGCGTGGGCGGTCGCACAGCTTCACCTCGATCCGAAAGTACCGATACGACATGCGAGTCGATGGGCGGGAGATCCCGGTCACGGGCAGCCTGCTACAACCGCTCACCCGGCGGACCAGCGATATCCTCCGTGTCGTCTTCGCGTCTGCCGGCGTCGCCGTCGTCATCGCCGGATCCCTGATCACCCGCCCCGAATGGCTGGCGCTGGAGCGGTCGGTCTCCAATATCGTCGGATTCCTCAACTCCGACCAATCCAATCTGGTCTACCTGCTCTACGGGATCGTCATCCTGATCCTGCCGTTCGCGATCCTGGTGGAACTGGTGTGGGGCGGGCATTGGAAACTACTCGCCGGGTACGCCACCGCCGGCCTGGTCGCGGGGATCCTGCTGTCCATCACGCCGAGCGGGCTGTCGGCTCCGCAGTGGCATCTGCAGGTGCCGGAGAACCTGGCCGATAAAACCTTCCTGCAGCAGTTCCTCGACGATCCGCGCTGGATCGCGATGCTGGCCGCGGTACTCACCGTGTCGAGCCCGTGGCTGCCGGTGCGGGCCCGGCGGTGGCTGTGGGTGCTGCTGCTGGCGTTCGCGCCGATGCATCTGGTGGTGAGCACGGTCGTTCCGGCGCGCGCGATGTTCGGGCTGGTGGTCGGCTGGCTGGTCGGCGCGGTGATCGTGCTGCTGGTCGGGACCCCCGCGCTCGAGGTGCCGCTGGACGCCGCGGTCCGCCAGCTGGCCCGGCGCGGCTATACGGTCAACCGGCTCACCGTCGTCCGTCCGGCCGGGCCCGGGGCGCTCATGCTGTCGGCCACCGTGGCGGAGCGGGAACGGGCGCTGGTGGTCGAGTTGTACGGCAAGAATCAGCGCACGCAGAGCGCGGTACGCCAGCTGTGGCGCTGGCTGACCTTCCGGTCCAGCGAAACCGCCCCGCTGCACGGTTCGATGCATCGCGCGGTCGAACATCGCGCGCTCATGGCCATCGCGCTGGGCGATCTGGGGGTCGCCGCGTATCGGCCGGTGACGGTGACGGGGTTGCCGCGCGGCTGGATGCTCTACGCGCACACCCTGCCCACCGGACGCTCGATCGAACAGGACCCCACCGATACCGCCGCGCTGGACGCGGTATGGCAGGCGCTGACCGTCCTGCGTGAGCGCGGAATCGCGCACGGTGAACTCCGGCCCACCGAGATCCGGGTATGCGCCGACGGCAAGGCCGCTTTCGGCGGGTTCACCTCCGCCGAACTGTGCGCCTCCGACGCCCAGCTGCAGTCCGATATCGCGCAGCTGCTGGTCTCGATGACCGCGGTGTTCGGCCGGGAGGCCGCGGTGCGCTCGGCGATCGAGGTGCTGGGCGAGGAGACGGTGCTCACGGCGTCCCGCCGGTTGACCCGATTCGCCATGCCGCGCGGGATCCGCGCGTCCATCCCGGATTGGAAGTCCGCGGTGGGCGCCGCTCGCGACGAAGTGCGCACCCAGACCGGCCAGGACCGCATCGAGGCCGAGCAGATCACCCGGTTCAGCCGGAAGAGCTTCATTCAGCTGGTACTGCTCATCGCCCTGGTCTACGTGGCATACCCGTTCATCAGCGCGGTGCCGACCTTCTTCACCCAGCTCCGGGAGGCCAACTGGTGGTGGGCGCTGGCCGGGCTGGCGCTGTCCACGCTCACCTACCTCGGCACCGCCGCGGCCCTGTGGGCCTGCGCGTCCGGGGTGGTGAAGTACTGGCCGCTGGTGCTGATGCAGATCGCGAACACCTTCGCCGCCACCACCACCCCGGCGCGGGTGGGCGGGCTGGCATTGAGCGTGCGCTTCCTGCAGAAGGGCGGGGTGGGGGCGGTACGCGCCACCGCCGCGGTGGCCTTGCAACAGGGCGTGCAGGTGTGCACGCATCTGGGGTTGCTGGTGCTGTTCAGCGTGGCCGCCGGCACCTCGGCCGACCTCTCACATTTCGTACCCTCACCCACGGTGCTGTACCTGATCGCCGGGGTCGGGGTCGGGATCATCGGCACCTTCATGTTCGTGCCGAAACTGCGGCGCTGGCTGAACAATTCGGTGATCCCGCAGGTGCAGGAGGTCATCGGCGAACTCGCGGTGCTGGCACGCGACCCGAAACGCTGCGCGGTGATCGTGCTCGGCTGCGCGGCGCTCACCCTGGGCCAGGCGCTGGCGCTGTGGGCGAGCGTGCAGGCATTCGGCGGCGGGACGACGTTCGTCACCGTCACCATCGTGACCATGATCGGCGGCACCCTCGCCTCGGCCGCGCCGACCCCCGGTGGCGTCGGCGCGGTGGAGGCGGCGTTGATCGGTGGTCTGGCCGCGTTCGGCCTACCGGCCGAGGTGGCTGTGCCCTCGGTACTGCTCTACCGGGTGCTCACCTGCTGGATCCCGGTGTTCTGCGGCTGGCAGGTAATGCGCTGGATGACCGAAAAAAACATGATCTGAGCTGTGACATGGCGCCGCCTCCGGCGGCGCGGGTTCGGCGCCCCGAGGTCCCGATTCTTCACTCCTCCGCTCCTCCGCTTCGCTCCCCCGCTCCGTCGCTCCAGAATCGGGACGGCGCCGAACCAGGAGAGTTGGGCCGAGATCAGCCGAGCGCGTCGAGGGCGTCTGTGGTGGTGCGCAGCCCGGCGCTGACCTGGGCGATGTTGGCCAGGGAGGCGGTGTGGATCTGGGGGTCGGCGGCGGCTACGCAGTCGGCGACGGTGTAGACGGTGAAACCGAGGTCGGTGCCGTGGCGGGCGGTCTGCTCGACGGTGAGGTTGGTGGCGACACCGGTCAGGAACAGGGTGTCGATATCGTGCTCGGCCAGCCAGCGGGGCAGATCGTTGCCGGCCAGTCCGGACAGTTTCTGGTTGTCGACGATCCGGTCGGCCTGATCGGCGATCTCATCGATCAGGCGGCTGCCCGGCGCGTCGGGGCGGAAGTCGTGTTGCGCCGCGCCCACCGACTGCATGAATCCGGTGTTGCGGACAAGGCGGCCCTCGCCCTCGGGCACGGTGAAGCGGGTGCAGATGATCGGCAGTCCCAGTTCCGCCGCGAGTTTGTGGAATTCCGCGGCGCGCGGAACCGCACCGCTGGCGGCCACCGGCTCGGCCAGCATCGGACCGAAGAAGCCTTCCGGCCGAATGACGTTGACCTGCCAGTGCAGGGCGAGAACAGCAGCATGGTGATCCGACATGGCGTAGATAATCGACCATCGATGGCCCGGTCGCACGACTCTGCGCAATAAGTCCTGGCCAGCGGGCGCGGCGAGGGGGCCGACGGCACCCGGATCCGAACCGGCGGATGACATTTTCCGCCGGCTCGTACCTGGTGACAGGGGTTAGGCGTTGTCCTTGCGCAGATCGTTCTTCACAACCTTGCCGCTGGCATTGCGGGGCAGTTCCGCGACGACGACGAGCTCCTTCGGATGTTTGTAGCGCGCGAGGTTCTCGTTCAGGAACGGCTCCAGATCCGCGAGGGTGAGGGCGGCGTCGGGATCCTCCAGCGCGACCACCGCGACGGGGACCTCGCCCCATTTCTCGTGTGCCCGGCCGATCACCGCGGCCTCGCGGATCTGCGGATGCGCGAACAGCACGTTCTCGATCTCCGCGCAGTAGATGTTCTCGCCGCCGGAGATGATCATGTCCTTTTTCCGGTCCACGACATAGATGAAGCCCTCGTCGTCCTGGCGGACCAGATCGCCGGAGTGGAACCAGCCGCCGGCGAAGGCATCCGCGGTCGCCTCCGGCTTGTTCCAGTACCCGGCCATCATGCTGGGACCGCGGTAGACGATCTCGCCGACCTCGCCGGGAGCCACATCGTTCATCTCTTCGTCGACGATGCGGGCCTGGATGGTCGGGATGACCTTGCCGACCGAGCCGAGTTTGCGGATCGCGTCCTTGCCCTCGAGCACACAGGTGATCGGCGACATCTCGGTCTGCCCGAACACTGCGACATTGAACGCGTCGGGGAAGGCGACAGCCATGGCCTTCAGCACGGTATCCGAGGCAGGGGCGGCACCCCAGCTCAACGCCTTCAGCGCCAGCTTGCGCTTGGTGATGGTGGGATCGTCACAGATCAGCTGCCACTGGGCGGGCACGCAGAAGGCGGTGGTGGCCTGTTCGGCTTCGACCGCGTCCAGGAATTCGGTCGGATTGAAGGCGCCCAGCGGATGCAGCACGGTCTTGGTGCCGAGCATGAAGGCCGGCGCGAGGCTGCCGAGCCCGGCGATATGGAAAAGCGGGGACGTGCAGAAACCGATCGAATCGAGTTCGATCGCCATCGCCCGGATACAGGTGAGCGCCTGGGCGTTCATATTCCCGTAGGACAGAACCGCGCCCTTGGGGCTGCCGGTGGTGCCGGAGGTGTACATGATGAGGCTCGGCGTGTCCTCGGGGATATCCAGCGGGGTGTGCGCTTCCCCGCCCTCGGTGAGCGCGTCCTCGAACCCGATACCACCCTCGCCGGTACTGCCGTTGATCACGAAAACGTGTTCGAGCCCGGGCGCCTGCCCCTGCACGGCGGTGGCCAGCGGCTGCAGCACGGTATCGGTGACCACGGCCTTGGCCCCGCTGTCGCCGACGATATAGGCGACCTCGGGCGGGGTGAGCCGGAAGTTCACCGGTACCGCGATCGCGCCGAGGGCGTTGATGCCGAATACGGCTTCCAGGTACTCGGGGTAGTTCAGGGCCAGGATGAGAACGCGGTCGCCGAAGCCGACGCCGCGGCGGGCCAGGGCGTCGGCGAACTTCTGGGACCGATCGTGGAGCTGACGCCAGGTGGTGTCGGCGCCGCGGAAGCGGATCGCCACCTCGTCGGGCCGCATCACCGCGTGCGAGGCGATCTGGTTGTTCCAGTGGTTGCGACGCGATCTGATCGGCTCGTCGAGGGCCTGCGCACCGGTGGTCATCCCACGTACTCCTCTCGGTACCGCGTAGGCCGCCGGAGTGTCCGGCGCCACACGCAGTGTGAACGTGTCGGCAGAATAACAATTCACATCGACACCGGCAAGGAGTTCAGCACCGAATAGCGGTTAATTCCGAGGAACTGCGCCGGGAAACGACTTCACACTCGTTGAAGCGTGTATTTGCGGTGATACCCGCGGTCCGACGGCTTCCCCAGCTACGTCAGAGAGCCTCACTTATGCGAATCGCGACTCACTTCCAGGGTTGATCGGGCGCCGATCCCCGTGGCACCATGCAGCAGGCGCGGACTATCCGCGGAAAGTAGAGGAGAGCACCGATGCTGCGGACCAGGTTCACCGAGACTTTCGGTATCGAACATCCGATCGTGCAGGGCGGAATGATGTGGGTCGGCCGGGCCGAACTCGTCGCGGCCGTCGCCAACGCCGGTGGGCTCGGTTTCATCACCGCACTCACCCAGCCCACCCCCGACGATCTGCGGCGCGAGATCGAGCGCACCCGGGAACTCACCGATAAGCCGTTCGGGGTGAACCTGACGATCCTGCCGTCCATCAACCCGCCGCCGTACGAGGAGTACGTGCGCGCCATCGTGGACAGCGGCATCAAGATCGTGGAAACCGCCGGTAGCAACCCCGAGCCGTTCCTGCCCGCGTACCGTGAAGCCGGTATCAAGGTCGTGCACAAATGCACGAGCGTCCGGCATGCGCTCAAGGCCCAGAAGATCGGCGTCGACGCGGTCAGCATCGACGGGTTCGAATGCGCCGGGCATCCCGGCGAGGACGACGTGCCCGGCCTGGTCCTGATCCCGGCCGCCGCCCGCGCACTGACCATCCCCATCGTCGCCTCCGGCGGTATCGCCGACGCCCGCGGCCTGGTCGCGGCCTTGGCGCTGGGTGCCGACGGCGTGAATATGGGCACCCGCTTCCTCTGCACCCAGGAATCGTCGATCGACCAGCAGGTCAAGGAGCAGATCGTCGCGAACTCCGAGCGCGACACCCAGCTCATCTTCCGCACCATGCGCAATACCGCGCGCGTCGCCGATAACGAGATCAGCCGCAAGGTGGTCGAGATCGAGAAGTCGGGCGGCAAATTCGAAGACGTCCGGGAACTGGTCTCCGGCGCCCGCGGCCGCCGCGTGTTCGAGGAAGGCGATCTGGACGCGGGGATCTGGTCGGTCGGCCTGTGCCAAGGCCTGATCGAAGACATCCCGAGCTGCGCCGAACTCATCGAGCGGATGGTCTCCGAGGCCGAAGAACTGATCAACGCCAGGCTGGCGCGGTACGTGGTGGCCTGATTCGCGCTGTTCCGCCACGGCGGAACATCCGCGCCGGAGGTCGGGCGATCGATCCGGTGCGGGGGTGCGGGAAGCCCGATGGGGAATCGGCTTCCCGCATCGCGGACCCGGCGGTGGTTACGCCCTCGGGCAGCAGTACTCGATGCGCGCCGCCCGGCATCGGCAGGCGATGCGCTGTGGGGCAGCCGGTCAACGCGCCGCCAGGGCGGCGACCGCGTCGTAGTCGTGTGCCGCGACCACCTCGATATCGGCCGGCAGCGCGTGCAAGCGGTGGATGGTCTCGAAGGCGGTGTCGCGGTCGGCGTCGAACAGTTGGCCGGGCATCGGTGCCTTTTCCCGGATCAAGCTGATCTGCAGCCGATTCCACACGGCGTCACCGGCCAGCAGCACCCGGCGGCCGCCGGACGTCGCGAGCAGGACTCCGATACTGCCCGGGGTATGACCGGCCATATCGACCAGCACCACCGACCCGTCGCCGAAGAGATCCAGGCTGCGCTCGAAGGTGAGTACCGGCGGGCCGTCGAGTTCGAGCGGGTCCAGCGAGCGCCCGTGCAGCGGCGCGCGCACCACACCGGCCGGTGCGTAGGGTCCGTCCAGAGCCCAGGCCAGTTCCGCCGACGGCAGCCGCACCGGCACCGAATCCGGCAGTTCGAGCACCCCCGAGATATGGTCCCAGTGCAGATGCGTGGGCAGGACGAAATCGATACCGGCGGGGTCGATATCGCGGGCCGCCAGCGCGTCGCCGAGGCCGAGTACCGGCTTGTCCGGAGCCACCAGCAGCGGAATCGGGAACGGCAGGCCCGGCAGGACGCGCTGATGCACATGGGCGCACAGGGCCGGGTCGACGAGGAACCGGGCGCGCGGATGTTCGACGAGGTAGGCGCCCATGGCCATCGGCAGATGCCCGAACTCACGCACCCCCTCGGCCACGATGGTGGTGGGCGCCCGCATCCGGCCCTGCAGCAGAACGGTCAACCCGACCGTCGCCCGCGCCGCCGGCGGGGGCACCGAATCCAGCCGCGCCAGCAGTCCGGCATCGGCCCGTCGCGGGCGCAGCAGCCGCCCCGGAGTGGCGGCCAGCGCGGCACAGCAGCGCAGCACCGTGGGCAGGGTTCGGGTACGTCCTTCGGCGGAATCGGCCACACGGCAACGCTACTCGCAGGCGGCGGCCGAAGGCTCGCACCAGCGCGTAAGACATTCGGCGCCAACGAAATCGGAGAATCCGGAACCGCCCGTTTCTCCGGCATAATCGAGTCGTGAGGCCAGACCCGCACCGCATCCGCGACGCCCCGCTGCCCGAATGAACAGTTCGCACGCCCGCGTCGTCTTCCTGTTCCCCGGCGAAGGCGGGGAACACGACCGAATGGGGCGGAGTCTGGCCGGGCGGTACCCGGTGTTCGCGGCGGCGGTCACCGCGGCCGGGGATGCCGTCGCCGCGGCCGGCGGGCCACGCGTCTGGACTCCTCGACACGGATTCCGCAATCCGGGCGGCCCGGCGGCGGAGTTCTCGCAACCGGCGCTGTTCGCCTATCAGGTGGCCACCGCGGAACTGTTGCACGCCTGGGGAGTCCGCCCGGACGCGGTACTCGGGCACGGACTCGGTGAACTCGCGGCGGCGGTGGTCGCCGGAGCGCTCCCGCTGACCGAAGCCGCGAAGGTCGCGGTGGCGCGCGGACGCGCACTCACCCACCTCTCCGGGTCGGGTGCGGTCGCCGAACTGCGGACGTCGGAGTCCGAGGCGAGCAGGCTGGTGGAACCGATGCGCGGGCGGGTCGGCGTGGCAGCCGTCAACGGGCCGCGATCGGTGCTGGTCTCCGGTGCCGAACGCGCTGTGGAGGTCGTGATCCGCCGCGCCGGGCGCCGCGGGATCCCCGCCACGCGTACCGGCGTCGACTATCCGGCCCATCACGCCCTCGTCTCCGAGGCGCTGCCCGGATTCCACGCCGACCTCGGCCGGTTGCATACCTCGACACCCCATACCCGCATGTACTCGGGTTCGAGACCGGGCACGGTCACCGACGCGGGACCGCGATACTGGGCGGCCAACCTCACCGCCCGGGTCGAACTCGACGCCGCCCTGCGCGGCGCTGCCGCCGACGGCGCGGAAATCATCCTGGAAGTGGGTCCCGATCCCGTACTGTCGGAGGCTGTCCGGGCGATCGAACGGTTCACCCACACCACCTACCCCACCGCCCGGCGCGACGACGAGGGCACGGCCTTCCTCACCTGCCTGGCCCAGTTCCACGCGGCGCGCACCCTCGGTAGCCCGGAGTACGCAGTCGACGGGGGCAGGCCGTGGATCGGCAGCGCCCGGGCCGGTTCCGCCACGTCATCCGAGACGCCCGCTGCTACGCCCGGCCCGGCTCCGAGCAAGTCCGATCGGACCGGAAATGGTTGCTCACCGACCGATTTCGACGGATATCGGACCGCTTCTGCCGCTGCGGCGACGTCTGTGGACGGATCCTGTTCCCGGCTCGGTGACGGCGGCGCAGAGTCCCGGGAATCCGGAGAGGCTATGCGGGCGGAGGTCACGAGTGCCGGAACGCTGGCTTCGATACGGCTCGCCGATAACCTCCCACCCACGGATATCATCGCATGGACCCGCATGGTCGATGCCAATCGGGCTATCCGCTTCCTTTCCGGACGTCTCGCGGTGGACCCTCCGATGGAGATCGACAGGGCCGGAACGTATGTGGTCAGCGGGGGCCTCGGTGCGCTCGGCTCGATGATGGTGCGGCGCCTGCTCTCCGCGGGGGCCCGTGATGTCGTGGTACCCACGCGCTCGCCGCGGCCGGTACCGCCGCTGCTCGAGGGTTTCGAGGACCGGGTGGTGGTGGTCCGCTGCGATACCGCCGACCGGCACGACCTCGACAACGCATTGCGCGATATCCGTGAATCCGGTTGTTCGATCCGGGGCGTGGTCCACGCGGCGCAGGTATTCGAGGAAACGGTGGTCGGCGCGGTGGTGGCCGCGGACCGGCCGGCCCCTCCCGACCCGGGAACTCCCGACGGCGGGCCCGGATCAGCGGGGCAGGAGGTGGCGGGCGACGCGGACCGGGTGCCGGATCCGGGACGGCTGGCGCGCCGCTTCGCCCGGGTGTCGATATCGGCGGCCAATCTCATCGAACTCACCGCCGCGGATCCGGTGGCCTTCATCGCGGTGTTCGCGACACCGCTCGAGATCGCCGGACCGGTTCGCCCGATCTTGGTCTCGCCCGCGGACTCGGCGCGCCGATTGCCCGGGGACAACCCACATGGAAGCACCGACCTACGCGCACCGGATACGGCCGACCGGTCGATATCGGAGACAGAAAATCCGGCGTGACCCGAGCACGGTGGGTCACGCCGGATGAGTTCTGTTGTTTGTTACGGGCCCGGATCAGTCGTCGGTGCGGCCGAGGAGTCGATCGGTTTCCCGGCGCTCCCGTTTCGTAGGCCGGCCGGTGCCGCGATCGCGTTTCGGAAGGGACGCGAGGATTTCCTTGGGCGGCGGTGGCGGACTGCGGTCGATCAGGCATTGGGCGGCGATCGGAGCACCGACCCGTTTGGTGATCACCCGCTCGACGATGACGATGCGTTCGACACCACCGCTGCGGACACGGACCTCGTCACCCGGCCGTACCGGCTGTGCGGGTTTGGCGGTCGCGCCGTTGACCCGTACATGTCCGCCACGGCAAGCCGCCGCGGCGGCCGATCGGGTTTTGAACAGCCGCACAGCCCAGACCCAGGAGTCGACCCGGGCCTGGTTCGGTCCGTGGGACGGCGCGGTAGCGGCTGGACTCACCCTTTAGACGATACGGCGGGCGGTAACCACATCGTCGGGGGTCAGGTTCGTGTAGGTGACCGGCTCACCGGACTGCACGGCGTTCAGCAGCTTGCCGTCTCCGGCGTACATGCCGACGTGGCCGCCGCCGTTGGTGATGACGATGTCACCGGGCTTCAGGTTCTGGAAGGCCACCGGAGCGCCGACGTGGGACTGTTCGAAGCTGGTGCGCGGCAGTTTGATACCGGCCTGCTTGTAGGCCCACTGCACCAGGCCGGAGCAGTCGAAGTTGGCGGGACCCGCGGCACCCCAGGAGTACATGGCGCCGACCTTGGTCTTGGCGGCATCCAGGGCCACATCGCCGAGGCTCTGCTGGATCGGCGCGGGGGGCGCGAAATTGGGCATCGCGGCACCCGGCGGCGCGAAATTGGGCAGCGACGGCAGCTGCGGCATGCCCTGGGGCGCCTGCTCCAGGGCCTGGTTCAGCTGGTCGGCCTGAGCGGCGAACTGGTCCGGCACCTCGACATCGAATTTGCCGACGCCCGGAACGTCGATGGTATGCGTGGCGGCCGAGGCAATGGCGGGCATGGTGCCCGTGGTGGCGGCCAGGGTGCCCATGACGAGCGCGCCCTTGACAGAATTAGGCAGCTTCGATTCTCGCTGCAAGCTGTGCTTACCCACCGAGCTACGTCTCCGATCTTCGTGCTCTCCCGTCGCATCGGTCGCGCGTCCTGCGTTGTTCGCGGCGGCCGACTGCGGCGGTGACCCAGTGGCGCCGCCTCACTTCCGAAACGACTCGACTCCGCTAAGTCACAAGAAGGTTACGATGCCTGCCGGGTGTTGTCCAGCCGAACGCGCCGGTATTTCTCACGAGCTGGGAGTACATGCGTAAAGCGCTGCGCGAGCAGCAATTTTCACCGCGATGACAGGTCACGGCGAGGTCTCGGGCGGCGGGTTTGCCGGACATCCTCGCCGGGAACTCCGCACCGGCCTGCGCTCGATAGCCTCCACTAGCCCTGTCTAGGACACGGCATAGATTCGCCCATATTCACCGATCGACCCGCTACGGTGTCTGGGTATGGATCCCGTGCGCAACCCGTACGCCCCCGGCGCGGGCCAGCGGCCACCCGAACTCGCCGGACGCGGAAAGCAGCTCGACGCCTTCGATGTCGTGCTCGAACGAATCGCCCGCGGGCGGCCCGAGCGCAGTGTGATGCTCACCGGATTACGCGGAGTGGGCAAAACCGTACTGCTCAACCAGCTGCGCTCGGCGGCCGGCTCGCGCGGCTGGGGTACCGGCAAGATCGAGGCCCGCCCGGATCAGGAACTGCGGCGCCCCCTGTCCTCGGCACTGCATATGGCGGCCCGGGCCATCGCGAAGAACCACCGCAACACCGAACGGGTGGACGACTTCCTGGGCATTCTCAAGGCATTCGCACTGCGCGCCACCGCGGACAAGGGGATGCGGGAACGCTGGCAGCCGGGGATCGATGTACCAGCGGTGACCGGACGCGCCGATTCCGGCGATATCGAGATCGATCTGGTGGAACTTCTGACCGAGGCGGCGGCCCTGGCCGCCGATATCGGCGTGGGTATCGCCGTATTCATCGACGAGATGCAGGATCTGGGCCCGGCCGATATCTCGGCGATCTGCGGGGCCTGCCACGAGCTCAGCCAGGACACCGCCCCGCTGATCGTGGTCGGCGCCGGCCTTCCGCACCTCCCGGCGGTGCTGTCGGCGTCCAAGAGTTATTCCGAACGGCTGTTCAGCTACCACCGGATCGACCGGCTGGATCGCGAATCCGCCGACCAGGCCCTGATCGCCCCGGCGGAACGCGAAGAGGTCAAGTTCTCCGACGAGGCCCTCGCCGCGCTCTACCGCAAGGCCGACGGCTACCCCTACTTCGTCCAGGCCTACGGCAAGGCGGTCTGGGACCAGGCCCCCGGAAGTCCGATCACCGCGGAGGATGTGGAAGTCGCGGCACCGACGGCCGAGGAGGAACTGGCGGTCGGGTTCTTCGGCTCCCGCTACGAGCGCGCGACCCCCGCCGAACGCGAGTACATGCGCGCGATGGCGGATCTCGCCGGCGACGAGGGCCCGGTCGCCACCGCGGCGGTGGCCACCGAACTGGGACGTAAACCCGCGTCGCTGTCACCCGCCCGCGACGGATTGATCAAGAAGGGGCTGATCTATTCGGCGGAGCGCGGCACCATCGGGTTCACGGTTCCGCATTTCGGCCGCTACCTGCGCAGTGTCAGCACCTGAGCCGCGCGCTATCACTCTCTATTCAATTCTTGAACGAACTGTAGATCGATGTAGATCCCGCTGGGCACGGCGCGCCATCCACACAATGAGGGCTCGACGGGGCGCGGGCGCGCGCATGGTTCCGCGAGCCGACCGCGTTCGCGAATCGATAGACCGGGCCCAAGACTCCGGCGACTACCCGCTTCCGGTTTCAACAAAGCCTTGCCGCGCACCGGCGCACCGGAGAGAAGGGCTCGACCCGCCGGTTCGGCAGTGGCCGACCCGGCCGCTGTCGATATCTATCGGAATCTATGAATCGCGCTCGACTCCGGTATAGACACCGAGCAAATTCGGTAGGCGAATCTATCGATATCTAGGCGCATACCTAGTGGGCCGTATAGATCGAAGGACGATCCTCCGCCCGTCCCGGCCCTCTCAGCAGTTGTGCACATCTGCTCCCAACCGCAACCCGATCTTGATCATCCGACGAGCCTGAATCGAATTTTTCCCGTACTGTGTTGTAGATCACCTTGTGTGGTCGGTCACAAGCAATGCCGGACGGCCGACGCAGTCCGAGCGGCGTTCGCACCGCGACCGGTGAGCAACTCAGGAGGTATCCATGACACGCAGCGACTTCGCGGAACTCCGGTACGCCGTCAACCAGCTCCGCCAGTCGATCGGGGTGTTGCGCGCCCACTACGGGGACGCGGGAACGGTTCGCCGGCTGGAGAACGACCTCGAAAGGCTGTGCATCGACGCCGACGAATTGGAACAGAGCCCACCCCCGCAGCTGGTCGGCCGCGGTCAGGAGCCCATCTACGTACCGGACAGCAAATCCGACGAATCGGCCTGGATGGGCGCTCAGGACGAGGGCCTCGGCTTCCACTCGCGGCCGCGGACCCAGTAGCACCACCGGGTTCACCGCCGGATAACTGAACCCTCCGCCCCGGGCTCCCGCCCGGTGCGTCGAGAGCGGCGGGTCGCCGGACAGGCGGCCGGCCGCTCACGTTTGCGGTGTATTCACCTGACAAGATCGTCAGTAAATGTGGCGCAAATCACTGGCCTGTTGAGGCGACAAGATTGAGCGGACCCCGCTCGGTCGATAGCGAACCCGGCGTATGGTGCTCAGCATCACATTCGATCGGGGACCGTCAGTGGTCTCCCGAACCGCCGATCAGCGAGGCATCGACCAGTGAATGCCGCAACGACCACAACCGCTCCCGATACGGGATCAGGTGTTTTCAGTAAGGCCCGGGCCCGCATCAACGCCCGCACGCTACGCACGGACCGATGGTGGCTACCACCCCTCATCACCGTCGTGGGGCTGGGCGCCTTCGTCATCTACGCGACCATCAGATCGTTTGTGCGGACTGCCTATTGGGTGCCGGATTACCACTATCTGACCCCCTTCTACTCACCGTGCCTGAGCACGTCGTGTGTGGAAGGTGCCAGCCATCTCGGCACGCCGTTCGGCGATCTGCCGATGTTCATCCCGCTGGGTTTCGTGGTGCTGCCGTTCCTGCTCGGGTTCCGGCTCACCTGCTACTACTACCGCAAGGCGTACTACCGCTCGGTGTGGTTTTCCCCGCCGGCCTGCGCGGTGGCCGAACCCCACGCCAAATACACCGGCGAGACCCGGCTGCCGCTGATCATCCAGAACGCGCACCGCTACTTCTTCTATGTCGCGGTGATCATCTCGGTGATCAACACCTACGACGCCATCGGCGCCTTCCACGGCAAAACGGGCGGCTTCGGTATGGGCCTGGGCAGCCTGGTCCTGACCGGGAACGTGGTCCTGCTGTGGGCCTACACCCTGTCCTGCCATTCCTGCCGGCATATCGCGGGCGGGCGGCTGAAGCATTTCTCCGCCCACCCCGTGCGCTACTGGCTCTGGACGCAGATCTCCAAGCTCAACACCAGGCATATGGCCCTGGCCTGGACCACGCTCGGAACTCTCGTGCTCACCGACTTCTACGTGATGTTGGTCGCGAGCGGCACGATTTCCGACCTTCGCATCATCGACTGAGGAGTTTGCACGGCTATGCCCGAAGTGGAGCGGCACACCTACGACGTCGTGGTGATCGGTGCCGGCGGCGCCGGACTACGCGCGGTGATCGAAGCCCGGGAACACGGCCTGTCCGTCGCCGTCGTCTGCAAATCGCTGTTCGGCAAGGCCCACACCGTGATGGCCGAAGGCGGCTGCGCGGCGGCGATGGGTAACGCCAACGAGAAGGACAACTGGCAGACCCATTTCCGCGACACCATGCGCGGCGGCAAGTTCCTGAACAACTGGCGGATGGCCGAGCTGCACGCGCTCGAGGCCCCCGACCGGGTGTGGGAGCTGGAAACCTATGGCGCCCTGTTCGATCGGACCGCCGACGGCCGGATCAGCCAGCGCAACTTCGGCGGACACACCTATCCCCGGCTGGCTCATGTCGGCGACCGGACCGGTCTCGAACTGATCCGCACCATGCAGCAGAAGATCGTCTCGCTGCAGCAGGAGGATTACGCCGAAACCGGCGACTACGAGGCGCGGATCAAGGTTTTCGCGGAATGTACGATCACCGATCTGCTCAAGGACGGCGACCGGATCAGCGGCGCGTTCGGCTACTGGCGCGAATCCGGCCGGTTCATCCTGTTCGAGACCCCGGCGGTGGTCCTGGCCACCGGTGGTATCGGCAAGTCCTACAAGGTCACCTCGAATTCCTGGGAGTACACCGGCGACGGTCACGCGCTGGCGCTGCGCGCCGGGGCCCGGCTGATCAACATGGAGTTCCTGCAATTCCATCCCACCGGGATGGTCTGGCCGCCCAGCGTGAAAGGGATCCTTGTCACCGAGGGTGTCCGCGGTGACGGCGGGGTGCTGAAGAACACCGACGGCAAACGCTTCATGTTCGACTACATCCCCGGGGTCTTCAAAGGGCAGTACGCCGAGACCGAGGAGGAAGCCGATCAGTGGCTGCGCGATAATGATTCGGCCCGCCGCACCCCCGACCTGCTGCCCCGCGACGAGGTCGCCCGGGCGATCAACGAAGAGGTCAAGGCCGGCCGGGGCACCGAGCACGGTGGTGTCTACCTCGATATCGCCTCCCGGCTGACCCCGGAGGAGATCACGCGCCGGCTGCCCTCCATGCATCACCAGTTCAAGGAGCTGGCCGATGTCGACATCACGAAGGAACCGATGGAGGTCGGTCCGACCTGTCATTACGTGATGGGCGGTATCGAGGTCGAACCCGATACCGGCGCCGCCCACGTCCCCGGGCTGTTCGCGGCGGGCGAATGTTCGGGCGGTATGCACGGATCGAACCGGCTCGGCGGCAATTCGCTGTCCGACCTGCTGGTTTTCGGACGCCGCGCGGGTCTGGGCGCAGCGGAGTACGTCACCGGCCTCGAGCGGCGGCCGGAGATCGCCGATACCGATATCGCGGCGGCCGCGCAGATCGCCCTGGCGCCTTTCGACCCGCCGGAGGGCGGATCAGGCGAAAACCCCTACACCCTGCACACCGATCTGCAGCAGACCATGAACGATCTGGTGGGCATCATCCGTAAGGAGCACGA
Organism: Nocardia sp. NPDC024068; assembly: GCF_040638875.1. Classification (NCBI taxonomy): domain Bacteria; kingdom Bacillati; phylum Actinomycetota; class Actinomycetes; order Mycobacteriales; family Nocardiaceae; genus Nocardia; species Nocardia sp. NPDC024068. Next base: position 6,813 of record NZ_JBEZYU010000067.1, on the reverse strand, counting down.
GGTGCGCGAGGCGATCAGCCGCCTCGACGCACTGCGCGAGCGGTTCGCCCACGTCACCATCGAGGGGCACCGCCAGTTCAACCCGGGCTGGCATCTCGCGCTGGATATGCGCAACATGCTGGTCGTCAGCCAGTGCGTCGCCCAGGCCGCGCTGCAGCGCACCGAGAGCCGGGGCGGACACACCCGCGACGATCACCCGGGGATGGATCCGCAGTGGCGTAACAAACTCCTGGTCTGCGCGGTGGCCGGCGCGGAGGACGAATCCGGCGTACCCGATATCTCGGTCACCGTGCGGGAGCAGCTTCCCATGCGTCCCGAACTGCTCGCCCTCTTCGAATTCGGTGAGCTGGAGAAGTACTACACACCCACCGAACTCGCCGGACATCCGGCGGCCGGGGGCGCCGCGGCGGGTACGAGCCGCAACGGCAGCGATTCGGATACCAAGGAGGCGTGAGCGGATGAGTTACGACGCCAAGTTCCGCGTATGGCGCGGTGATACCGACGACGGAGAACTGCGGGATTACACAGTCCCGGTCAACGAGGGTGAGGTGGTGCTCGACATCATCCACCGCTTGCAGGCCACGCAGACACCCGATCTGGCGGTCCGCTGGAACTGCAAGGCCGGCAAATGCGGTTCCTGTTCGGCCGAGGTGAACGGCCGGCCGCGACTGCTGTGTATGACCCGGATGTCCACCTTCACCCCCGATGACATCGTCACCGTGACCCCGCTGCGGACCTTCCCCGTGATCCGCGATCTGGTGACCGACGTGTCGTACAACTACCAGAAGGCCCGCGAGATACCCTCGTTCACACCGCCTCCCGGCCTGGCTCCGGGCGAATACCGCATGCAGCAGGTGGATGTGGAGCGGTCGCAGGAGTTCCGCAAATGCATCGAATGCTTCCTCTGCCAGAACACCTGCCATGTGGTCCGGGACCACGACGAGAACAAGGAAGCCTTCGCGGGTCCCCGCTACCTGATGCGTATCGCGGAACTCGAAATGCATCCCCTCGATGTCGCGGACCGGCGGGACTCCGCCCAGGAGGAACACGGGCTGGGCTACTGCAACATCACAAAATGCTGCACCGAGGTGTGCCCCGAACACATCAAGATCACCGATAACGCGCTGATCCCGATGAAGGAACGGGTGGCCGACCGCAAATACGACCCGATCGTCTGGCTCGGGAACAAACTGTTCCGGCGCTGACCGGAATCGAGGGGTCCGCTGCGCGGCTGAACCGAACGGTTCGGCGGCGCAGCGGGAGGTGGTCCGGCGCCGCGGACGTACCGTCAGAGCATCGTGACCACGCCTGTCGCGACCAGCCCGACCAGTATTCCGACGAACAGCGCCGACAACACGGAGCTCGTCAGTACGAATACACCGGACGCCGACGCCGCGAAGAGCAGTCCGACGATCAACCACGCCACACCGTCGCCGGGCCGCAATCTACGGAGCCGAGGTCGCGAATTCCTTATTCCTCGGTCCACGTATCGTTGTCTACCCGTTATACAGCCTGGCAAACCGGTGGAGGACGGATAACTCCGAAGCCGGGAAGGTCAGGGGCGGTCGAATTCGCCGTCCCGCACACCCGCGGTGAATGCCGCCCATTCACCCGGGGTGAACACGAGTACCGGACCGTCGGGGTGCTTACCGTCGCGCATTCCCACATGCCCATCGGCGAGCATCGCGATCTCCACGCTGTGCGAGCCCGGCCCATCCGGCCCACTGCTCAGCCAGCGGGCGCCGGACAGGTCCACATTCGTACCGTTGTCGATGCTCATCCAGGTTCTCCTTCGCCCGTCTCCGCGGGTCGCAGCCTGTTCTGTCGAGGTCGCGGCGCCGGGGCGCCACGGGTGATCAAGCGCCGGGGCGCCACGGGTAATCAAGCGCCGGGGCGCCATAACCGATCGAGCGCCGGGCGCGCCACCCGCAATCGAGTGCCGCCGCGCCCCCAGCGATCGAGCGCGATGCTACGCGCAACGCCGACCGGACCGCAGATAACCCCGCCGACCCGGAAATCCGCAAATTCGACGACGAAAAAACGGCGAATCTCACCCGATCCATACCGTTCTCGGCCTATGGTGAGCTGTTGGTCGTATGTGCACCCCCGGAAACCCACCGCGGACAACAGGAGTCGGCCGCGGGTTCACAAGGAGGTCGTGTGATGCGGTTGAATCTGAGCGCCCCGATCCCCACCCTGCTCGATTGCGGTGACGATCCCGGCGTGATGAGCCCCGAACAGGCCCATTCGGCCATGCAGTTGCACCTGGACTGCACCGTCGATATGTGCCGGGTCCGCCGGCGCGCGCGGGCGACCCTGGTGGAATCGGGGCGCTGCGTTCTGGACAACCGCGCCCTCCAATAGCGAGAACCCGCGTACTCGCGATCCAGAACCGGCGTGGCGGCCCGGCGGCCACACGGTATCAATCGCGACCCGGAACGGCTCGGCGCCGACCTGGTAACGGCTCGGTGCCGACCGGCTCAATGCCACCGATGATCGGTGACCGGCGCGCGCGGGCCGAAACGGGGTTTACGGGCCTGCCCGCTGATCTCGAGCAGGCGAATCGTCCGGTAGCGATGCGGGCGTACGGGTTCCAGGTACTCGACCATCTCCGCATCGTCGATATCGCGGCCGAGCAGCGTCCACCCCACCACCGACGCCAGATGGAAATCACCCACCGATAGTGCGTCGGCGTCACCGAAAGCGCGTTGCGCCGTTTCCGCGGCCGTCCATTCGCCGATACCGCGGATGGTCCGCAACCGGCGGGCGGCTTCGGCCGGGGGCAGTCCGGCGGTACGTTCCAGCGCGTCGGCCCGCTCGGCGGCCCGCACTATCGTCTGCCAGCGCTGCGGCCCCACATTGGCGCGGTGGTAGCTCCAGGAAGGTATCCGGCGCCAGGTCTCGGGGTCCGGTGGCAGCCACAACCCGTCCGGGGCCGGGCCGGGTGGCGCGGCGCCGAACCGATGCACCAGTACGCGCCATGCGGCATACGCCGAGACCGTGGTGACCTTCTGTTCGAGGATGGCCGGGACCAGTGATTCGAACACCAGCCCCGTGCGCAGCATCCGCAATCCCGGAAACCGATGATGAGCGGCGGCGACGGTGGGATGGATGGGGACGAAATCGTCCACCGTTTCGTCCACACACAGCATGCGGTCGAGTCCGTCGAGGAACTCCGCCGCACCGGGGCCCCAGGCCGTGGCCGCGACCGCGGACTTCTCGGCCTGGACCAGGCGGAAGGTGACGGGCCCGGTGGGCATCCGCGAAGCTCGCCAGTGCGCTCCGTCGGGGGTTATCCGATGGCAGGGGTCACCGGCACCGCGGCGCAGCGGCGCGAGGGTGTGCGCGAGATCTATCGGGGCGGCCGCGGCCAGGGTCCGGGCCATCCCGGCAGGGCCCGCCGGAGATCCCGCTGAGCGAATGGGCACCACGCTATTGTGCGCCTCCGGCGTAACAGGACCGATTTGCGGGACGATAATGGCCGAGTTGAGCAAATACCTGGCTGCCGCTGCGGCAGGGGGTATCAATGATCACCATAATCCGGAGGATTTCATGATCATCGACGCACTCAATTGGCTGCTCGATCTCTGGGGTTCGGTTTTCGCCGGAAGCTCCGGCTACGAGATTCCGCCGGGAAGCCTGCCGTTCGGCAGCAGTTGACCGGCAGATCCGCCCCGGCCATACCGGGCCTTCGCGCCCCGGCGATTCACCGCCGATCGAGTCGGCGCAGGTAATCACCACTCCCCCAGCAGGATCTGCGCGAGGTGACGGCTCGGCCACCCGGTCAGCTGATCGGCCTGGGTGCGACAGGAGAATCCGTCGGCCAGCAGCGTGGCGTCGGCGGGCGCGTCGCGCAGCGCCGGGAGCAATCCGTTCCCGGCGACGGCCTCCGATATCTCGTAATGCCCCCGCTGCATCCCGAAATTACCCGCCAGACCGCAACATCCGGCGATCTCGGTGATATCCACTCCCATCCGGGCAAATATCAGGCGATCGGCTTCGAATCCCAGTACCGAGTAATGATGGCAGTGCGGCTGCACCACCACCGACCGGCCCGCGGCACCGGGTGGACGCCAATCCGGCAGATCCGTCAGGAACTCGGCGAGCGTACGTACGGCGCCGGCCACCGGCCCGGAACGCGGATCATCGGGCAGCAATTCCGGTAGATCCGCGCGCAGGGTCGCGGTGCACGACGGCTCCAGGCCGATGACCCGGCCCCCGGAGCGCACGTGGGCGTCGAGTTCGTCCAGCGTCGCGCGCAGCCGCGCGCGAGCGCCGTCGAGTTGGCCGGTACTGATCCACGTCAGCCCGCAGCAGACCTGCCTGCCGGGCAGGGTCACGCGGTAACCGAGCGAGTTCAGCAGCCGGACCGCCGCTTGCGCGATCTCCGGATCGAACGCATTGGTGAACGTATCCACCCACAGCATCACCGTCCCGGCCTCCGGGCCGGTGATCTCCTGATTGCCCGCTTCCCGGCGCCATATCCGGCGGAACGGGCGGTCCGCCAGAACCGGCATCGCGCGCCGCGGATCCACTCCCGCGGCGCGCATCCCCAGCCGCCGCAGCGGTCCGGCGCCGGCCAGAGCGTTCACCAGGCGGGGCGCCCGGGTCGCACCGGCCAGCCAACGGGGTAGCCGGCCGAGTGCGTAGTGGTCGCGCGGCCGGAGCCGGCCCCGGTACCGGCGGTGCAGGGATTCGGATTTGTAGGTCGCCATATCGACCCCGGCGGGGCAGTCGGTGCCACACGCCCGGCAGGAAAGGCAGAGATCGAGAGATTCGGCCACCTCGGGTGCGGTCCATTCGAGCTCGCCCCGGACCACCTCCTGCAGCACCCGGGCGCGGCCGCGGGTGGTGTCCTTCTCATCGGCGGTGGCCAAATACGACGGGCACATGAAACCACCGGTGGGGCGCGTATCGGCACGACATTTACCGACTCCCACACAGCGGTGGACCGCGGTCGAGAGGTCACCCGAATCCGCCGTCAGGGCGAAACCACCGGCCGGTGCCGCCGGACCGAGCCCGCGCAGCCGCAGATCCGCGTCCAGCGGGCGCGGGCGCACCAGCACCCCCGGATTGAGCAGATCGCCCGGGTCGAACAGCGCCTTGTATCCGGCGAAGACCGCCAGGACCTCCGGCGTGTACATGATCTCCAGCAGCTCCGACCGTGCCCTGCCGTCGCCGTGCTCGCCGCTCAGCGATCCACCGTGCCCGGCCACGAGGTGGGCGGCATCGGTGAGGAAGGCGCGGAACCGCTCCGGCGCGGCGGCGATGGGCAGATCGAGCCGCACATGCATACAGCCGTCGCCGATATGCCCGTAGAGGAACCCCTCGAGCTTGTATTCGCTGGTCAATTCCTCGAAATCGCGCAGGTAGGCGCCCAGCCGGGCGGGCGGCACCGCGGCATCCTCCCAACCCGGCCAGGCGGGCTGCCCGTCGCGCGTGCGCCCGGCCAGCCCCGCCCCATCGGCGCGGATCCGCCACAGCGCCGCCGCGGCCACCGGATCGGTGATAGTCCGCGTATCGAGGGCGCCCGCCGCCCGGCACAGCAGTTCGGCGGCCGAGTTCGCCGCGGCCTGGTCGGCACCGGCCAGCTCGACGAACAACCAGCCGCCGCCGCGCGGAAGGTCGGGGACCGCCCTGCCGTGCGCGCGCACCATCGCGATGAGGCCGGCGTCGAGACCTTCCACCGCGATCGGCGCCACCGACATCACCGCGGCGATATCGTCGGCCGCGGTCGCCAGGTCGGGGTAGCCGAGCACCACCAGCACGGTGGCGGCCGGAATTTCCACCAAATCCACTTCGGCCTCGAGCAGCACGCCGCAGGTGCCCTCCGACCCGACGAAGGAGGCCGCAAGCGACCCGCCCCGCTCCGGCAGCAGATATTCGAGGCCGTAGCCGGAGGCCTGCCGCTCGAAACGACCGAGATCGGTGCGCAGTACAGCCAATGCCGCGGTGGTGAACTCGGCCATTCCGGGAACCGCGGCCGGATCGGTGGCGAGACGGCGCTCGGTTCCGGTGCCATCGAGAATCCGCAGTTCCCGGACCCGGTCGGAGGTGCGGCCCCAGGCGACGGCATGCGGCCCGCACGCGTTGTTCCCGATCATTCCGCCGAGAGTGCAGCGGTTCTGGGTGGAGGGGTCGGGACCGAACCGCAAACCATGTGCCCGGGCCCGGCGCTGCAGATCCGACAGCACCACGCCCGGCTGCACCCGCGCGGTCCGGCGATCCGGATCCACCTCGGCGATACCGTGCATATGCCTGCTGAAATCGACCACGATCCCCGGGCCGACGGCATTACCCGCCACCGAGGTACCGGCGCCGCGCGGAGTAACGGGCACCCCCTCGGCCCGCGCGACCTCGAGTACCGCCGCCACCTCGGTTTCCTCCCGCGGAAAGACCACAACCTCGGGCAGCACCCGGTAGTTCGACGCGTCCGCGGAATACTCCACCCGGCGCCGATAAGAAATATCCACCGCCTCCGCCCCGATCCGGGCGCGCAGCGCACCCCCGAGGGCTTCCCGTCGCCGATCCTGGTCGGTCACACCGACCAGCCTAAGCGCACCTCCGCCCCCGCCCCGGCCATCCGCGCCCGCATCCCGCAACCCCGCCCAGCACCATCCAGTTGCCGACCTCACCGCACCTACACAAACCACCTCCCGGTGCCGAGTTCAGCGAGGCCCCCAAAGGTTCGGCCCGCGTCTGCTGTCAGCCCTCGAAGCGCACGTGGCGAAGCCACAAGTCTCGAGGGCTGACAGCAGACGCCAAGAGGGCCGAACCCCGCGCGCGCCAGCGCGCCAAAAACACAACCGCGCC
>NZ_JBEZYU010000066.1:0-26940 GCF_040638875.1 Nocardia sp. NPDC024068 | reverse complement strand
GCGAACGGACGGACGGCCGATGCGGGAGCCCCGCACGGTCACGTCGAAGACGGAGGTAGGTCCGCCCCGGACCGGCGATACCGGGGGTGGCCGACCTGCCCTTCGGCAGTTACGAGAGTTCACCCGAACAGGCCCTCGCCACCGCCACCCGATTCATGAAGGAGGGCGGCGCGCACGCGGTGAAACTGGAGGGCGGCGAACGCGTCGCCGCTCAGATCGCACTGCTCACCGCGGCCGGGATCCCGGTGATGGCCCATATCGGGTTCACCCCGCAGAGCGTCAACACCCTCGGCGGGTTCCGGGTCCAGGGCCGCGGCGAGGGTGCCGAGGGCCTGCTCACCGACGCGATCGCGGTCCAGGCGGCGGGCGCGTTCTCGGTGGTGATGGAAATGGTGCCGGCCGAACTGGCCGGCCAGGTCACCCGCAAACTCACCATTCCGACGGTCGGTATCGGCGCGGGCGCCGACTGCGACGCCCAGGTCCTGGTCTGGCAGGACATGGCGGGCTACACCAGCGGTAAGACCGCCAAGTTCGTCAAACGGTTCGCCGCGGTCGGCGACGAACTGCGGGAGGCCGCCGCCTCCTACGCCGACGAAGTACGCCGCGGCACCTTCCCGGGTCCCGAACACAGCTTCTGATCGGCTCCCACCGGCAGGCACCCCCACCTCGTCGCGAGATGGCAGACTCGAAGTCGACGATTTCGACTCGAGTACAGAGGTACTGATGCGGCGACGCGCTTGGACAACACGGGGTGCCCTGACGGTGGCGGGTATAGGAGCGGCGGTGCTGCTCACGGGATGCGGCGGGATGCAGACCGGATCACCGGCTCCGGCGTCTTCCGGCGCCCCGGCCACCACGACCGGTACGAGTTCCGCGCCGCAGAGCACCGGGGCGGCGCCGGCCACTCCGCTCGAGGTCCCCGACGCGGCCGCGCAGAATTTGTGCGCCATGATGCAACCCGAACTGTCCAACTGGCGGGTCCAGGGCCCCACGCTGGGCCGCGTCGGGCTGAACGCACTGGTTCACGAGTGGGCGCTCACCAACGGCGGTATCAACGGACAGGTCCTGGCCGATAAGGCCGTCGTCGACCGGGTCACCACCCAGGCCTGCCCCGATGCGCACACCCAGGCCGTCGAGGCGCTCGAACTCCCTGATCTGGCCTCCGGCCTGGCGTTCTGATGCGCACGCTCTACCCGCCGCTCGAACCGCATGATCAGGGCATGCTCGCGGTCGGCGACGGTCAGGCGATCTATTGGGAGTCCAGCGGGAACCCGGACGGGAAACCCGCGGTATTCCTGCACGGCGGGCCGGGCGGCGGCACCTCGCCGCTGAACCGCCGCTATTTCGACCCCGGGCGGTACCGGATCGTGCTGCTGGATCAGCGTGGTTGCGGCCGGTCCACCCCGCATATCGCCGACGGTGCCGATCTGTCGGTCAATACCACCGCGCATCTGGTGGCCGATATCGAGGCGGTGCGCCTCGCGCTCGGTATCGAGAGCTGGCTGGTATTCGGCGGTTCCTGGGGTTCGACCCTGGCGCTGGCCTATGCGCAGCAGCACCCGCGGCGGGTCACCGAATTGGTGTTACGCGGCATATTCCTGCTGCGGCGTAAGGAAATCGATTGGTATTACAACGGTAGCGCCGGATATGTGTATCCGGACGAATGGGAGAAATTCCTCGCCCCGATTCCGGAGTCCGGGCGCGCGGGCGATCTCGTCGAGGCCTATCACGAACTCCTGAACTCTCCCGATCCGGAAACCGCGACCGCGGCGGCGGTGGCGTGGTCCACCTGGGAGGCCGCGACCAGTTCGCTGCGCCCGGATCCGAACCGGGTCGCCGATTCGGCCGACCCCCGTTTCGCTCTCGCGTTCGCCCGTATCGAGAACCATTACTTCCGGCACGGCGGTTTCCTGGACGAGGCGCAGCTGCTGCGCGATATCGAGGCGATCGCCGGAATTCCGGGCATCATCGTGCAGGGGCGTCACGATATCGTGTGCCCGGCCGTGAGCGCATGGGATCTGCATCGCGCCTGGCCGGGCTCCCGGCTGCATATCGTCGACGACGCCGGGCATTCGGCCACCGAACCCGGAATCGTGCACCATCTGGTCGAGGCGACCGATTTCTTCGCCGGAACGGGCCGGCCATGAGTAAGAACACCGCCGGAGCCGCACTCACCGCGGCACTGCGCGCCGATATCGAACGACTACTCACCGCCGAGCCGGAAGTCCGTGCCGACGAGGACGATTCGGTACATCAGATGCGGGTCGCGACCCGGCGATTGCGGAGCGTGCTCCGCTCCTACAAAAAGCTGCTCGACGCCGACGCGGCGAACCGGATGCGCACCGAACTCTCCTGGCTCGCCGGCCTGCTGGGGGTAGCCCGGGATGCCGAGGTGCGCGGCGAGCGATTCACCGCGCTCCTGGACCGATTCGCCGAGGCCGATTGCGCCGCACTGGAACCCACCCGCGACCGGCTGGTGCGCGCCGAACAGGACCGCTACCGCGAGGCCCACGCGGAAATACTCACCGCTCTCGACAGCAAGCGCTATCGCGCGATGCGCCGGGAACTGAAGACCTGGCGCGCGAACCCGCCGATGCCGAAATCCGCGCGGAAAGCCGACGCGGACGAGGTATTCGACAAGGTCCTGCGCGCCGACCGTAAACGGGTGCGCGGACTGATCCGCGCCGAGCCCACCGCCGCCCCGGCCGACCGGGTGGAGTTGCTGCACGATATCCGCAAGAGTGCCAAGCGTTTACGGTATTCCTGCGACGCCGCGAAGCCGACTCTGGGCGAGCGGGCCGCCGATCTCGGCACCCGCGCGAAACATCTGCAGACCGTGCTGGGCGATCACCGCGACGCGGTCGAATCGTTCGACGCGCTGCGCGCCCGCGCGGCCGAAGCCCGCGCCGCCGGCGAGGACACCGCGCTCTACGTGACCCTGGCCGACGCGGAGGACACCGCGGCCGGCGGGCATCTGGCCCACTACCCCGCGGCCGCCGCGGCCATCGACAAGAGCTGAGCCCCGCGACCCCTGAAACGCCGCGAGCCGGTACCGGATTTCCGGTACCGGCTCGCGCCGCGAAAAAGCCTGCGTCACTGCAACGCCAGCATGGACCCGCTCAGTTCGTGCAACGGGCCGAACACGGTGAACACCACGCGGCCGTTCGGATGGGCCGACGACACCGCGGCCGCGGAGTCCAGCGCCGTGCCGAACGAGGGCGCCGAAGGATGCGGGATACCCGCGAGGGTATGCCCGAAATTGTTGTCGTGTACCCACCGGGTGTCCGCGGGGCTGAGGTCCACCCGCACACCGCCGGGCAGCGGCGTCACCGCGACCGCGCCGGCCGAACCGGCGCCCACGGTGGCGAGAACGGATGCGGCACCGGCGATGAACGCTCCGGCTGCCAAGGTACGTGCTACCCGCATATGTTTCGTGACCTGTCCTTCAGAGGTATGAATCGGCCCGCGACGTGAGCTTCGATGCACCGGGGCGAGCCTGCCGACGCGCCTACTTTATGACGCCGGTCACCATTTATGCCAGTTCTACACGAATAACTCGGGAAAAACTCACCCCGCGCACACAACTGCTACTGTGGCGAACCGTAAGCGTCCGACGATATCCGAGCTGGAGTTTCATCACGTATGTCCACTCTCATCTATGACTATCTGCTTCCCATCCTCGGCCCGCAGCAGGCCACCGCGCTGGCGCAGATGCTGGTCATCGGTCCGTCGGCCTAGTAGCCGCTGGATGAACATCGTCCCCCGCCCGGCGGGGGGCGGTGTCCATCTCGCGGAGTTACCATCCGGCTCGTGATCAGACCATTCAGCCTGTTTTCCGCTGTCCTCGTCACCTGCGCCCTGGCCGGTACCGCCTGCCAGAGCGAGAGCAACACCCCGGACGCGGAGATCACCGCGACGGCAGTCCGGACGAGTCCCGACTCCGCCGCCCTCGATCAGGTGAAGGCCGGCTCCTTCGTCATCGGCTTCCGGGGCGGATTTCCCGCCCTCGCCGAAGGGCGTGACGATGCGGCGATCGCGGCGATCTTCACCGAAACCTGCGCCGATATCCGTTCCGGCACAACAGAGAACGAGGCGGTGAGCGCGGTGAGCGATCGGCTCGGCGAGGGCGGGACGCAGGTGGGTCCCCAGGAGGCGCAGGCGGTGTATCAGATGATCGCGGTGATGTGCCAGGGGCAGTAACCGCCTCGGCAGCGCGGCGCCACCCGGCCGTACCGGTCCGATGATCCGGTACGGCCGACAGCGATCGGCGGGCGGATGAGCCGGCCTCTAAGCCGGATCCTGTCCCCGGTTCGCACCGGGTGGCGGCCATCCATCTGGGCACACCGTTGCCGGGTACCTCGAGCGGTCCACCCGCAGGCTCGGGCGAGCAGCCCTCGGACACCTGCGCAATCGCACCGTGAGGTGCGATCTTCGACCTTGCTCCGGGCGGGGTTTACCTAGCCGCCCCGGTCACCCGGGGCGCTGGTGCGCTCTTACCGCACCGTTTCACCCTTACCGCGCGGCCCTCACGGGCCGCGGGCGGTCTGTTTTCTGTGGCACTGTCCCGCGGGTCACCCCGGGTTGCCGTTAGCAACCGCCCTGCTCTGTGGAGTCCGGACTTTCCTCGGCCCCGGGCGTGATACCGAATGGTATCCGTTCCCGGTGCCGCGGCCGCCCGGCCGACTCATCCGCCGCAACAGAATACCCGGCCGGCCACCGCCGCCACGGCCCGGTCACGATTCACTGCGCCGGGTCGGCCAGCAGTTCGCGGGCCAGGATCGCGCACCACCACTGCTCGACTCGATCCGGTGACCAGCCCCGCTCGTCGATCAGCACGGTGAACACATCGATGTTGCACAGGGCCGCATAGATATCGACGGCGTCGGCGGCCGCCAGCCCGGGCCGCAGGACGCCATCGGGCCAGCCGCCGAATACCTCGACCCGGGTCCCGTCGGCCCGGCGGCGGCCGTCGCGGTACTCCTGTGCCAGCTCGGGTTCGGTGCGCCCGGCGTCCCGGAGCAGGGTGATGACATCCCCCGCGCCCTCGAACAGCCGCCGGTCGTAGCCGGCCATCGCGGCCAGCTGAGCGGCGGGGCCGGCGGCAGCCTCGAGCTCGGCGAGCATCCGGGGCAGATCACCGGACAGGTCGGCGGCATCCGCCAGAGCCCTGGTCAAGCCCGCTTTGTTGCCGTAGACCGCGTAGACGGTCGGCACCGAGACGCCCGCCGCCCCCGCGACCTCCCGCACGGTGGTCGCCGCCCAGCCCCGGGTCACGAAGAGTTCCCGTGCACAGCGGGCGATCCGGGCGCCGGTCTCCTGCGCCTGGGCCGTTCGGTGCAGCGATTCGTATCGGCGTCGTATCGGTTCGCCGTCCATCTCTTCCCTTTCGGTTTATTCGGCTTATATTCAATATATGCTTGCTAAAGTAGCCGACGCCGCGGCGTCCACCAGAACGGCCGGCGTGGCGGCCATAGGATTCGCCCTCCTCATCGTCGCCGCCAATCTCGTCGTCGTTCCCGCCGGCATGCCGTCACCGGGCGCACCCGCGTCCGAGGCCATCGAATTCTTCACCACCGCCGATCAACCCACCGGCACCATCGCGGTGTTCCTGCCCGCCGCCTGGATCCTGGCCTCGGTGTTCGCCGGCGGCGCCGTGGCCGCGGTCCTGCGCGCGAGTACCCGCGCTCCGGCCGGGGCGGCGTACGCGGGTTTCGCCGGGGTGCTGTTGCAGAACGCGGTGTTCACCGTGGTGGTCGCGCTGCGGCTGGCCATGTCCGCACTCGACGATCCGGACCAGTTGCGCACGCTGTGGGCCGTGCACGAAGCGCTGTTCGGTTTCAACGGCACCTTTCTCGCACTGGCCATGCTGGGGCTGGGGACCGCGGGATACGGTGCCGGAATCCTGGGCCGGTGGCGCTTCCTGCTCGGAATCCTCGGCGCCGCGCTACAGTTCGCGTCCGCGTCGCTGACCTCGCTGATCGCCACCGGTCACGACCGGCTGAGCGTGCTCGGACTGCTCGGCTGGCTGCTCTGGGTGGTCTGGCTGATCGGCTACGGAGTCGCCCTGATCCGGCGATCGGAACCCGCCCGCGGCGACGCGCCGGACCCCGGAACACCGCGGAAACGTGAGAGCGCCCACCCGGCCTGACAGTTCACCGGCCGCGAGAACTGGGTACGGTCGATCTTCATGGAGCGTGTGGAGGTCGGCTTCCCGTCGGGAGGTCAGAAATGTGCCGGCTGGCTGTATCTGCCGGCAGGCCCACCCAAACCCCGCCCGATCGTGGTGATGGGGCATGGGCTGGGCGGGAACCGGGAAATGGGATTGGACCGGTTCGCGCGGCGGTTCGCCGCGGCGGGGATGGGGGTGCTGGCCTTCGACTACCGGCATTTCGGCGACAGCGACGGCGACCCCCGCCAGATCGTCAATCTCACCAGACAACGCGAGGATTGGACCGCCGCCATCGCCTACGCCCGCACCCTGCGCGGGTTCGACGCCACCCGCATCGCACTGTGGGGGACATCGCTGGGCGGCGGGCACGCCCTGTCGGTGGCGCCCGACGACGCCTATATCGCCGCGGTGGTGGCCCAGGTGCCGTTCGTCAGCGGTATGCGCTCGGCGCTGGCCAAGGGGCCGCTGAGCCTGATCAAGGTGGGCACCCTCGCGTTCACCGACCTCGTATTCGGCACCCTGCTCCGGAAGCGGGTGGGTATCCGGCTGGCGGGCCGGAAACGCGCGGCGGCCATGATGAGCGGCACCGACGTGCCCACTGGATTCGGCCGGCTGGCCGAGGAGAGCCGCGCCTACCGGCCGAAGATCGCGGCCCGGGCGGCCCTGTCGATCCTGTTCGACCGACCGGCCCGCCACGTCAAGGAACTGAAGATGCCGGTGCTGTACGCCATCTGCGAGGCCGACAAGGTCACCCCGGTCAAACCCGTTCTGCGGGCGGCGGGCAAAACCAAGCACGCCGTGGTGAAAAAATATCCGGGCGGCCATTTCGATATCTACTTCGACGAGGTCTTCGAACAGGCCGTCTACGACCAGACCGATTTCCTCACCTCGATACTGCGCCCCTGACGGGAGTCACGAGTACCGGGACCACTGCGCCGATCCCGGTACCACGCAGAGTCACCGGGCCGCCGTCCTCCCGGCCGCCGGCCCGGTTGGGGTCATTTCACGAACGAGACGTTGAACGGGTACTTGTGTTCACGCCCGCCGTTGGCCGCGATACCGCCCATGACCTCCAGGACGATTCCGGCGATCCAGATGATCGGGAACAACAGCAGCCCGATCAGCACGAACATCAGCACCATGGACACCACGTAGCCGATGGCGAGCAGGATCTGGAAGTTCAGCGATTCCACCGCGTGCCGGCGCACGAACTCGTCGCGGTCCTTGTACATCAGCCAGACGACGAGCGGAGCGATGAACCCGAGCACGATGGCGCCGAAATGCGCCAGCATCGCCCAGGTCTTGGCATCGGAGGGGGACACCGGCTGGGCGCCGGGGGCGCCGTAGGGCTGCGGGGCCCCGTAGGGCTGGGGGGCGCCGAATTCCGGCTGCGACCGATACGGCTGACCCTTGGTCGGGTCGTATGGCGGCTGAGGTGCAGTCATCACATTCCAAACTCGCTGGTAACAGGACGTTTTCGAGAATAAACCCCCGAACCCGTATCCGGGAGTGCAAAAACACCACACCTTGGTGAACGGTCCCGCGGGCCGCCCTCGCCGTCATTCCCGGGCACGCCCGGAAACCGGCCCGACCTGCACTGTCCCGCGAGCACAGCCATCCGCCGGAGATCTTGTACCGCCACCCTCTCGATCCGCGCGCTCCCACGTTGTTAGATGGCGTAAGAACTTATCGCCCACAGGAGAGGACCTATAACCCATGGCCGAGAGGATCGCAGTGGTATCCGGCGCCGCCCGCGGAATCGGGGCGGCAATCGCCAAACGGCTCGCCTCCGACGGGATGAAGGTCGGGGTCCTGGACCTCGACGAAGCCGCCTGCACCGACACCGTGAAGGCGATCACCGAGGCCGGCGGTCAGGCGATCGAACTCGGCGCCGACGTCAGCGACGAGGAATCGGTGACCGCCGCGGTGGAACGGCTGGCCCGGGAACTGGGCGAACCGACCGTCGTGGTCAACAACGCCGGCGTGCTGCGCGACAACCTGCTGTTCAAGATGAGCGTCGACGACTGGGACACCGTCCTGGGCGTCCACCTGCGCGGCGCCTTCCTGCTGACCCGGGCCGCCCAGAAGTACATGGTCGAACAGAAGTACGGCCGCATCGTCAACATGTCCAGCACCTCGGCGCTGGGCAACCGCGGTCAGGCGAACTACTCCGCCGCCAAGGCCGGTATGCAGGGCTTCACCAAAACCCTCGCCTTCGAACTGGGCAAATACGGTGTCACCGCCAACGCGATCGCCCCGGGCTTCATCGTCACCGATATGACCGCGGCGACCGCCGCGCGGGTGGGCGTGGATTTCGAGGACTTCCAGAAGGGCGCCGCCGCGCAGATCCCGGTGAACCGGGTGGGTCAGCCGGAGGATATCGCGCATACGGCGTCGTTCCTGGCCAGCGAGGGGGCGGGGTTCGTGTCGGGGCAGGTCATCTACGTCGCGGGCGGTCCGCGGGACTGACGGCAGCGTGGCGGGACGCCGGTCCCGGCCGTCCCGCCACACCCGTCACTGTTCGATGGGAACGATTAAAAGTCCAGGTCGGACCACTGGATCGTGATCGGGAACGGGTGATTCATCGTGATCGACCCTGTATCGGTCGGCGACCAGGCGCCCGCCAGGATGTAGTTGGCACGGTGTAGCACCGTGATGCCCGGTCCGGGAGGATTCACATCGGGTACCAGGGTGTAGGCGTGAACATGAGCGATCGCGCTGCGCTGGGTCGCCAGGGTCACCTCCCAATACCACGGGATGCCGGCTTTTGCGTAGCGGGCCTTCTTCAACTCCATATCGGCATCCGAATTCGACGGTGACAGTACTTCGCCCACCAGCACCACTCGATCGGAACGCACATACTGATAGGGCTCGTGCATACACCGGTAGACCATGAAGTCCGGG
This sequence comes from Nocardia sp. NPDC024068, assembly GCF_040638875.1. NCBI lineage: Bacteria > Bacillati > Actinomycetota > Actinomycetes > Mycobacteriales > Nocardiaceae > Nocardia > Nocardia sp. NPDC024068. Next base: position 17,867 of record NZ_JBEZYU010000066.1, on the reverse strand, counting down.
GTGACGAAGTCCGACATGCCGGTCCGGCCGAAGAACACATTGGTCTCGGTACTCACCCGCCAGCACTGCTCGGGATCGGCCGACATCGCTGTACGCGCACAGCGCCGCAACCCGTTCCAGAGCAAGTTGGTGAACTCTTGGTGTTCATGGGGGCCACGCCGCAACCACACCACTCGTCCGTCCCAGAGTTCGATGCGCTCGGCGATCTCCTCGGGTAGGGCCTCGAGTTCCTCCCAGGTCATGTACTCCGGAAGGTCGGGGCGCTGCACATCTGGCCGCGACATGCTGCCATGGTAGCCCAGCCAGACCGTTGGCCTGCGGGTTCAGCATTTCGCGCGCACTCTTACGCAATCCGCATCTACGGGCGCGAAGACCTGGGATCCCGACCGTTGACGGACACGGTTAACACGTAGGCGTGGGCGCGACGATGGTGCCAAGGAAGAGTTTGGACTGACATCTGGAGGACTATGCGCCCGACGCACACACTCGGCACCGCTCTGGCGGCGGCTTCGCTGATCTGCGTCCCGATCATCACCCTCGCGGGTCCCGCGGCGGCCGGCCCCGCGATACAGGAGCCACTCAACACGATGGTGACCGAAGGTAGTGGCACCTGCTACGGAAATATCCGGGGCACCGTCGACGAACCCACCGGCCGGATCACTCTTACCTTCGCCTTCTACAACATCGACCCCTCATTCGTCGCCGACCAACCCTCCGACCCGAACGGCCCCTGCCGGACCACCGCGTACGTGACCTGGCAGAACCTGGACACCGATGCCACCGGCGAAGTTTCGATACCGTTCGCCGGCGCGGCGGGCTCGGTCGCCGACCCCGACCAGCAGCTGCCCTGGTATGACAGCGCCCAGCTGCCCACCGATCCCGGCCGCTACAAGGCGACCGTCACCACCAGGGAGCGGCACTGGCCGGATTCGGTCTCCGTCGAATACTCGCTGTAGACAAGGTGATACCGCGCCGTCACCGCTACGGCGACGGAAAACCCCCGCCCAGATCCAGATTTCCCCGTAGAGACGAGCGTGTAGGTCACGCAAGAAAAAGTCGGTGAGTAGTTCATTCAGACCGAGGCGGCCCCTCGATCACCGCGATCACCAGTTCTTCGGTTACCTCCGCCTGAAGGGCCCGCTCCAGGTCGTACACCGCCGCTTTGCCTAAGGGGTCTCCGAGCAGGTCACGAATGGCGGGGAGCAGCATGCCCGCGTCATCGTCGGATACCGGTGTTTCGCCGTACCCCGGCGAGGAGGACATCAAGCCTCGTGGCGACGCTCGGCCAGGAACTTCACGACCCGTTCCGACCGCACGAACCCTGTGGGTACAGTGCGCCGTTCCAAGCGCGCCGACGCTTCGGTCGACCGCTCCGCCGATCGCCTGACGGCAGCTCTGTCCACGATTTTCCCCGCACCCTCAACATGCTCCACGTCCCACACCTCACTCTCCCGATCTGGCCGGACAAGTAATACGCCGCAATCGATCGTCTGAGTCGGACCGCCCGCCGAGAGACCTTCTGAAGTGGGTTTCAGGTTGTTTCAGGGTCCCTTCAGCACCGTCCTGCGACAGTGGCTGCCGTAACGGGGCTCGACACGCAACGGTGAAAGGGGATCGGGAAATGGACCGGACGGTGCGCATCGGCGGGGATCGGTATCGGGTGGTCGGGAAGGCCCCGCTGTCGGCGGTATCGCGGGCTTGTTATGGGAAGTTCCGGTTCGAGCTGCGGCGGGTCGCGGATGGATCGGCGTGGACGGTGTTCGGTACGCGGGTCACCCCGGCCTCGGAATTGCTCCGCGGCGACTGACGGCACGGCAACGGTCTCGTAGCATCCTGGGTAAAAGCCTTACCGCGCAGGGCGGTTCGTCGCATCCTCGATATATGCGGATACGACGAATCGGACCCGAGGATTGGCGGACCGCGCGGGCGGTCCGATTGGACGCTCTGGCCGGGTCACCGCCCGGCACCTTCTCCAGCACGTACGCGGAGGCCGTGCGATGGGAGGAACATCGATGGCGCGAGTGGATGGCACAGCGCGACGTGTTCTTCGTCGCCGAATCGGAGGCGCGGCCGGTGGGGTCGGCGGGGGTCATCGACACCCCGGCCGGCCCGGAACTGGTGTCGATGTGGACCGCGCCCGTGGCCCGGCGTACCGGCCTGTCCGATCGGCTGGTGCGGGCCGTGATCGAGTGGACCCGGCGTGCGGGGCACCGGAGCCTGCGGTTGTGGGTGCTCGACGGTAATCGCGCTGCCGAGCGGCTGTACCTACGCACCGGCTTCGCCCGGACCGGCGCGATGCGGCCGTGCGACGTGGCCGATCCGCGACCCGAGAACGAAATGGCGCTGATGCTTCCCCGAGGTCATGTTCAGCCCTCGAGAGACGCACATGCGTCGATATACTTCGCTATGTGACGCATCTACGGATAAAGGACGCCGCCGCGCTCCTCGGTGTCAGTGACGACACCGTGCGGCGCTGGATCGACCAGGGGCGGCTCGGGGCGGTCCGGCTGGAGAACGGGCGCCAGGGCGTGCGGGGGCAGGAGCTCGCCGGGCTGGCCCGGGAGATCGCCGAGGCACCCGAACCAGGGGTGACCGTGGCGGCGTCGGCGCGCAACCGGATGCGCGGCATCGTGACCCGGGTGGTCACCGATAAGGTGATGGCGCAGGTGGAGATGCAGGCCGGACCTTTCCGGCTGGTCTCGCTGCTGAGCCGGGAATCGGTGGACGAACTCGGGCTCGAAGTGGGCAGTGTGGCGGTCGCGTCGGTGAAATCGACGCATGTCGTGGTCGAGATCCCGGAGAGCTGACGATGAGTACTGCAAAACGATTCCTGCGCTGTGCGGTTCCCGTTGCCGTCGTGCTGGCCGCGCTGACCGGATGTTCGTCCGCGGACACCAGCGACGAGGACGCCACCGGTATCCGCGGCACGGTGAACGTCTTCGCGGCGGCCTCGCTCACCGAAACCTTCACCACCCTGGGCGAGCGGTTCGAGGCCGCCAACCCCGGGGTGGACGTGGTGTTCAACTTCGGCGGCAGTTCCACCCTGGCCGAACAGATCGCCCAGGGCGCCCCCGCCGACGTCTTCGCCTCGGCCGCGCCCCGCAATATGCAGCAGGCGGTGGACTCCGGCGAAATCACCGCCGCGCCGGTCACCTTCGCCCGCAACCGGCTCGAAATCGCGGTGCCCACCGGGAATCCGGGCAGTATCAGCGGGCTGGCCGATTTCGGCCGGCCGCAACCGCGGATCGCGCTGTGCGCCGAGCAGGTCCCGTGCGGGGCCGCGGCCCAGAAGGTGTTCGACGCCGCGGGGGTCACCCCGCAACCCGATACCCGGGAGCGGGATGTGAAGGCCGTGCTCACCAAGGTGCGGCTCGGCGAGGTCGACGCGGCACTGGTGTACCGCACCGATGTGCGGTCCGCCGAGGACACCGTGATGGGAATCGAATTCCCCGAAGCCGATAAGGCGATCACCGACTACCCGATCGCGCCGGTCGCCGCCGCACCCAACCCCGCGGCCGCCGCGGCGTTCGTTCAGTTCATCGGGTCCCCGCAGGCTCGGACGGTCTTCACCACCGCCGGCTTCGACACGCCGTGAGCGTCGCACCCGCGGTGCGGCGGCGTACCGCGGCGCTGCGCAGGCGCCGGGCAGTCCGCGGCAGGCGCCCGCTGATCCTGCTGGCGCCCGCCCTGCTGGGGCTGCTCTTCCTGCTGGTGCCGCTGGCGGGTCTGCTGGTCCGGGCGCCGTGGCGGGAGCTGCCGGCGCGGTTGTTCAGCGCCGAGGTCGGCCAGGCGCTGCGGCTTTCACTGCTCTGCGCGAGCCTGGCCACCGTGCTGTGCCTGGTGCTGGGGATTCCGCTGGCGTGGCTGCTGGCCCGCGGCGACCTGCCCGGCCGCGGCCTGGTGCGCGCCCTGGTCACCGTGCCGCTGGTACTGCCGCCCGTGGTCGGCGGGGTGGCACTGCTGCTGGTACTCGGGCGGCGCGGCCTGATCGGTCAGTATCTGTACGACTGGTTCGGCGTCGCGCTGCCCTTCACGACGGCGGGTGTGGTGGTGGCAGAAGCCTTCGTCGCCATGCCGTTCCTCGTGATCTCCGTGGAGGGTGCCCTGCGCGGCGCCGACCCTCGCTACGAAGAGGCGGCCGCCACGCTGGGGGCATCACGGTGGCTGACATTCCGCAGGGTGACGCTGCCGTCGATCCTGCCGGGGGTGATCGCCGGGACCGTTCTGTGCTGGGCGCGCGCCCTCGGTGAGTTCGGGGCCACCATCACCTTCGCCGGGAACTTCCCCGGCCGCACCACCACCATGCCGCTGGCCGTCTACCTGGCGCTGGAATCCGATCCGGCGGCCGCGATCGTCCTGAGCCTGGTGTTGCTGGCGGTGTCGGTGCTGGTACTGGTCGCACTCCGGGAGCGCTGGATTCGGGGGGCACTGTGACACCATCGGCCCGGAGGGACGCTATGACAGTATCGGCCCGGAGGGCACGGTGACGCTATCGGCCGCGCTCCGGGTGGGCCGCGGCGATTTCACCCTCGACCTGGACCTCACCCTGGCTCCCGGTGAGGTTGTCGCGCTGCTCGGCCCCAACGGCGCCGGCAAGACCACGGCACTCCGGGCGCTGGCCGGGCTGACACCGCTCACCGGCGGTTCGATCCGTCTCGACGATCAGATCTGGGACGAACCCCCGGGCGACTTCGTCCCCGCCGAACAGCGTTCGTGCGGTGTGGTCTTCCAGGACTATCTGCTGTTCGCTCACCTGGACGCACTCGACAATGTGGCCTTCGGCCCGCGGGCACGCGGGATGCGCCGGGCCGCGGCACGCGAACGGGCGGCGCACTGGCTCCGGCGGGTGGGGCTGGCCGAATTCGCGCACAGCCGGCCCCGCGCACTGTCGGGAGGGCAGGCCCAGCGGGTCGCCCTGGCGCGGGCGCTGGCCGTCGAACCGCAACTGCTGTTGCTGGACGAGCCCCTGGCCGCCCTGGATGCCGCCACCCGGGTCCGGGTGCGGTCCGAGCTGGCCCGCCATCTCGGCGACTTTCCTGGGCATACGCTGCTGGTCACCCATGATCCGCTCGACGCGATGGTGCTGGCCGACCGGCTCGTCATCGTGGAGCACGGCGGCATCGTCCAGCAGGGGCCACCGAGCGAGATCGCCCGGCGACCGCGCTCGGACTATGTGGCGGAACTGGTGGGGCTCAACCTGTTCCGCGGGGTGGCCGGCGGGACCAGGGTGCGTCTCGACGGCGGCGGCGCACTCACCGTCGCCGAACCGGCCACCGGCCCGGTGCATCTGACCTTCGCGCCGGCCGCGGTCGGCCTGCATCCCGACCGGCCCGCGGGCAGTCCGCGCAATATCTGGCCGGTGACCGTGGCCGGTCTGGAACAGCACGCCCACACCGTGCGGGTGCGTCTCGACGGCGAAGTACCGGCCCTGGCCGATATCACCCCGGCCACCGTCGCCGATCTCCGCATCCAGCCGGGGTCGGCGCTGTGGGCGGCAGTGAAGGCCACCGAGATCCACACCTATCCGGCATGACCGGGGCGCGTCCGGCGACTCGGGTATCGCACGGTGTCGCACGGGCCGCGCTCGACAGGTCTTCGCCCCGTCAGAGAAAGCTCGTGTCGTTGACCGCCCGCACCGACGCCCCGCCGTCGGGATAGAACTCCGCCAGCGATAGCGACGCCAGGTCCAGATGCAGGCGGTACAGCAGTGACGGGCCGACCCCGAGGGCGAGTTGCAGCAGGGTCTTGATGGGGGTGACATGGCTGACCACGACGATATTGGCGCCCGGGTAGCGGGCCACCAGATCACCGCGCGCCGCTTCTATCCGTTCCCGGACCTCGTCGAAGCTTTCCCCGCCGGGTGCGGGCAGCGACGGGTCGCCGAGCCACCGGGCATGTAGTTCCGGATCACGCTCGGCCGCCTCCGCGAAGGTCAGCCCCTCCCACTCGCCGAAATCGGTCTCGGTGAGACCCTCCACCACCCGGACCTCGAGGCCCAGGGCGGCGCCCGCCGCCTCCGCGGTTTCGCGCGCCCGCCCCAGCGGAGAACTCACCACCGCGGCGATATCACCTCTGGCCGCCAGCATTTTCGCGGCGCGCGCCGCCTGCTCCCGGCCCACCGCGGTGAGCGGTGGGTTACCGCGACCGGAATAGCGGCGCTGGATCGATAGTTCGGTCTGGCCGTGCCGCAGCAGCAGGAACCGGGTCGGCCGGCCGGTGGCGCCGGTCCAGCCCGGCGACGCCGTGGCACCCGAGAGGCGGGCGGCCGCGCTGCGAGCGTCCGCCGAAACCGGCGAGCCGGTGCGCTGTTCGGGTTGACCTGCCGTGGGTTCGCGGGCCTGGTCGGCACGCCGTTCGGGCGGCCCGGCAGCAGGCCTGCCGGCAGCATTGTCCGCGCCGCCGGGCCCACTCACGTCACCGCCCCGCGCCGCGGGCTGCTGAGACTCCTCGGTGGCGTGTATCTCCGCCACCAGGCCCGCATCATCCATCGCCTCGTTGGCGAGCCGGTCGGCATGCGAGTTCTCGGCGCGCGGTATCCAGCGATAGGTCACCCGCTCGAATCCGGCGGCGAGGCGGCGGGCCCGGTCGGCGAGTGGGATCAGCGCGGGGTGTTTGATCTTCCAGCGCCCCGACATCTGCTCGACCACGAGTTTGGAATCCATCCGCACCGACACCACCTGCGCGCCCAGTTCGGCGGCGGCTTCCAGTCCGGCGATCAGGCCCCGGTATTCGGCCACGTTGTTGGTCGCGACCCCCAGCGCCTCTTTACGTTCGGCGAGCACCCCGACCCGGTCGGCGTCGAAAACCACCGCACCGTAGCCCGCCGGACCCGGGTTGCCCCGGGATCCGCCGTCGGCCTCGACGATCACTTCCCGCACACTCATCCCGGCCTCCCGATCCGCGCTCGCCCGCTACCCGCTACTGCCCGGCGTTCACAGTCCGGATTCTTTGGTCCGCACCAGCACCGCACCGCATTCCGGGCAGCGCACCACCAGATCGGGTGCGGTTTTCGCGATCCGGGCGATCTCGCCGCGGTCCAGTTCGATCCGGCAGGCCCCGCAGCGGCGGGCCTGTAGCAGCGCCGCGCCGATCCCGTGGGCGGCGCGCTGGCGGTCGTAGATGGTGAGCAGTTCGCCGGGAAAGTCACCGACCAGGTTCGCCCGGTCGCCCTCACAGCGCTGCTGTGCCACCTCGAGATCACCCAGCGCCTGGTCGCGGCGTTCCCGCGCGGTGGCGAGCTCGGATTCGGCATGGTCGAGGCGGGCGCCCGCATGCTCGTGATCGGCGGCGGAGGCCTCGCGGCGTTCCATCACCTCCAGCAACTCGTCCTCGAGCACCGAGCGCCGGCGCTCCAGGCTGCCCAATTCGTGCTGCAGTTCGGAGAGCTGTTTGGCGCCGACCGATCCGGCCTCCAGCACCCCGCGGTCGCGTTCCTCGCGTTTGCGGACCGCCTCGACTTCGCCCTCCAGTTTGCGGATATCGCGGTCCAGGTCGTCGAGGACGATCTCCACGGCCACCGCCGCGTCCTTCTGCGCGTTGCGTTCCGCCTCGACCCGGTCGACCTCCTGCTGTTCGGGTAGCACGCTGCGCCGATGGGCGATCCTGGTCAACTCGGTGTCGACCTCGGCGAGACGCAGCAGCCGGGTCTGAATCGATGGTTCGACATTCAACGCGAACGAACTCCCTGCACACTGTGGACGGATAGAGGGTCCACCGTACTCCGGCCGCCGCACCGGTCCGGCCCCCGCCGCTCCGATCGGCTCGACAGGCAGGTCGGGTGGCCGATCAGTGGCCGCACCCGACCGTCCACGGGTCGGTGCGGATCGCCGACACCCGGGTGTCCAGGCCGGGGAACCGCGCGCCGATCACCCCCGCCGCCTGCGCGCACCAGGGGAACTCGGTGGCCCAGTGCGCGGCATCGATCAGCGCCGGGCCGGAGCTACGCAGATATTCGTCGGCGGGATGATGCCGCAGGTCGGCCGTGAGATACGCGTCCACCCCGCGCCGGGCGGCGGCGTCCAGTAGCGAATCCCCCGCGCCGCCGCAGACCGCCACCGTGCGCAGCACCCGGTCGGGGTCACCCGCGGCCCGCACACCCCACGCCGTTTCCGGGAGTGCCGTGGCGGCCCGGGCGGTGAATTCCCGCAGGGTCAGCGGTTCGGCGAGGCGACCGACCCGCCCCAGCCCGAGCCCGCCGGGCAGCGGCGCGCGTTCGGTCACGTGATAGGCCGGTTCTTCGTAGGGGTGGGCCGCCCGCAGTGCGGCCAGGATCCGGGCCCGGTGCGCGGGTGCCGCGACGACCTCGATCCGGTCCTCGCTCACCCGGGTCAGTTCGCCGACCGAGCCGATGGCCGGTTCCGCCCCCGCCAGCGGCCGGAACTGCCCGGTTCCGGTGACCCGCCAGGCGGCCTCGCGGTAATCGCCCGCACCACCGGCGCCGGCGTCGAACAGCGCGCGCAGCACCTCATCGGACCGGTCCCGCGGGATCTGCACGGTCCATTTGTCCACGGCGGCGGCCGGTTTCGGGTCCAGGGGGCCGGTGACCGTCAGTCCGAGCGCTTCGGCGAGCGCGTCGGAGACTCCGGGGTCGGCCGAATCGGCATTGGTATGCGCGGTGAACAACGCGCAGCTCGCGCGGATGAGCCGGTGCACCAGCGCGCCCTTGGGCCGGTCGGCGGCGACGCTGTCGACCCCGCGCAGCAGCAGGGGGTGGTGCGCCACCAGAGCCTGCGCGCCCCATCGCACCGCCTCGTCGACCACGGCCTCGGTGACATCGACGGTGAACAGCACCCGCCGCACACTGTCGCGCGGATCCCCGCACACCAGACCCACCGAATCCCACGGTTCGGCCAGTCCCGGCGGATAGGCGGTATCCAGCGTCTCGATGAGGTCGGCCAGTTTCGCCACGGCACACCTTTCGTCAGAGCGCGTTTCTTCAGGGGACGTTTCCCGAGGGGGTGTCGGCGACAATCATGTCCCGTCCGTGATCCGGTGGCGCGCACCGGTCGCGCGCAACACCTCCACCAACCGGTCCACCTCGGCGGCCGGCCGCACGGCCACCCGCAGATGATCCGGGCCCAGACCCGGAAAAGTATCGCAACGCCGGACGGCGATCCCCTGCTGACGTAGCTGTTTGCGCAGAATCTCGCCATCCCGGACGCGCAGCAGCAGGAACGGCCCGGCCGCGGGCCCGGCGACCTCGAATCCGAGCGCGCTCAGCCGCGCGGCCATCGCCCTGCGCTCGTGCCCGATCTCGACCGCGCGGGCCTGTGACCCGGCCACCGCCGCGGCCTCGGCGGTCGCGGCGACGGCGGTGAGCTGGAGGGTCCCCAGCGGCCAGTGCGCCCGGCCCCGCGCCAGCCGCCGCAGCACCTCGGGCGACCCCAGGAGATACCCGCAGCGCAGGCCCGCCAGGGCCCAGGTCTTGGTGAGACTGCGCAGCACCAGCAGCCCGTCGCCGGCCTCGGCGGCCAGCGATTCCGGTTCCCCGGGCACGGCGTCCATGAAGGCCTCGTCCACCACCACGATCCGGCCCGGCCGGCACAGCGCGCGCAGGGTGGCGGCGGGATGCAGGACCGAGGTCGGGTTGGTGGGGTTGCCGACCACCACCAGATCCGCCGCGGCCGGGACCAGCGCCGGGTCCAGCGTGTAGGGCGGTTCCAGCACCACCCGGGTGACCGCGACGTCCGCCTCGCGAAGGGCGAGTTCGGGTTCGGTGAAGGACGGATGCACCACAGCGGCCAGCCGGGGCCGCAGGCGTGGCAGCAGCGCGAAACCCTCCGCGCCGCCGGCGAGGGTGAGTACCCGGTCCGCCTCGACCCCGTGCCGCCGGGCGACCGCCTCCCGCGCCTGCCGGGCATCATCGTGCGAGGGGTACCGGCCCAGCGTGTCCAGGGCCCCGGCCAAACGCTCCCGCAGCCAGGCGGGCGGCGCGCTCCCCTGCACGTTCACCGCGAAATCGAGCAGGCCCGGCCGGGCCTCCACATCACCGTGGTGCCGTAAACCCGCGAGATCGACGTGGTCGGCGAACATGAGACGCACCCTACGTGGCGCCCGATACGCCCGACCCGCCAGAATGGCAGTCGTGGGTGAGCTGCACATATCGTTCGTCTGTACCGGCAATATCTGCCGGTCGCCGATGGCGGAGAAGATCCTGGCCGGGCATCTGACCCGGGCCGGACTCGGCACCCGGGTCCGGGTGAGCAGCGCGGGCACCCACGACTGGCACACCGGTTCCGATGCCGACCGGCGCACCACGGCACTGCTGCGCCGCCACGGCTACCCCGTCGGCCACAGCGCCGCCGCGTTCGGCACCGCGCACGCCGATGCCGATCTCGTGGTCCCGATGACCGCCGAACACGACCGGCACCTCGCCGCGCTGGGCGTACCGCTGGACCGGCGCCGCCTGCTGCGCAGTTTCGACCCCGACGCCGACGACACCGACGTACCCGACCCCTACTACGGCGACACCCCCGAATTCGAGCTGGTCCGCGCTCAGATCGAGGCCGCGATCCCCGGCCTGCTCGCATGGATCCACACCACGCTCGCGGCCCGCGCCGCCGGGACCGGGGAGCCCGCCTGATGCGGCGGCTCACCTTCCTGCTGCGGCCCGGGTGGCTGATCCTCGCCGCGCTCGTGGTCGCGTTCGCGTACCTGTGCTTCACAGTGCTCGCCCCCTGGCAGCTCGGCAAGAACGAGTCCACGTCCGAACGCAACGACCTGATCGCCGATTCGGTGGATGCCGACCCGGTCGCGGTGACCGGGCTACTGGACGCGGACCCGGGTACCGCCACCGAATGGCGGAAGGTGTTCGCCGAGGGCACCTACGTCCCGGGCTCGACCGCGCTGGTGCGGTTGCGTCACCTCGACGGCGCCCCCGCCTACGGGGTGCTGTCCGCCTTCACCCTGACCGACGGCCGCACCCTGCTCGTCGACCGTGGCCTGGTGGCGGCCGTCGACGGTTCCCAGCCGCCGCCGATCGAGGAACCCCCGGCCGGGGTGCAGCGGGTGGAGGGCCGGGTCCGGGTATCGGAGAACGTCGACCCGCAGCGCAGTCCGGCGGCGCAGAACGGGATCCCGCACGTGTACTCCATCGACGTCCCGCAGGAGTCCACCGTGCTGGGCCTGCCGCTCACCCCGATCCCGGTCGGTGACCGCGGCGCCTACCTGCAACTGTCGGAGAACCAGCCCGGCGCCTACACCCCGGTGCCGCTCCCGCAACTCGATGCCGGCCCCTACCTCTCCTACGGTCTGCAGTGGCTGGCGTTCGGCATCATGGCGCCGCTCGGTCTCGGTTATTTCGTCTGGGCCGAGATCCGCGAACGCCGCAAGAAGAAGGCCCCGGCATCCGCCGCGCCCGCGCCCACCGCGGCCGGTCCTGATCCGGACCCCGCACCGGCGACCGCCGAGGCACGCCTGGCCGACCGCTACGGTCGCACCCGCCCCTGACCGCTGCGGCGGAGCCGGAGGTCACGGTGTCGCCGGACCCCTACGGCCCGCCCGGACCGCACCGCCGCAATGCTCGGGCCAGTGGTACCACCGCCACCGCCGTCACCACCGCGGCATACTGCACCAGCTCCGACAGCCGGACCGCGCGGCGCAGGTCGGCGACTCCGGGCACCGGCCCGGTACCGAGTTCGGGCCGGTACTCGACCCCGTGCCGGTATTCGGTGCGCCCGCCCAGCCGCACCCCGAGCGCCCCGGCCGCGGCGGCTTCCACCACACCCGCGTTCGGGCTCGGATGCCGGGCCGCGTCGCGCCGCCAGGTCCGCAGAACCTCGGCCGGCCGACCCCCGATCAGCGGCGCCACCAGTGCGGTGAGCACCCCGGTGAGCCGGGCCGGCAGCAGATTCGCCGCGTCGTCGACCCGGGCCGCCGCCCACCCGAAGCGGCCGTAACGCGGGTTGCGGTACCCGATCATCGCGTCGAGGGTGTTGATCGCGCGGTAGCCCAGCAGCCCGGGCACCCCGGCCACCGCACCCCAGACCAACGGCGCGACCGCGGCATCCGCGGTGTTCTCGGCGATCGATTCCAGCGCCGCCCGCGCCAGCCCGTCGGCGTCGAGCGATTCCGGGTCACGTCCGCACAGCGAGGGCAGCAGTTCCCGGGCTTCGCGCAGATCGCCCGATTCCAGGTGCCCGGCCATCTCCCGTCCGGTCCGGGCCAGGCTCCGGCCGCCCAGCGCCGTCCAGGTGGCAGCGGCCACCGCCACCGTCCCGCCCCGATGCAGGATCGCGCCCGCGCCCAGCACCCCGCCGACCAGGACCACCTCGTGTATGAGCCCGGCGCGGCGCCGGTCGGCGTAGGTCACCGACTCCAGACGCGCCGCGAGCATTCCGAACCCCGCCACCGGATGCCACCGCCGCGGATCGCCGAACACCCGGTCGAGCGCGAAACCGATCAGCAACCCGGCCGCCGTCGAAACCCCACTACGCACCGGGTGAGGTTATCCATCCGGGTGGGGGCCGCGATGGGCAGGTGAACGGTCCCGTCCGCCCGGGACCGTCCGGCGGGCCCACCCGGCCCCGGAGCACCGTATCCGTCGCGCCCGGGCACTGCTTTCGGAGCGGAATATTCGGTGACCCGGTCCGGCTGTCACACATCGCAGGCTGTGATCGTCTACCCGGCGACACCTCCTCCGCCCGCCTGCCGGGCCGTGACCGAACGGGGATTGCAGTGACCGACCGATCCGCTCTCGACGATCCGGCCGAACTGGCGCGGTGTTTCGAAGAACTGCGCCCCTACCTGCGCCGGCTCGCCTACAGCACCCTCGGCAGCCTCGCCGACGCCGACGATGTGGTGCAGGAGGCGTGGCTGCGTCTGCAGCGGCACCAGCGATCCGGTGGCGCGCCGATCGACAATCTGCAGGCCTGGCTCAGTACGGTCACGGGCCGGCTGGCCCTGGACCAGCTCGGCTCGGCGCGGGTGCGGCGCGAACAGTACGTCGGGGAATGGCTGCCGGAACCGGCCGTCACCGAATGGGAGGATCCGTCGGACCGCATCTCCCAGGACGAACGGGTGACCATGGCGCTACTGGTGGTCCTGGAATCGCTGTCCCCCGCCGAGCGCACCGCGTTCGTCTTGCAGGACGTATTCGGTATGTCGGGCCCGGAGGTCGCCGAAGTGGTGGGGCGCACCCCCGCCGCGGTCCGCCAGCTCGCCTCCCGGGCCCGCAAACGGGTCGAGAGCGGCACGCCCCGCTTCCCCGCGTCGCCGGACGAGCACGAGCGGGTGGTCTCGGCATTCGCGCTGGCCTGGCGATCGGGCGATATGGACGCGCTACTCGGTGTACTCGACGCGCAGGTCACCTTCACCGCCGACGGTGGGGGCAAGGTCTCCGCCGTCCGCCGGCCGATCTCCGGCGCCGAGCGGATCGCCGAGGTGCTGGTCGGCTGGCACCACGCCCCCGCGGCGACCGCGGGCTGGGGCCGCACGATCGAGGTCAACGGGATGCCCGGCCTGCTCATCTTCGACGGCCGCAACCACGGCATCTTCTCCTTCACCGTCGACGCGGGGCGGATCACCGCGATCCACGCGGTCCGCAACCCCGACAAGATGCGTGACCTGCCCGCCGGGGCCGGTCCGGAATGGTTCCTGCGTGACCCGGACGGCGAATGAGCCGTCGGGCGCTCAGGGCGGTCCCCGGTTCGTCCCGGGACCCGCGTCTCACCGCGCCGACGGCACCGGATCCGGGCGGGTTAGGTTCACAGTATGAGGATCGAAGTCAGCGGACATCAGCCGGATATCCACCAGAGCGCGTGGATCGCGCCCACCGCCACCGTGATCGGCAAGGTGAAGCTCGAGGCACAGGTCAGCATCTGGTACAACGCGGTGCTGCGCGGCGACAGCGAGCTGATCACGGTCGGCGAACGCACGAATATCCAGGACGGCTGTGTCCTGCACGCCGACCCGGGGTTCCCGGCCACCGTCGGTGCGGGGGTATCGGTCGGCCACAACGCGATCCTGCACGGCTGCACGGTCGAGGACGATTGCCTCATCGGGATGGGCGCCACGATCCTCAACGGTGCGGTGATCGGCCGCGGCAGCCTGATCGCGGCCAACGCGCTCGTTCCGGAGGGCGCGCAGATCCCGCCGGGTTCGCTGGTGGCCGGCGTACCGGGCAAGGTACGCCGCGAACTGACCGCGGAGCAGCAGCGCGGCGTCGAGCTGAACGCCATGGTCTATCTGCATCATATGTCCGAGCACCGCACCGCCAAGGAGCTGTGAGACCGCTGCCGTCACCGCCCCGGCCGTTACTGGACAAGCGTCCAGTAGGCGGCTGATAGCATGGAGGCGACGTATCCGCGGAGACGGGCGAGCTCGAAACCCGCTGTCCTGCAAGGAATCGGTGTTTCGGGCGAGCCCGAGCATGTGGGCACCGAGTGCCGGCAGGAGGTATGACGGGTGGTGGCGTTCGAGCGTTGTGAAACGCGCCGGCCCAGCGGGCGGATCAGCGTGGCGGATATCGCCGCGCAGCCGGGGGGAATCGAGGCGTTACGGCGGCGGGTCCACGAACTGCGTTCCCGAGGAGTGGATTTCGCGGCCAACGCGATAGAGCACGAGATGGCCGAGCTCGATCTGCCGCCGGAGTGATACCCGGCACGAAACCAACGCGCAGGTCATTTGGCGCGTACACGGTCCGATAGGGTGTGGAAACCATGCCACCCGTACCGCCGATTCTGCAGCGCATTCTGTCCGAGCCCGCCGCCGACAGCGGGAAGATCCTCGACAGTGCGTTATCGGCATTCCTGGACTTCGGGATCAAGCGCACCAGTATGGGCGAGATCGCCCGCCGGGCCGGGATCAGCCCCGCGACGCTGTACCGGCGCTTCGAATCGAAGAGCGACCTGGTGGAAGCGGTGACGATCCGGGAGGCGCAGCGGTTCGTCGCCAAAATCGACAACCGGGTGCGCGGAGTGGCCGGATCCGAGGACCAGCTGGTCGAGATCTTCGTCGCCTTCATCTCGGCGATCGCCGGCAACCCGCTGCTGCTGCGCCTGCTGCGCACCGAACCCGACCTGATCCTGCCCCGCCTCACCACCGAGGCCGGACCGATCCTGGCCCTCGGCCGCACCTACCTCGCCGCCAAACTGCGCGAACTCCACGACAGCGAGGCCGATGTCGATTTCGACCCCGACCTCATCGCCGAGATCATGGCCCGGCTGGCCCAGTCGCTGGCACTCACCCCGGACGGCCTCATCCCCATCGAGGACGAAGCCGCGGGTCGCGAGTTCGCCCGCCGCACCCTGCTGCCGATGGTGTCCGGGCACACCACCGGCTGATCCACCCGGCGAGGGCTCACAGCGCAAAGGCCCTGTTCACCAGGTCGTTCAGGTCCGTTTCGCCTGGTGGATCGGCCGCCGGGTCCTCGGTCAGCACCCGCACCCGGCGGACGATCGCGGCCGCGGCGGGAGTCGCGGGATCCGGTAGCGGCAGCCGCGATACATATTGGGTGATCCAGCGCCGGCGCCCGGAGTAGAGCCGGTTACCGCAGACCGCGTCGTAGAACCGTAATCCCAGCGCCGAATTCGCCACCCCCATCATCAGGCACGCCAGATCCTCGGCCCGCGCGTCCGCACCCAGATCGGCCAGCGAGATCCAGTAGCAGTCACCGTTGACCACCGCCCCCGAACGGTCCAGCGCGAACCGCGGCCGGTCGCTGATATCCGGGAACACCACCTTGGGTACCCGCCACAGATGTGGGCGTTGCGGCACCCAGTGCTCGAACCACTGCCGGCCCGCGCCGGTGAGATAGCCCCGCGCCGCCAGCAGCTCCCGATGCTGTTCCAGGTAGGCCGCGGTGCGCGGATAGCGCGAAAGGTCCACCGGCACCCGACGGGTCCGGTTCGGCTCGTAGGGGTACAGCACCCGAGTCGCGCGCGCCCGGTCGATCCGCCACGGTCGCAGGTCGTGATGGGTGATCAGGTCACGCAGCAGCTCCGGCTCCTCCGCGGGATCACCCCACTGGGCGGCGATGAAAACCCGGTCGGCATTGGTCTTGATCCCCACCCGGATACGTCCGAGATCCCCGAACGTATGCCACATACGGTCCGACACCGACCGCAACCAGTCGTCGTGCCCCACCCGGGACATCCGCCACCCCACCGCCGCCGCTTCCGCACCCGCCGCGGTCTCCAGCTCCCCCACTGTCACCGCGAACCTGCGGCCCTGCCGCCGCACCGTGGCGTCGGCCTCGCCGCACAGCGCCGCGAACAGATCACCGTCCGCTGCCGGGCCGGACAACTGTGTCGACGCTCCGCCCGCGCCCGGCCCGGACACGCCTGCCGCCCCACGGGCCTCCGAGCCGGACACCCGTGTCACCACATCAGTCTCAACCCGCCCCGACACACCTGCCGCCCGACCGGCCGCCGAGCCGGGTGCCCATAACTCCGCGGCAGTCCCACCCCGCCCGGATACCTGTCTCGCCGGGTCCGACCGGCCCGAGCCGAACAGGGGTGCCGCCTTACCGGGCCGCGGCGGGCCGGTCGGCCCACCGGGCGGCTCCGGAACCTCCACGGTCACGTCCGCTATATCCGCTGCGAGCTCACCGCCGCCCGCTCGCGCCTCGTCCTGATACACCGAGACATACCGGCACGGGCCACGCGACCCGCCGCGCACCGCGATCGTCACCGCAGGCAGCACCGCCGCCTCGAACAGTTTGGTGTCACCGAGGTCGTACAACTCCACCGGCGACAGCTCCGCCAGCAACACGGCCCGCAGATTCGCCCCCGCCTTCGTGGTCAGGAAGCGATTCGCGCACAACAGTCCCAGCACGCCCCCGGGCACCAGCAGTCGCGGCAACGCCGCCACGAACGGATGGGTCAGATCGAACCGCCCCCGCAACCCGAACTGCCCCCGCAGCGCTTCCGCCGCCGCCCCACCCAACTGCTGAGTGCGCACATACGGCGGATTCGCGATCACCGCATCGAACGATTCGGCCGGCAACCCGGCGCACTCGGCGAGAAAATCGGCCCGCCGCCACTGCGCGTCGACCCCGGCACCTTCCGCACGCCGCCGCGCCGCCGCCAGCCCCTCCGGATCGAGGTCGTATCCCACCAACTCGACACGCACCCCGGGACAACGTGCGCCCAGCGCATTCCGCATCGCGAACAGCAGTTCCCCCGCCCCGCACGCCGGATCCAGCACCCGCAGCCCCGACGCGGACACCGCAACCCGCGTCACCACCCGCTCGGCCAGAAACTCCGCCAGGTCGGCGGGTGTGTAATGCCGACCGTGCCGTTTACGCTCGCGAGCCCCCGCTGCATCGCGTCCCATGCGCAAGCATTCTCGTCGCCGGCCACCCGCACCGGATCCTTTTGGCTTTATCGGCGCGCCTCTCGGCGCGCACGAAGCCTCAGCGAACGATGTCCTCGCCGATGGCGCGCAGAATCTGGGCGAACCACACCAGGTCGTAGGCCAGCACTCGTCCGGGATCCGCGAGCAGGCTCCGCAACTGCTGCCCCGCGTCGGCAAGCGAACCGATCGTCAGTTCGGCGGGGGTGTTGTCGACGTCGTACACCGCGTCGGAAGGGACCCACCAGAAGTAGTCCTCGTCCACGACGACGGAATCTCGCTCCGTCACCGCCTCCAGATGTTCGAGAATGACATCGAACACCCGGCGCAGCTCCACCAGGGACACCCTCAAAGGCTCATCGGTCACGGACAGATCATGAAGCCCGAGCGCTCGACCCGAAACAGACGCCACGACCACACCTGGACCGCTCACGCCGCAAGGAGAAAAAGCCACCCTACGAACTCCGAACCAGCCCTCCGCGGCGCCGAGTTCAGCGAGGCCCACAAAGGGTTCGGCCCGCGTCTGCTGTCAGCCCTCGAAGCGCATGTGGCGAAGCCACGAGTCTCGAGGGCTG
>NZ_JBEZYU010000065.1:0-27964 GCF_040638875.1 Nocardia sp. NPDC024068 | reverse complement strand
GAGCGCAGCGACCGACCGGCGGGAGTGAAGAACCGGGTTAATAGGGCCCCACCCTCGAGCGGCGGAGCCGCTCCAAAATCACAGCCCGACCCTTGGCGGAGGCGTCGATCCGAACATCCCTTCGCGGTGGGGTCGCTTCAACCCACTCCCACCTTCCGCGGCGGGGCCGCTGCAATATTACTGTTAATCTGCGCGTCTACTGAGGCTCGTCTGGGTCCGCTAGCGTGCGGGCGTTCAGCCCGGAACAGGAGTCAGTAGTGAAACCTCTCGCGCTCTTCGTCGCCAATGAACCGGCCGCCTCGCGATCCCGCGTGACCTGCCAGTACAAATGCGGAAACGCCTGCTTCCACGAGGTGCCCAACACCTCGTCCAACGAGTACTTCGGCGATATCGTCGCCGCGATCTCCCGCCGCCGGGTCCTGCAGGGCGGGGCGGCCGCGGTGGTCGCGGTCGGCGCGATGGGCGCGCTGGCGGGGTGCGGCGACGATACCGAGGTCGAGACGGCCGCCGGTGCCGGGAGCACGGGTACCGGGTTCACCGCGGTGGCGCCGAACACCGAGGACGCCGTGGTGATCCCGGAGGGGTACGAGCAGGGTGTGGTGATCCGCTGGGGTGATCCGCTCTTCGAGGACGCCCCGGAGTTCGATTTCTTCGGCCAGACCGCCGCCGCGCAGGCCCGGCAGTTCGGTTACAACAACGATTTCGCCGGACTGCTCCCGATCGAGGGGCAGGCGGGTAGATACCTGCTGGTGGTGAATCACGAATACACCACCGAGCAGTTCATGTTCCCCGGTTACCGGCCGGAGGCGATCACGCGGGAGCAGGCCGATATCGCGATGGCGGCGCACGGCCTGTCGGTGGTCGAGGTGCGCGGTGAACCCGGTAGAGGGCAGCTGAAGCCCGCCTTCGGCGAGTACAACCGGCGGATCACCGCGACCACCGAGTTCGAGCTCACCGGTCCCGCCGCGGGCAGTCCGCTGCTGAAGACCACCGCCGACCCCACCGGCACCAAGGTGCTCGGCACGATCAACAACTGCTCCGGCGGTGTGACGCCCTGGGGCACGGTGCTCTCCGGTGAGGAGAACTTCAACGCCTACTTCGCCGGCAAGGCGGCCGATCCGGTGGCGGCGGCGAGGCTCGAGCGGTACGGCGTCGGCGAATCCGACGCCCCGCATTTCTGGGAGAAATTCGACCGGCGTTTCGATGTGGCTGCCGAACCCAACGAATCCAACCGGTTCGGCTGGGTGGTCGAGGTGGATCCGTGGGACCCGAAGTCGACGCCGATCAAACACACGGCGCTGGGCCGGTTCAAGCACGAGGCGGCGAATATCCATGTGACCGCCGACGGCACCGTGGTCGCCTACAGCGGTGACGACGAGCGTTTCGACTACATGTACAAGTTCGTCTCCACCCGCAAGATCGAACCCGGCACCGGCGCCGCGAGCCGCCGCCACAACCTCACCATCCTCGACGCCGGCACCCTCTACGTCGCCAAGCTGACCGGGGACCACCCCGACCGTATCGACGGCTCCGGCGCGGTGCCCTCGGACCAGGGTTTCACCGGCAAGGGGCACTGGGTGCCGATCCTGCGGACCGCCGCGGACGGCCGCGGTGAATCGCTGGTGGACGGGATGACCGCCGAGGAGGTCGCGGTGTTCACCCGGCTGGCCGGCGACAAGGTGGGCGCCACCAAGATGGACCGGCCCGAGGATTTCGAGGCCAACCCGAAAACCGGCAAGGTGTACGTGGCGCTGACCAACAACACCAAACGCGGCACGGACGGGAAGGCCGCCGCCGACGAGGCCAATCCGCGTAACGAGAACAAGAACGGGCAGGTTCTCGAGATCACCGACGACCACGCCGGTACCGAGTTCACCTGGTCGCTGCTGCTGGTCTGCGGCGATCCCGCCGCCGCGGACACCTATTTCGCCGGGTACGACAAGACGAAGGTCAGCCCGATCTCGTGCCCGGACAACCTGGCATTCGACCCCTACGGCAATCTGTGGATCAGCACCGACGGCAATGCGCTGGACGCCAACGACGGATTGTTCGCGGTGGTCCTCGACGGTGACCGGCGCGGTGAGACCAAACAGTTCCTGTCGGTGCCGGCCGGCGGTGAGACCTGCGGTCCGGTGATCACCGAGGAGCGGGTCCTGGTGTGTGTCCAGCATCCGGGTGAAACCGATGACGCGTCGGTGGAGAATCCCGCGTCGCATTGGCCCGACGGCGGCGATTCGCAGCCGCGTCCGGCGGTGGTGGCGGTCTGGAAGGCCGGGGGCGGCCGGATCGGCGTGGAGTAGCGGTCACCCGACGAGCGTCGGCGGGCCGCCGAGCCGGAAGCTCGGCGGCCCGAACCGGATCCGTACGACCGGGCGGTCTATCCGCTGCCGGTGAGCCCGCCCATCCGGGCGAAGCGTGCGAAATCGCCCTGGGCGCCGCTGTATACGTTCACATCGGTATTGCCGTGGATACCCGGGATGGAACCGGAATCGGTCTGCTGCCAGAACGTCCAGGCCGGCCAGTTGCCGGGGACCTCGGGCTGGGGCCGGTCCCGGTAGTCGGCGATCCACAGCGGGTAGCGGTGGAATTGATCGCTGTTCGCCATCGCCGATTTCCAGAAGTTGGGATAGGTGTAGATGATCGGCACCCGGCCCGTGAGCTGCTGCACAGTGTTGAGGTAGCGATGCGTCCAGTCGATCAGCGCGCCCGGCGGCAGGCCCCCGGAGTGCTCGATATCCAGGACGGGCGGCAGGTCCAGCGGGCCGTTCTGCCCGAGCACCACCGCCGCGTACAGGGCGGCCTGGGGTTCGGGCGGCAGGTCGGGATGGGCGTAGTGGTAGGTGCCGCGGGCCATCCCCGCGACCCGCATATGCAGGCTGTCCGGCACGAAGAACGGGTTGATGTAGTCCAGGCCCTCGGTGGCCTTCACCATGGCGAAACGGTGGCCCGCGGCGCGTACCGCGAACCAGTCGATGGGCCGTCCGCCGCCGTGCTGCCACGACGATACGTCCGGCCCGGTGGGTTCGGCCGTCGCGCTGCCGGGCAGCGCGACGGGTCCCGCGGCGACGAGGAGCAGGGCGGCACCGGCCAGGAAAACCCGTGTCCACAGGGGTGCCGAGCCGCGCCGCCGGAGGCGGCGCCCAATCGCAGTCGATCTCCAACCGGCAGGGTTCATGGACACCGACCCTAGGCATCCACCTGGCCCGCGCCCGGGAGGACAGCGCCGTGAATCGCCGGGAATTCACCCGGCGGACAGTACGGCATCACGGAGCGGGCGGCGCCCGGAACACCCGAACGGCCACGTGCGGTTTACGGTCCTGCCACCGAATCGTCGTGGCGTGGTCGGGTTTCGGTCCGGATACTGGGTTCAATGTCGTCGGTGATCCGGAGGTGGTGTGGTGGGCGTGATGGAGTGGTCGGCCGCCCGGCCGATACCGGCTGCCGCCGGGCCGGCCTGGGGGATCGCCGGACCCGCTTTTCTCCTGGTGTACGTACTGCTGGCAGTGGCCGCGGTGGTCGCCGGATTCTGGTTGCGCAACCGGGTGCTGATGCCGGTGGAACCCCCGGCCGAGCGGCTCACCTCGCCCGAACTGGGCATGCTCACCGGTGACGACCGGGCGGTGATGGCGTCGGTCGCGCTGCTGCGCGGCCACGATCTCATCGACAGCACCGGGCACCCGACCGGAAAGCCCGCTCCGGTGGCGGTACTCGATCCGTTCACGCTCGGGGTGGCGCAGCGGATGGACGAGTCGAAGCAGAGCTTCTCCGGTGTGGCTCACCGGACGCGCGCCGAGCTCGCGGAGCTGCGCGGTTCCCTGCACCGCCGTGGCTATCTCACCGATTCCGGCTATTCGAAACGGCTGCGGCGGGCGGGATCACCGATCCTGGCCGTCGGCGCGCTGGGGGTGGTGCGGCTGTACGCCGGAGTCGCGAACGGCAGCGCGGTGCTGCTCCTGGTGCTGGTGCTGGTCGCGCTGGCGATCGCCGCCTGGCGGGTGATGGCGCCGGTGCGGGTGACGCCGAAGGGCCGGGCCGCGCTGGACGACGCGACCGCCCGGCACCGGCATCTGCGGCCCGCGAACGCGCCTTCCTTCGAGACCTACGGCGGTGCGGCGGCCGGACTGGCGGTCGCGCTGTTCGGGGCGCATGCGCTGATGCTGCTGGATCCGGGCCTGAACGCGGCGCTGGGCGACCCCCGGGTCGATGGCGGCGGTGGTGGTGGCGACGCGGGCGGCGACTCCGGCGGCGGCGACGGGGGCAGCTGTGGTGGGGGCGGCTGTGGTGGCTGTGGCGGATGCGGCGGCTGACCGGTGTCCGGTCCACTACCCGAGAACGGGCTCGGTATCGGCTGGCGGCCGCAGATCTGCGGTGTGATCGACCATCTGGACGGGCTGGCGTTCTGTGAGGTCATCGCCGAATCGCTGCCCACGGCAGGCAGATCCGGCGCCGTCACCGTACCCGGCGAACTCGAATCGCTGCGAGCCCGCGGCACTCTCGTGGTGCCGCACGGGATCTCGCTCTCCCTCGGCGGCGCGGAACCGGTATCGGCGGCCCGGGTCGAGCGGCTGGCGCGCTGCGCCGAGGCGGTTTCGGCACCGCTGGTCAGCGAACATATCGCTTTCGTCCGGGCGGGCGGTCTGGAGGCGGGGCATCTGCTTCCGGTACCGCGCACCCGGGAAGCGCTCGATGTGCTCACCGCGAATATCGCGCGCACCGTATCCGAACTGGATGTTCCCTTGGCGGTCGAGAACATCGCGGCGATCTTCGACTGGCCCGACGACGAGATGACCGAGGCGCAGTTCCTCGCCGAACTCGTCGACCGCACCGGGGTCTATCTCCTCCTCGATATCGCGAACGTCTACGCCAACGCGCGCAACCGGGGACGCGATCCGTATACCGAACTGGCCGCGCTGCCCACCGAACGTATCGCCTACTGTCATATCGCCGGCGGCGCGGAATCCGGTGGGCGGTATCACGACACCCATCTGCATCCGATTCCCGCGGAGGTGCTGAAGATGGTCGCCGAATTCGTCCGCGACCATCCGGTGCCGCTGATGCTCGAACGGGACGGCAACTATCCACCGGCCGAGGAGTTGCTCGACGAATTGGACGCGCTGAGCAACGCCGCGGCGCGGGCCCCGATCACGGCCTCGGCCCGGGCGGCGCTGCGATGACCGGATCCGATGCACCGGATCTGGCGGCCCGCCAGGCGGCACTGGTCCGTGCGCTGGTGGCCGGGGACGCGGTACCGCCCGGTTTCGATGTCTGCGCGATCCACGCCGCTGCGCATTCCCTGCTGCACAAACGTGCCCGGGAGGTCGCCGCCCGCTATCCCGGTCTCGCATATGCGGCCGGGCCGGATTTCGCCGAACAGTTCGTCGCGTGGGCGCGGACCCGGCCCAAGCGCGGTGCCGCGGCCGATGCGCGGCGGTTCGCCCGCGACAGCGATATCCGGTGGGGTGGCCGGGGCCCGGAATGGGCGAAACGGCTCACGGGGTTGTTCCGGAACGGCACGCGCTGACCGCGGCCGTACGCCGCGGGTCGGCTCAGTTGCGTTCGACTTCGATCGGGTGCGTGGCCAGCAGTGACAGCGGCAGCGGCTGGCGCCGCAGTACCGCGGCCCACATATCGGTGCGTCGTCCCGAGATGGGATCGCTGGGCAGCGCCGAGACCACGATCCAGTCGTCGTTGGCGAGTTCGCTGTCGAGCTGGCCGAACGTCCACCCGGCGTAACCGGCGAAGATCCGCACCCCCTCGACCAGCGGCCCGATCCGGTCCGGGTCGGCGTCGAGGTCGACCAGCACCACGCGGCCGTCCACCCGGCGCAACCCCGGCACCCCGTCGATGGCGGACCCCACCCGGACGGTGCCCAGGCACAGCGCCGCGTCCCGTTTGACCGGCCCGCCGACGAACAGGGTCCGCGGCTGGGCGGACAGTTCGCTCCACTGCGGCAGTACATCGGTGACGGCGGTATCGCTGGGCCGGTTCAGCACCACGCCCAGGGTCCCGGCGTCGTTGTGTTCGATGATGTAGACAACGGTGCGGCGGAACGTGGGCTCGGCCAGCTCGGTCGAGGAGACCAGCAGCGTACCGGCCCGCACCACCTGTTCATCCTGCCGGTTTCCGCGACGACCAGGGTCGGGCTCCTGCCCGCCACCGCGGCCGCCCCGGGTCTTGCGATCATCGGGGTCATCTGCCTGCGCCACCAGGCCATCATCGCAGTAATTGCCCGATCGCGCCCCTTTGATCACCCGTTCACTTCGTCCCGAGTTCGCTCGGGAGACGGTTCGCGGCCACCTGGACATACCGCTCCGGGCTCGTAGAGTCAGCCGTATGCGACACCCTGAGGTGCTCCTCGGCAACAGCGACGACGTATACGATTTCTACCGTGCACACCGGCAGAACCGGCTCCAGGCGATGGGCGCCTATGCCCTGCTCGGCCGGCGCTACCGGCCCCGGATCAGCTATTCCGACGGCGCCCGCCCGGCGATCCGGGAGCTGATTCGTGCCCGCACCCCGCTGCTGATCGCGGTCAACCACCTCTCCCGTCTGGACCCCTACACACTCGCCGCGGCGGCCTGGCGCAGCGAACTGCGCCCCCTCATCGGCCGCACCCGGGTGCTGGCCAAGGACGAACTGTTCGAAGAAGTGACACTGCGCCGCCGGATCGACATGATGGGCGGGATCCCGGTCTTCCGGAGCACCGACCACGGCCTGCGGGCGGTGAACGCGGCCGGTCAGCGGATGATGGATATCTGCGCCGAACGGCTGGCCGAGGGCGACAGCCTGGCCGTCTTCCCGGAAGGCACCTGCAACGACAGGGATCCGGCGCGGGTACAGCCGGTCGGCACCGGAATCGGGCACATCGCTTTCCGCACCGGCAAGCTCGGAGTGCGGCCCGCGCTGGTCTGCCTGGGCCTGAGCTATGGGAAGCGTACCGATCCGGCGGTGGAACCCACCAAGGACGAGGTGCGATCGGCGAGCTTCCACTTCACGCTCCCGCGTACCGAACTCCCGGCCCGGCCCGCGGAGATCGCCCGGGTGGTCAAGGAGGACCTCCAGCGGGCGCTGGACGGAGCCGTGGCCGCGTACTGAACGGGTGCCGCGACCGCCTCCGGCCTATTGAGGCAGCCCCAGGCGGTCGCGGGCCCAGTGCGGGACCATCTGCAGGTACTGCGGCCGGGTCTCGATGAAATGCTGGACCACCCGGCACATGGGCAGCGCGCCGAGCCCGTCGGCGTAGGTCGCGTGCAGGGCCGCCTCGACCAGGTCACGGGCATAGCCCTGCCCGTCGTAACGCGGGTCGATCTCGGTGTGGACGAACGCACGTTCATCGACGGTGTCCTGGTATTCGGTATAGCCCGCTACCTCGCCGTCGACCGTGATCTCGAAGCGTTCCAATGCGATGTTGTTGCGGACCTCCGTCGGCATGGCTCGACGCTACTCGCTCCACGGTGAATTTTCCCCCGCAGCGGCGAGTCCGGTTGCCCAGCGTGTCAGGGCATCTCGATGATCGCGCGCCCGATGATTTCGCCGCGGGAGAGTGCCTGGTAGGCGGCGTCGGCTTCGGCCAGGGGGTAGCGGCGGGTGATCAGTTCCTGGGGGCGCACCGTGTTCGCGGCGACCATCCGCAGCAGCGCGGGCATATCGGTGCGGGCCTTGGCGCCGTAGGAGCCCCGGACCAGCAATTTCCGGCGGACCAGGCGGGCCAGGTCGATGTGTCCGGTGGAGCCCGCGGGGGCGATTCCGACCACCACGGCCCGGCCGCCGTCGTCGAGGATGTCCAGCGCGGTCGTGAAGGTGGCCGCGCTGCCGAGCGCCTCGAACGCCACATCCACCCCGTGGCCGCCGGTGAGTTCCCGGACCCGGGCCACGACGTCCTCGGTGCGGGAGTTCACGGTATGGGTGGCCCCGAGTTTCGCGACGGCGGAGAGTTTCTCGTCGCTGATATCGATCGCGATGATCTGGGCGACGCCCGCCGCCGCCGCGAACTGCACGATCGAGGAGCCGACGCCGCCGGCGGCGACCACGGCGATCCGGTCGCCGAGCCCGAGTTCGGCGTTGTGCACCGCGCCCAGCGCCGTGAACGAGCTGCAACCCAGGATCGACACCGCCTCCAGACCCACCTCCGGCGGTACCGCGAAAACATCGGAGGCGGGTACGACGCAGTATTCGGCGAGCCCGCCCATCGAGTACATCGCCAGCGGCGAGCCGTCGGCCCGGGCCAGCCGGGAGGTCCCGTCGTAGAGGGTGCCGTTCAACCGGTTGTGCGCGAAGAACTTCTCGCACAGGTCCTCGGCTCCGCGGACGCAGTGGCGGCAGTCGCCGCACGGCATGATGAAACTGCAGACGACACTGTCGCCCACCGCGACGTTGTCCACACCCGCGCCGAGTTGCTCGACCACGCCGGACACCTCGTGACCCAGGACGGCGGGCGCCGGGAACTTCACCTCGGATTTCAGGACGTGCAGGTCGGTATGGCAGACCCCGCACGCGCTGACCCGCAGCAGCACCTCGCCCCGCTGC
Organism: Nocardia sp. NPDC024068; assembly: GCF_040638875.1. Lineage (NCBI taxonomy): Bacteria > Bacillati > Actinomycetota > Actinomycetes > Mycobacteriales > Nocardiaceae > Nocardia > Nocardia sp. NPDC024068. The sequence goes on along the minus strand of NZ_JBEZYU010000065.1, from coordinate 19,438 downwards.
GGGACGGGGACCGGGATGTCCTCGATGACCAGCCGGGGTTCGGTTCCGTGAAAAACTGCGGCCTGCACGCGTCGCTCCTCTGCCGTTCGTATCCGCGCCCGCGCGTGCCCGGAGGACGGCGGGTGCCCCGACCACCGTCTCAGAAATTCGGGTGGCCGGTACCCGGTTCGCGCGGACTCGCCGATCTGCCCGGGGCGCCCCGCCGGTACCTAGGCGGCGGCGAGGCCCAGAACACCGGCGACGGCGACCGGGACCGCGTAGAGCAGCGGGTACGGAATATGCGAGTAGGCGCGGGCCCGCAGCACCGTCAGCACGGCGCCCGCGAAGTACAGGACCAGCGCGGTCACCGATACGACGGCGACGGCGGGGACGAAGAGCCCGGCCACCAGCCCCGCCGCGCCCGCGGCCTTGGCCCAGCCGAGCCACGGCCACCACGATTCGGGCACGCCGTAGTCCCGCAGGTTGTCGACGACCCAGCCGGCGTGCAACAGCAGTGCCCCGGCCGAGAAGCCGACCCACGCGGCCGCGAAAAGGGTGACGACGGTGTAGGCGATCGACATCGGAACTCCTGGTGACGAGATCTGTACGGGGATACCGGGATGACGACGCGGCGGGCGCGAATGTGACATCCGAACAATCGAGAGCACTGCTCTTGACTTTGCCGCCGCAAAGTGCGATTGTTGTTCACAATAGAGAGCACCGCTCACAAGGAGAAGAAAATGACCGCCTCGACCCGTTACCTCGCCCCCACCGGCTTCGATCCCATTTTCAACCGCGTCGTCAACACGCTGCCCAAACTCGGAATCAGCGTGGCCGGTTCCCGTTTGCTGGCCGTGCGCGGCCGCAAGTCCGGAGAATGGCGTAGCACCCTGGTGAACGTGATGACCGCGGCGGACGGGCAGCGCTATCTCGTCGCACCGCGTGGGCATACGCAGTGGGTGCGCAATATCCGGGTGGCCGGCGGCGGCGAACTGCGCCTCGGTCGCCGGGTCGAGGTCTTCACGGCCGTCGAGATCCCCGACGCCGACAAGGTGCCGCTGCTGCGGCTCTACCTGGAGCGCTGGGGCTGGGAGGTCGGCCGGTTCTTCGAAGGCATCACCAAGGATTCCACCGACGAGGAGCTCGCCGGGATCGCACCCGGATTCCCGGTCTTCCGGATCGAGCCCGCGGCCTGATGGGAGCGTGCGCCGTTCAGGCGCGGCGGGTCAGCAGGAACTCGATGGCGGCCGCGTAACCGAAGCTGCCCATCCCGGCGACCACCGCGGCCGCGATGGGCGAGACGTAGGAGTGCCGCCGGAACTCCTCGCGGGCGTGCACATTGCTGATGTGTACCTCGACGATCGGCACCTCGGGGATGACCAGCGCGTCCCGCAACGCCACCGAGGTGTGGGTCAGGCCGCCGGGATTGATGACGATCCCCGACACCGTGCCGCGGGCCTCGTGGATCCGGTCGATCAGCGCGCCCTCGGCATTCGACTGGAAATGCACGATCTCCCGGCCGTGCGCCGCGGCGGCCCGACGGCACAATTCGATTACATCCTCGAGCGTCTCCGACCCGTAGACATCGGGTTGCCGGATGCCGAGCGTATTCAGATTCGGCCCGTTGAGGACCAGAATCGGGCTGCTCGAGGTTTGCGGGAGGGCGTCGTCGGACATGGCAGCAACCCTACCGACACCTCACACGCGCACCGAGGATTCTGAGCTACCGTGACGGGGTATCTCTCCAGGGATGGCGGACTTGTGGGGTGACGCCGCACCGCCTCGGACCGATCGGTAGCGTAGCTTCGCCGGGCGTCTCCGGACGCCACGGTAAACGATCATGGTCCGCCCTGCGCCGAGTTGGGTACGGCCACAACTACACACGGTGGGACCGGGTAAGGTTTCGGGTTTGCGAGCAGTCGCAAGCAGGCATTTTTCAGGTACGGTTGTCTTGTTACCGAAGTGACAAGAGTGAAGAGTGGGCGACATGGATGTGTGGGGATCCCGCCGCTTTCGCTTCCGGGGCGCTCTTGCCCTTACGGGGGTGGCGGCTTTGGTAATAGCGATGGGATCATGCGGGACCGGTGCCGAGTCGACCGGCCCCGAGGCAGTCGTCGACCAATTCACCGAACTGCTCGACGAACGCGACCACGCCGCGGCCGCGGAACTCACCTCGTATCCCTCCGCCGCTTCGGCAACTCTCGGGCAAATGTTCGACGGTCTCGAATCCGGAACCGTCGACTACGAGAAAACGCAATTCATCGGGCTCGACGCGGAATCGGGAATCTTCAGCCTGGACGTCCACTGGAACTTCGGCGAGCGCAAGGACTGGTCCTACGGCCTGGAAGGAACCATCCGCAAACTCTCCAACGGCTGGAAGATCTCCTGGGATCCCTCGGTGGTCATGCCGCAGCTCGCGCACAACCGCACCGTGCAGCTGGTCCGCACCACCCCGGAGCCGGCGCCGAAAGTCGTGGACAACATCGGTAAACCGCTGATGACCCAGCAGGACATCAATGTCATCCAGCTCGATCCGGCCAAGATGCCGAATGTGGGCGCCTCGACCGACGCGCTGTCCCGTGCCATCGAACCGGTCGCGCCGCTGATCACCGGCGCCACCCTGCGCGACAAACTGGCACAGGCGGGTGGGAAACCGATCACGGCCGTGAGTCTGCGCGAGGGTGATTTCGCGATCCTGGAACCGGAGATGGCACCCATCCCCGGTGTGGTGATGAAGAAGGAGCCGCGGCTGATCGTCGCCGACCGCCGCGTGTTCTCCCCGATGCTCGACGCGATGCACAACGTGTGGGAGGAAAGCCAGGACCGGCATTCCGGCTGGGGCGTGCAGCTGTTCGAGAACGGGCAGTTCGTCAAACAGCTGGCGGGGTACCAGGGCCCGGCCGGGCCCGATATCGCCGGGACACTGGACCAGCGGTTACAGCGGGCCGCCGAGGACGCGGTGGTCAGCGCGGGTTCGCCCGCCTCGATCGTGGTGACCCAGCCCTCCACCGGCGCCGTGGTGGCGGTGGCGCAGAACAACTACTCCAGCGCGCAGGGGCCGGTCGCCTTCACCGGGCTCTACCCGGCGGGCGGTGCCATCGAACTGTTCCGGGTGGCCGCCGGTGCCGCCAAGGGCAAGGCACCCAAGGATGTTTCCGATCAGGAGGCCGTGGAGGCCGCGACGCTACTCGGCGTCGGTGTGGATTTCCGGGTTCCGGGTCTGGAGGAGGTCACCGGCCGCCCTGCGGGCGCCGGCGGCGCCGAACCGGTACGGCAGGGCGCCGGATCGGACCCGCTGCTGGTGAGCCCCTTCGGAATGGCGATCGCGGGGGCCGCCATCGCGAACGGCACCCTGCGGACCCCGATGATCGAGCGCGGGCGCCCGGGCGAAACCGACGCCCCGGTGGGTCCGCTGCAGCCGCCCGTCGGTGATGCGCTGCGCGGTGCGCTGCGGGACGGGATGAACGCCCCGCATATGGCGCGGCTGCGCGGATTCCGGGATGTCGCCGGATTCTCGGCGAAGGCCGGCGATGACGGCTGGCTCATCGCGAGTATGGGGGACCTGTCGTTCGCGATCCATATCGCCGATGTCGACAGCAGCGATATGGTCGTCCGGATGGGCGAGCGGATGCTGCAGGCCTTCGCGAAACCGGACGAGTGAGCGGTTGGGCTCACCGGGCAGGTCAGCGCAGCCGCAGCGCCCGGATCGCGCCCCGCCAGCCGAGCAGGAACAACGCCAGCACCACTGCCGCCACGACGATGAAACTCACCGCGGTGCCCTGACCGGATACGACGCGCAGCAGCATCCCGATCACCAGTGTGCTCAGCCAGATCACGATGCCGGTGGGCCACAGGCGAGTGGCGTCGAACGGTTCGGTTCCGGTGCGGCGGCGTTCCAGGACCAGGGCGGCGATCCATCCGACGGCCAGTCCCGCCACGAACGGCCACGCGGTGCGCAACAAGCCGGCGATGATCGCCTCGTCGTGACTGCGGCGTCCGATAACGCAGAACAGCACCACGAGCAACACATCGGCGGCGATCGGCCCGAACCTTCTCACCCGGTGCAGCCTAGTAGCCGGACCCGGTAGCGGATCGCCGTACCCGTCCGTCGCCGCCTCCGCTGTGCTCAGCCGTTGAGCCGGGAGAACTCCTTCTCGTATTCCTCGTCCTCGGCATTGCGATTGCGGAACAGGAAGGCGAACACGATCCAGCCGATGATCGCGATCAGCACGAAGCTCACCAGGCGGTAGACGAACGCGGCGGCCACGGCCTGGGCCGCGGGCAGGCCGGCGGCCGCGGTGAGACCGTAGATCAGGGTCGCGTCGACGTAGACGATGCCGCCCGGCGCGAACGGTATCGACCCGACCGCCTTACCCGCCGCGAACGCGATCAGCAGACCGGCCCATCGCGGATCGCCGCCGATCGCGTAACAGGCCGCGCCCAGACAGGCGACGTCGGCGAGCCGGTGCACGACCGCCCACCAGGTGACCCACGCACCGTCGCGGGTACCCAGATCCACCGTCTCGACCTGGGCGAGCATCTCCCGGACCTTATCGGCGCCGGTATCGGCCGCGCGTTTGCGGAACCGGTTGACCAGGGCCAATCCGCGCCGCAGGACGCCTTCGAGCGTGCCCGGATGCCGCGACGCGTAGTTACCGGCCCAGACCAGCGCCACCACACCCGCGATCGAGAGCACCAGCTTCACCGGGCCCACGTCGCCGCCCGCGAGGAGAGTGCCCAGCACTCCGAGCAGGGCCAGGCCCACCGCCGACACCACTCCGGAGAACACCAGCTGCCAGGACGCCACCACCGGGCTGGCACCCCAGCGCCGGGTCTGCCGGTAGGTGAACGCGGTGGAGAAGACCTGCCCGGCCGGCAGGGTCACCGACATGGCGGTGGCTCCGTAGACGACCGCCACCGATCGGTGCTGGCTCACGACGACCCCGCCGGCCCGCAGCAATTGTTTCTGGACGTGCCCGAATCCGGTCATCGACAGCATTTGCAATGCGATACAGGCCGCGACCCAGCCCCAGTGGATTTCGGTGAGTTTGCGCCACGATTCGTGCAACCGCGGCCACAGGTAGAAGGCTTCGCCGATCAGGAGCAGCAGCAGCACGGATATCGCCAGCCATTTGACCCAGCGGAATCTACGGCGGCGATTCTCCCCGCGCGGGGAATCCGGGGCATCCTCGGCCGGGGACACGGCAGCGGTATCCGCTGTATCACCGTTGGCCGTCACGGGCCCAGCCTAGTGGACACGCCCAGGTGAAGTCCGTACCGTCCCTCCGCCGCCGCGCCAAGGGGGGTAGCTGCGGGAACCTCCGGCCGGACCGGTCAGCCCTGGTCGGGCCCGGCGGCGGGCCAGGACAGCCGGGTCTTGCGGCGACGGCCCCGTAGCTGCACCTCCTCGCCCGCGGTCCAGCGCCGCTGCTCGCTGTCCTCGGCGAAATACAGGGCCGAACCCGAGGCCAGAACCCGGCCCGGATAGTCCTTGGCGAGCTCGGTGAGCCGGGAGGCCTCGTTCACCGGATCACCGATCACGGTGTATTCGAAACGGTTGGCCGCGCCGATATTGCCCGCGACCGCCAGACCCGCCGAAACACCGATACCGATATCGAGCCCGGAAATCGAGCGCAACGCCTCCCGCAGATCCCGGGCGGCGGCCAGGGCCGCCGTCGGGGCATCCGGCCGGTCGAGCGGGGCGCCGAATATCGCGAGGGCGGCGTCGCCGACGAATTTGTTCACGAATCCGTGGTGATAATCGATCACATCGACCACCACCCGGAAGAATTCGTTGAGCAGGCTGACGACCTCGGTCGGCGGATGTTCGGCGGCGGTCGCGGTGGAGCCGACCATATCCACGAACAGCACCGCCACGAACCGGGTCTCGCCGCCGAGTTCGGTGCCGTAGTCGAGGGCGCGCTGGGCGACTTCGGCGCCGACATGCTGGCCGAACAGTTCCTGCAGTCGCTGCCGGGTGGCGGCTTCCTCCATCATGCGGTTGAAACCGACCTGCAGCAGCCCGATCTCGCTGCCGTCGAACACCTCGACCTGGACATCGCGGGCGCCGTTCTGCACCTGGTCGATGGCCTGGCTGAGCTGGCGGACCGGATCGGAGATGCTGGAGGCCGTGAGCATGGACAGCGCGAGCGCCTGCATGATCACCACCCCGCACAGCAGCAGAATCGAGACCGCCAGCGACTGCGCCGAGAATTTGACGTCCGACGAGATCTGGGTGACGCACAGCAGCACGATGGCGATGGTGGGGGCGAAGGTTCCCATCCCCCAGGTCATGGCCATCCGGGTACCCACCCCCGGAGTGAGCGTGTGGTCGAACCGGCCGGCGGTCAGTGCCTCGGCCGCGACCGGGCGCAGAATGCGCTCGCCCAGCATGTAGGTGAAACCGAACACGATGGTCGCGGCCATACATTCGCTGACGATCACGGTTCCGGCCAGTGTCGCGGTCTCGGAGATGATGTACGCGCCCAGGATGCCGCCGCCCAGGATCCACAGCGCCAGATGCAGGATCGCCTGCCGCAGCGGGGCGTGCAGCGTCGCCATCTGTTCCTGACGGCTCGGCGGCCCGCCGCGTACCTGCCAGCGCATCACCGGCCGCAGCATCAGGGCCGAGGCGGCCACACTGAGTACGCCGCCGGTGAGGAAGACCACGGCCGGGAGCAGCAGGCCGACCTCCCGGGCATCGGGCTCCTGCCCTTCGGGCACCGGCAACCCGTATTGGATGAACGCCCACACGAGCACCGCGCCGAACGCGTTCGCGAGCAGCATCGAGGTCAGGTACAGGGGCCAGCGCGTATGCATGGTCTGTTTGACCGCTTCCAATGGCGCTGACACGTGTACCAATCTAGCGTCCGGCGGTGACGCCCCGATGCTCCCGGGTTCGGGGGTTAGGCTCGGCCGGATGACCGAGCCGAAACCCACCGCCGCAGACGCCGTTCACCCGATCGTCCGCCAGACCGCCGAATGGGCGTGGCGGCTGTTGGTGATCTTCGCCTTGGTGGGAGTGCTCGCGGCGGCGGTGCGGCGGTTGGACACCGTGGTGATCCCGCTGTCCATCGCCATGCTCGCGGCGGCACTGCTGGCTCCGCTGGTGGACTGGATGCAGCGGCGCGGACTGCCGCGCGGGCTCGGGGTGTTCGTCGCGATGGTCGGTTCGCTGGGGCTGGTGGCCGGGGTGGTGACCTTCGTCGTGGAACAGTTCGTGGTGGGCGTGCCGCAACTGTCGGACGAGTTCACCAGCAGCATCCACCAGGTGCAGGACTGGCTCATCAACGGGCCGATGCATCTGAGCGACGAACAGATCCGCAATGCCGGCGACGCGGCGGTCCGGGCCATCCAATCGAATCAGGACACGCTCACCAGCGGCGCGCTCACCACCGCGACGATGATCGGGCATATTCTCACCGGCGCTTTCCTGACCCTGTTCATCCTGATCTTCTTCCTCTACAGCGGCTATCAGATCTGGGAGTTCGTGACCCGGATCGTGCCGCGGCCGCACCGCGAACGGGTGCGCACCGCCGGGGAACTGGGGTTCGGCTCCCTGGTGGGCTTCGTACGCGCGACCGTCGCGGTGGCCGCCGTCGACGCGATCGGTATCGGCGCCGGGCTGGCGCTGCTGGGCGTCCCGCTGGCGCTCCCGTTGGCCTCGCTGGTGTTCATCAGCGCGTTCATCCCGATCATCGGCGCCTTCCTGGCGGGTTTCGTGGCCGTATTCATCGCCCTGGTGACCAAGGGATTGGTCACCGCGCTGATCGTGCTGGGCATCATCCTGGCGGTGATGCAGCTCGAAGGGCATGTACTGCAACCGCTGCTGCTCGGCCGGGCCGTGCGGATCCATCCGCTGGCGGTGGTGGTGGCGATCGCGGCCGGTGTGGTGCTCGGCGGTATCGCGGGCGGATTACTGGCGGTACCCCTGGTCGCGGTGTTGAACACGGCGATCAGATCGCTACTCGCCGACGACCCGGAGGAACTGCTGACGGAGCTGACACCGGACGGCAAGGGTATCTACGTGGCCGAGCCGGATTCGCCCGAGCCGGACAGTGATCCGGGGCCCGCGGATCCGGAGAACACCGGCAGATTCGATTTCTCCGGGTTGCTCGCGGGCGCGCAGCGCCGGCTGCCGCTCCCCCGGACGAACGAATCCGACGGCGCGCGGCCGGCGCCGGATCCGGAAGAGGCCGGTGACAAATCGGGGTGAGGGCGGCCGCACCGGCCTGCCGCATCCGGGAATGCCCTGATGCGGGATCCGGGCGGAGCTGGGTAACCTCGGTCCTATGGACGGCCCCGATCCGGATTTCGACGGTGCGGGTTCCGGCGGCCAGGTCGGCAGCCGGGACCTGCGTGTTTCCGATGCGGAACGGGAGCACGTCGGTGAGCTGCTGCAACGCGCGGTGGGGCTGGGAATGTTGTCGCTGGGGGAGTTCACCGAGCGGATGGATACCGCGCTGGCCGCCAAAACCCGCGGTGACCTGAATTCGGTACTGATCGATCTGCCCGGAGTGCGGCTCATCGGCGAACCTCCCACCCGCCGATCCGGGCACGGGCGGCCGATGCCCCGGCCGCAAACGGGTGCCGCGCAGCTGTCGGGGGTGGTGCAGGGCGGCGCGATCCGGCCGCGGATGTCGGGGGTGAATCGCCGCGGCAACTGGCAGGTCGCGCCGTTGCTCCGGGTGAACAGCTGGCTGTCCGGGGTCACCCTGGATTTCACCCAGGCGGTGATGACCACCCAGGTGGTGGAGATCCAGGTCGACGATTACGCCAGCTCGCTCACCCTGATCGTTCCGCAGGAGGCCACCGTCGATCTGGACGGTCTGGAACTGGTCGGGTCCAGCGTCAACAACAAGGTGCGCAGCGGTCCGCCGATCGGTCCGCTGCATCTGCTGGTGCACGGGCGGATCCGATTCGGATCGGTTACCGCCAAGCAGCCTTTCATGGCGCACTGGCGACGGCTGCTGGGGCAGTGATCGCGGTGTGCCGCCCGGGATGCGGGCGGCCCACCGTCCGCTAGTCCTGGTCGCGGCGGCGCAGCAATTCGTTCACGCTGACCGACCTGCCCTCGCCGTGCTGGTGCCGCCCGGTGTCCTCGGCCGGTGTACCGGCCTGCTGACGCCGCGCCGAGCGCAGTCCGGCCATCCAGGATTCGATGCTGTTGCGTTCCCGGCCGTCCGGATTCTGCTGCGGCTCCGGCGGCTCCGCCGATTGATCGGCGAGACTGTCCGGCCGCGGCGCCGGGGGTGTGGGCCGTTGCGCGGGCCGGGTCGGCGGCTCGGGCAGTCGGTACTGTCCCGGCATCTCCGGTGGCTGGGCTCCCGGTACGCGCCGGGGAAGTTCGGGCAACCCGGATGCCTGGCCGCCCGGAGTCGCGTTGCCGGGGTTGGAGATCCGCGGCATCGGGCGGGGTTGCGATCCCTGATCCTGGGGCGAGCGGGAATCCTGCTGTCCCGGAACCGGGTTCGGCCCGGTGCGCCGCGGCGGGGCCGGCGGCCTCCGCAAACCCGGGTCGGGCGCCGGACCGCTTCCGGGCGGCTGCGGCCCGGGCCGGGCCGGAGGGCGGCCTTCGGGCGCGGGCGGGCGCGGCGGCACCGGACGGGCCGGGCCGACAGGCCGCCCTCCCGCCCGGCCCGGCTGCTGCGGGGAACCCTCCGGGGCCGATTGGCGCGCGCCACCGAGACGGGCCTGCTGCGGCGTCGGCGGTACGGGCGGTGCGTCGGCCGGGCTCGGGTAGACCGTGCGGCCGGTGGCGTTCTGCCCGCCTTCGTCGTCGGTGGGTTCGGAGGCGAACATTCCGCGCAGCGTCGGTGTGGCGAAACCCGGTCGGCCGGTGGGTGGTCCGGCCTGCGGGGGGCCCGCGGGGGTGTTGCGGCCCGGTGCCGCAGGTCCGGATCGGCCCGGACCCGAAGGACCCGAACGGCTCGGTGCCGCAGGTCCGGGTCGTCCGGGTGCCGGTGGGCCGGGCTGGTTCGGTGCCGGTGGACCGGATTGGGTCGACGCGGGCTGGTTCGAAGTCTGGGGGCCCGGCTGGTTCGGGCCCGGCCGGGTGGGCAGCGGGTTCGGCGTGCGGCCGGCCTCGGTGCGGCCGGAGGGGCCGGGGCGGTGTTCGTGTCCGGCCCCGCCGGGGCGTCCGGGTTCGGGGGTCGCACCCGGAATACGCCCGGGTTCCGGTGTGCGGCCGGGCAATCCGGCCGGACCGGGTTCGGCGCCCTCCCGCAGGCCGCGTTCCGAACCGGGCTGCGGTGCGCCGGAGCCCATTCGCGAGCTTTCGTCGAACGGTTGCGGTCCGCGGGCCGGGGGCCGGGGAGTATCGGCCGGCGGTCGGCCGCCGCGACTTCCGGCCGCGGTACCTTCGCCACTCCGGCCGGGCTCGCCGGAACCGGTGGCCGGCGGATTCGCGCGCGGGCGGGTCGGGTCGGGCGGGGTCGGCATCGGCTGTTTGGGCGCCGCGGGCGCGGAATCATCGGATCGCGGCTTGTCGCCGCCCTTGCGGCCGCTCTTCGGCAGTGCCTCGAGATGCGTTGTGGGCGCGCCCGCTTCGATCTCCTCGCGTGAGCGCTTCAGCACCGGCGTCTTGCGCTGTTTCTCCGAGGTCAGCGCCGGCATCTGCATGGTGACCGGATCGGTGACCGGGGTGGTCTTGACGAGGTCGACCACATCGCCGCCCCCGGGACGCTCGTTTTCCAGGAGCGGCTCACCCAGCCCGATCCGCTGCTGGATCCGTTTCATCCAGGCCGGTGCCCACCAGCAGTCGTCGCCGAGCAGTTTCATGGTGGCCGGGACGAGCAGCATGCGCAGGATGGTGGCGTCGATGATGAGCGCCGCGATCATGCCGTAGGCGATGTACTGCATCATCACCAGATCCGAGAACGCGAACGCACCGGTGACCACCAGCAGGATCAGCGCGGCGGCGGTGATGATGCGGCCGGTGTGCGCGGTGCCGATGCGCACGGCCTCGGTGGTGGAGGCGCCCTGGGCGCGGGCCTCGACCATCCGCGACAGCAGGAAGACTTCGTAGTCGGTGGACAGGCCGTAGATGATGGCGATGATCAGCACCAGCACCGGCGACATGATCGGCTGCGGGGTGAAGTTCAGCAGATCCGCGCCGTTACCGTCGACGAAGATCCAGGTCAGGATGCCCAGGGTCGAGCCGAGACCGAGCACGCTCATCAGCGCCGCCTTGATGGGCAGCACCAGTGATCCGAAGGTCAGGAACATCAGCACCGTGGTGACCAGCAGCACCACGGCGATCATCAGCGGGATCCGGTCCACCAGCGCGTCGATACTGTCGCCCTGGAGGGTCGGTTGCCCGCCGACCAGCATCGTCACATCGTCCGGTACGTCTATCGCCCGGAGGTATTCGACGGTCGGCCGGTAGTCGTCGGAGTCGAGAAGTGTCGCTTCGGTGCGGAATACGTCCGGCCGGTTCGGGGATTGCGACGGCACCGCGAAGCCACCGGCATCGGCGAGGCCCGGGGCCTTGTCGACCTCCCGCAGGACCTTGCCGATGGAGGAGCTCTTCTCGCTGATGAATATCAGCTGGATGGGGTCGGATTGGCGCAGCGGGAAGGTCTGGTCGAACTCCTCCTGGGCGATTCGGACGGTGTTGTCGGGCGGGAGATACTTCTCGCTCATACCGCCGAAGGCCAGGTTCTTCACCGGGATGATCAGCAGCAGCAGTCCGACGCAGATCGGGATGGCGATCTTGAGGGGATGCCGCATGACCCAGGTGGTGATGCGGCCCCACAGGCTGGCCTCGACCTCCTCGGCGGACTTGGTCTTGCGCATCTTCTTGAAGCTCAGCATGTCCACCCGCGGACCCAGCACGCTCAGCATCGCGGGGAGCAGGGTGATCGAGGCGAGGGCGGCCACCGCGACGGTGGCGATGGTGCCGTAGGCCATGGATTTCAGGAAGCCCTGCGGGAAGAGCAGCAAACCGCCGAGGCTGGCGATGATCATGGTCGCGGAGAACACGACGGTCCGTCCGGCGGTCATCACCGAACGCCGGACGGCGGCCGGGGTGTCGTAACCCTCGGCCAGTTCCTCTCTGAACCGGCTGACGATGAACAGCCCGTAGTCGATGGCCAGGCCCAGGCCGATCATCGACACCACGGCCCCGACGAAGGTGTTCACCTCGGTGAACTTCGTGACCATCATGAGGATGCCGTTCGCGGCGAGGATGGTCAGACCGCCCACGATCAGCGGGAGCCCGGCGGCCACCACACCGCCGAAGATGAAGAACAACAGAACGCCGACCGCAGGAATGGCGAGGAGTTCCATCCGCTTCGTATCGTGCGCCATGGTGTCGTTGAGCGTGCCCGCCACTGGTTGCAAGCCCGCGACCTGCACGTTGACCCCGTCGATGAAGAAAACATCCTTCACGGCGCGGTAGTTGCGGACCATTTCGTCGTCGTTGTCGCCGACGATCGCGATGGAGGCGAAGGTTTTGGTCTTGTCCTTGGAACCGAATACCGCCGGCTGGGCCTCGCCGGTCTCGGTCTTCCAGTAGGCGCCGTTCACCTTCGCGATCTGATCCGGATGTTCGCGCGGGATCCGGTTCAGGCTGTCGACGATCTTGTCCCGGAACGCGGGATCGGAATCGACCGTCTGACCCTCCGGCGCTGTGTAGAGGACCAGCACATCGGCATTGTGGTCGCGGCCGAAGGACTCGTCGGAGATCTCGGCGGCCTCGACCGACTCCGATCCCGGATCGAACAAACCGCTGGAGCTGAGGTGATCCGCCAGTCCGAGACCGAAGCCCCCGAGGCCGAGCATGCCCGCGACAACCACTCCGATAACGGCGAAACGCAGTCGATAGACCAGATCGCCCCAGCGGGTGAACACTTAAGCGACTCCTTGTGCGGGGCGAGAGGTGAGCAGCGCCGACAGCGGCCGGAACGGCTGCAGCCAGGCACCCTCGTCGGGCAACGAGTCGAGGCTCACCCGGGGGAGCGGTTCACGGAATACTCCCGGGATGTCCTCGAGGTCGACGAATTCGAGGGTATCGGATGTTACGGCCCAACTCGCGTGCTCACGGAACCCGAGTACCTGAACCGGAATGCCCTCGGTCGCCAGCTGCTCCAGCGGTTCGCGGAAGGCCTGGCCGTCGGCCGAGGCCACGATGATTCCGGCGAGCCCGGCGCCGCGGGTGCGCTGCTCGATATGGCCGAGCATATCGGAGTCGACGTCGGAGTCCTCGTCGATCTTGGGCTTGGCGAATACGGCGTAACCGACATTGCGCAGCGCCTCGACCCACGGCCGGACCACATCGGCGGTACCGGGGGCGATATTGGTGAACACGGTCGCTTCCGGCTCCACCCGCTGCTTCTCGCCGGCGGACAATTCCGACGTGCGCGCCAGCAGCCAGCGGCCCAGCGCGTCGAAGCGAGGACGGTAGGCGGCGGTCGGCCGGCCGCCGAGAATGGCGCCCAGACCCATATCGAGGTTGGGTGCGTCCCAGACCAGCAGAACCCGCCGTAATCCGTCCGCATCCGGTCCGACCGTCTCGCCGCCGGATTCGTGCAGACTTCCGGCAACCTCGTCGCCGGCCGGGGCCATCTCACTGACGCTCATCATTCGATCTTGCCCCATATGAACTCGTTGATCGCGCTACCGGCGCGATGTGCCTTGCTCTCGAACTTGGTGACCGGACGCTCGAATCCGATCGGCGCCGAATCGCGGTGTTCGGCGCTCACCCCGCCGGTGGTCTCGTTCAGGCCGGTCAGCAGAGGTTCGGCCGCACCCACTTCGGCGATGTGCTCGGCATAGCCCGCGTGATCGGTGGCGATATGCAACACACCCCCCGGCCGCAGCCGGTCGGCGATGAGCGCCACGGTCGCCGGTTGCAGCAACCGGCGCTTGTGGTGGCGGGCCTTGGGCCAGGGGTCCGGAAAGAACACCCGCACCCCGGTCAGCGATCCGGGAGCAATCATGTTCTCCAGCACATCTACCGCATCGCCGCGGAGCAGCCGGATATTACCGATTTCCTCGCGTTCGATCCGCTGGACGAGCTGGGCCAATCCAGGCTGGTAGACCTCGATGCCGATCAGGTCGATATGCGGTTCGTCCCGGGCCATCGCGGCGGTCGCGGTGCCGGTTCCGCAGCCGATCTCGATGACCAGCGGAGCGTGCCGGCCGAACCAGGCGTCGGTGTCCAGTGCTTCGTCGGCCACATCGCGGCCGATCACCGGCCAGGTACGGTCCCAGGATTTCTGCTGGTTGGGGGTGAGCGCGCCGCGCCGGGAGCGGAAGCTGGTGACCCGGGGGTAGAGCCGCGATCCGGCGCCGAGGCGGCGCGGGTTCGGGGCGCCCGGGGAGCCGTCCGCGTCTTCCGTCACCGCGACGGGAACGGATTCGGAGTGGGGGTGCACGGCGTCGTTCACACCCCTATTGTCCCGCATGCCCGACTGTGGTCCGCAGCGGACCGCCAGGGGCCTACCCGTTGGTAGGACGAGGCCGTTTTCGCGCCCGGCGCGCGGTGGGCGGTCTTCTGACAGAATGCGCACCGGACCAAGGGGGTACGTGACGGTGGCGGCGATCGAGGGAGCGGACGGGTATATGCGTGAGGCGGGGGCGGCGGATCCGCTGGACCGGATGATCTCGACGTTGCGGATGGGCGACGGGGTGGACACCGGAATCGCCAACGGTATCGAGGCGGCGGTGCACCGGTGGCGGACACTGCCGCGCGCACAGGTCGCCGGACGTACCGGGTCGGGCCGGACCACCGTGGCCCGGGCGCTGGGATTGCAGCCGGGGGTGGAGACGGCCCCCGTCGACGAACCGGGCTTCCCGGATCCGGTGCTCGACGCCGATATCGTCGTCTACGTGCTGGCCAGCACTCCGTCGCCGGGTGACCGCCGGGTCCTGGCGACGCTGACGCCGCAGCGTTCGCTGCTGGTGCTCAACAAGGCCGATGCCATCGGTACGGGATGGTCCGACGCGGTCACGGCGGCGGACCGGTACTCCCGGCAGTTCGGGCTGCCGACCTTCCCGATGGTGGGTTCGCTGGCCGCGCGCACCATATCGGGGGCGCTGCGCGAAGGCGATCTGGAATTGCTGCGCCGGCATGCCCATGCCGGATCCGCGCTCGCCGTCTCCGCCGATTCCTTTCTCTCCCCGGCCGCCGGAACCGATACCGCCGAACGTGCCGAACTGTTGGACCAGTGGGATCTGTACGGCGTGTCGTGTGTGCTGGCCACCCTGGACCGCGAACCCGATCTCTCCCCGCAGACCGTGCTGCAGATCCTGCATACGGTCAGCGGGGTCGAACCCGCGGCGAAATTGCTCGGCGTGCGCTATCAGCAGGCGATATCCCGGCGGGCGGGGGTCCTGGTCGACGAGCTGACCCGGCTGGCGGCGCGGGCGGTGCCGCGCGGGCAGAGCCGGGCGCGGGCACTGATCACCGAATACCTGGACACCGACGAGGCCCGCTGGCTCGGGCTGTGCGGCGGCCTGGCCGACCCCGAGGTCGCGCATCTGGCCGCGGGCTATCCCCGGCCCGAACCCGAGGACGCCGACGATGCGCTGGCCCGCGCGGTGCGCTGGCGGGCGGTGGCATCCGGTGAGATGTCACCGGCCGCGCGCCGCGCCGCGATCAAAGTGCACAACGGGTACGTCCGGATGTGGGAACGGATGAGCAGTGTCGGACTCTGACGTCCCCGCCGCGAGACCGGTGCCGCCCGGGCGGCCCGGCCCCGCGCCGCCGCCCGCCGGTTTCGGAACCGGCGGATCGGCGCCGGCGCCCACGGCGGGCCGGGTTGTCGATCCACTGCCCGGTGACGTGCTGGCGGTGGTCGAGCGGTGGAATCCACAGGGGGCGGCGCTGCTGTCGACATCGGCCGCGGGCGGGACGGCCGCGCCGGTTTCCCTGATCGGTCCGGATGACGCCAACACCGCGCTGCTGCGGACCGAGCTGACCCGGATCGAGCCGCGGGTGGAGCTGAGCGCCCCGGACACCGAGCCCGTCGTATCGCCGGGGGCCGTCGTATTACTGGCTTTGGACGCGGGCGTGGTGATCGGCGCGGGGGAACTGGACACCGTCCGCCGGCTGCACGATCGCGGCGCCCGGGTGCTGCTCGTACTCAACGGCACACATGCGCACCGCGATTGGGAACTGGCCCGCGACCGGACCGCCGAAATCATGGCCGCCGCCGGCCCGGTCTGCGAGATCGTGCCGGTTTCGCCGCGGCTCGCCCTCGCCGCCCGGACCTCGGCCGATTCGGCGCTGTTCGACCAATCCGGGCTCGGGCTGCTGCATACCCGGCTGATCGCGCTCACCGCCGACGGCTCCACCGCGGCGTCGCGCCGGCGGACCGCGGCCGCGCAGGTGGTCGCCGATACCCGGGAGCGGATCGCGCAGGAAGAGGCGACGCTGCGTTCCGGGAGCGAGACCGAGATGCTGCGGTCCGAACGGGCCCGGCTGCTCGCCGAACGCGACGGCGGCCGGGCGGTGGCGGTATCCAATCTGCGTGCCCAGCTCAACCTCGCGCGCGTGGATCTGCTGACCCAGGTGGGTGCGCGGGTCCGGACCCTGCACGCCGAGGCGCGCGCCGAACTCGACCGGCCGGCCCGTTCGGGTCGCCGCGAGTTCCCGGAGCGGCTGCGCTCGGCGGTGAACCAGGTGACCGCGGCGGTGGATCTCGATATCGCCGCCCGGCTGACGGAGCTGCGGGCCCGGGCCGCGGCCGCCCCCGCCCCGGGCTCGGCCGGACCGGATGGGACGCCTCCGCAGCGTCACGATCCGGCCCCCACACTCGGGCCCGATCCGCAACCCCGGGGCCGGGGTGTCGAAGATCACCTGATGATCGTTCTCGGTGCCTCGGCCGGTGTCGGTCTGGGCCGGCTCCTGGTATCGCCGCTGGCTCTGGTTCCGGCCCTCGACGCCGCCACGATCCCGGTGACGCTGCTCCTCGGCGCGGGCGCCGCGGCCTGGGTCGTGCGGGCCCGCCGCCAGCTCGCCGACCGCGACCACCTGCGGCAGTGGGTCGCCGACGCGATCGCGAATGTGAAGGCCCAGCTGGAGCAACGGGCGGTAACAGCGCTGGTCGAGACCGAATCGGAGCTTTCGGACGAGATGGTTCGCAGCGCCGCGGCGCATATGCTGGATGTCGATCGACGGGTGGCCGAATTGGAGGTCGCGCTGCGGCGCGCCACCTCCGGACAACCCGGTCGGCTCGCCGCTTGTGCCCGTGACCAGGAGATCCTCGAGCGCTGGGCGGGCGGTACCGGAAAATAGTTTGTTCACCCCTATTGATCGGCAACCCGATTCCATAGGGGCCGCAATACCGCGTTAACCTCTAGACAGGAACCTGGGCGTCCGCTTCGCCCTTGGTGTACTTCCGGTACCCGGAAGTACACACGGCGGGCCATAGCGGGCGCCTCACCCGCCAATGGTGGCGCTAGGTGTTTTCGCGCTGGTCACGGGCCCAAGGGCCAGGGCGGAGGCATCGGTGCCGCCCATTTCAGGAGAGTTTTCATGACCTCAGCGACCATTCCCGGTCTTCGTGGATCCGACGGCACCGCGCCGACCGAACACAGCGAACTGCTCGCCTGGGTTCAGGAGGTCGCCGAACTGACTCAGCCGGATCGAGTTGTGTGGGCAGACGGTTCCGACGCCGAATGGGATCGGCTCACCACCCGGCTCGTCGAGGCGGGCACGTTCAAGAAGCTGGACGAGAAGAAGAAGCCGAACTCGTTCCTCGCGTTATCCGACCCCTCCGACGTGGCCCGGGTCGAATCGCGCACCTACATCTGTTCCAAGGCCGAGGCCGACGCGGGCCCGACCAACAACTGGGTCGATCCCGCCGAGATGCGCGCCACCATGACCGAGCTGTACCGGGGCTCGATGAAGGGCCGCACCATGTACGTGGTGCCGTTCTGCATGGGCCCGCTGGGCGCCGAGGACCCGAAGCTCGGCGTCGAGATCACCGACTCGGAGTACGTGGTGGCCTCCATGCGGGTGATGACCCGGATGGGGCAGGCGGCGCTGGATACGCTCGGCACGGATCGCCCGTTCGTGAAGGCGCTGCACTCGGTCGGCGCGCCGCTGGCCGAAGGCCAGGCCGATGTGCCGTGGCCCTGCAACGACACCAAATACATCACGCATTTCCCCGAGGACCGCGAGATCTGGAGCTACGGCTCCGGCTACGGCGGCAACGCGCTGCTGGGCAAGAAGTGCTACTCGCTGCGCATCGCCTCGGCCATGGCCCACGACGAGGGCTGGCTGGCCGAGCACATGCTGATCCTGAAGCTCATCTCCCCGGAGAACAAGGCGTACTACGTCGCTGCCGCGTTCCCGAGTGCCTGCGGTAAGACCAACCTCGCGATGATCCAGCCCACGGTCCCGGGCTGGCGGGCCGAGACCCTGGGCGACGATATCGCCTGGATGCGGTTCGGCAAGGACGGCCGGCTGTACGCGGTGAACCCGGAATTCGGATTCTTCGGTGTCGCGCCCGGCACCAACCGCTCGTCGAACCCGAACGCGATGGAGACGCTGGAGGCGGGTAACACCGTCTACACCAATGTCGCGCTCACCGACGACAACGATGTGTGGTGGGAGGGCCTCGAGGGCGAGCCCGATCACCTGATCGACTGGAAGGGCAACGACTGGTACCTGCGCGAGACCGAGACCCTGGCCGCGCATCCGAACTCGCGCTACTGCACCCCGATGTCGCAGTGCCCGACGCTGGCCCCCGAATGGGACGACCCGCAGGGTGTGCCGATCTCGGCGATCCTCTTCGGTGGCCGCCGCAAGACCACGGTTCCCCTGGTCACCGAATCCTTCGACTGGCAGCACGGCGTCTTCATGGGTGCCACCCTGTCCTCGGAGCAGACCGCGGCCGCCGAGGGCAAGGTCGGCACCGTCCGCCGCGACCCGATGGCCATGCTGCCGTTCATGGGCTACCACGTCGGCGACTACATCGGGCACTGGATCAACCTCGGCAAGAACGCCGACGCCACCAAGCTGCCCAAGATCTTCTACGTGAACTGGTTCCGGCGCGGTGCAGACGGCCGCTTCCTGTGGCCGGGATTCGGCGAGAACTCCCGGGTGCTGGAATGGATCATCGGCCGGATCGAGGGCTCCGCGCAGGCCGAGCCGACGGCGATCGGCAATGTGCCCACGGCGGCCCAGATGGATCTGTCCGGGCTGGATGTCGAAGCGGCCGATGTCGACGAGGCGCTCTCGGTGAACCTCGACGAATGGCGTTCGGAGATTCCGCTCATCGAGGAGTGGTTCGAGTTCGTCGGCGACAAACTGCCCTCCGGCGTCCGCGACGAATTCGAGGCCCTCAAGCAGCGGGTGCTGTGATTTTGGCGCGGCTTCGCCGCGCGGGGTTCGGCCCTCTTGGCGTCGCCTGTCAGCACTCGAGACTCGTGGCTTCGCCACCTCGCTTCGAGTGCTGACAGGCGACGCGGGCCGAACCCTTTCAGGGCCTCGCTGAACTCGGCGCCG
>NZ_JBEZYU010000064.1:0-28527 GCF_040638875.1 Nocardia sp. NPDC024068 | reverse complement strand
GATCACGCCGACGCCGGACAACCGGAAGCACGAGCCTCGACAGGCGGCGCATTGTCTCGCGTGCTGACAGGCGACGCGGGCCGAACCCTTTCAGGGCCTCGCTGAACTCGGCGCCGGGAGGGTGGCCCGACTCTGGGGAGTGGCGCATCCGGATGAGGTGGTGGGTGGCAGGGTCATGCGCGGACGGTGTGGCATGCGCGGACGGTGTGGCATGCGCGGGCGGTGGCGTGGGCGGGCGGCGTGGCATGCGTGGACGGCTTGGCTTGGGCGGGCGGCGTGGCGGGGAGGGGTGGAGGGTGTGGTGGGCTCGCGCCAGTAGGCTCGGGTCGATGGTCGGGCGACAGGTAGGAGTGGTGTGGTGACGGCGCCGATTCGGGTTGGTGTGCTGGGGGCGCGGGGCAAGGTGGGGCTGGCCATCTGTGCGGCGGTCGAGGCGGCCGCGGATCTCGAGTTGGTCGCCGCGGTGGACAAGGATGATTCGCTGTCCCGTTTCACCGAGGCCGGAGCCCAGGTGGTCGTCGATTTCACCCATCCGGATGTGGTGATGGGCAATCTGCGGTTCCTGGTGGAGAACGGGATCCACGCGGTGGTGGGTACCACCGGGTTCGACGATTCCCGGCTGACCGAGGTGCGGGGTTGGCTGGCGGACCGGCCGGAGACCGGGGTGCTGATCGCGCCGAACTTCGCGATCGGTGCGGTGCTGTCGATGCGGTTCGCCGAACAGGCGGCGCGGTTCTTCGAATCGGTCGAGGTGATCGAGTTGCATCACCCGAACAAGGCCGACGCGCCGTCCGGTACCGCCTACCGGACGGCGGGACTCATCGCCGAGGCTCGAAAGCAGGCGGGGGCGGGGCCCATCCCGGACGCGACCAGCACCGAACTCGAGGGTGCGCGCGGGGCCGAGGTCGACGGTGTGCGGGTGCATTCGGTGCGGCTGGCGGGGCTGGTCGCCCATCAGGAGGTGCTGTTCGGCACCCAGGGCGAAACGCTCACCATCCGCCACGATTCGATCGACCGCTCGTCGTTCGCGCCGGGGGTGCTGCTCGGAGTGCGGCGGATCGGGCAGGTCCCGGGGCTGACCGTCGGACTCGACCCTTTCCTCGATCTGTGAGCGAATCCGCGGGCGGGCCGGGCGAACCGGAGCAGGACCGGTCTTCGCTGAAGATCATCGTCCTGGTGGCCGCGCTGGTCCTCGCGTTGATCTTCTACTTCTTGTGGCTGGGGCGCATCGCCGTCGAGCTGATCACCTCCGGTGACCCCGCGGCGGTCGGTCTCGGTATCGGAGTGCTGATCCTGCCCCTGCTGGGGGTGTGGATGGTCTACTCCACGATCCGGTCGGCGCTGGACCATCAGCGGCTGGCCCGCCGGATCCGGGACGAGGGCCTGGAATTGGATGTCTCCGAGCTGCCGCGCCGGCCGTCCGGCCGGATCGAGCGTTCCGCCGCCGACGAGCTGTTCTCGACGGTGCGCAAGGAATGGGAGGCCGACCCCGACAACTGGCGCGTCTCCTACCGGCTGGCCCGCGCCTACGACTACGCCGGCGACCGCGGCCGGGCGCGTGAGACGATGCGGCGCGCGGTCGAGCTGGAGAAACTCGAGCGGGGTTAGGCTCGGCGCTGTGCCCAGGTTGCTGATCATCCATCACACGCCGTCTCCGTTCATGCAGGCGATGTTCGAAGCCGTGGTATCCGGTGCGACCGACCCGGAGATCGAGGGGGTGGAGGTCGTGCGCCGGGCCGCGCTGGCCGTATCGCCGACCGACGTGCTGGCGGCCGACGGGTACGTTCTCGGCACCCCGGCGAACCTCGGATACATGAGCGGTGGCCTCAAGCACGCATTCGATGTCGTCTACTACCCCTGCCTCGATTCGACGCGCGGGCGGCCGTTCGGCCTGTACCTGCACGGTAACGAGGGCACCGAGGGCGCGGAGCGCGGCGTCACCTCCATCACGACCGGACTCGGGTGGGTGAAGGCCGCCGACTACGTGGCGGTGTCGGGCAAGCCGGCCAAGGGCGATCTGGAAGCCTGCTGGGAACTCGGCGCGACCGTCGCGGCACAGCTGATGGGGGAGTGAGGGCTGCCCGGTGCCGGGAGGGCTCAGGCCGGTCGTCGTTGCACGGCGTCGGCGATTACCGCTGCCACGAACTTTTCGACCGCTGAGGGAGCCGGCGGGCCGGGGTCGCGGTCGGTGAACAACAGGTGCCCCCCACCGACCAGTGAGAGGGTGAGGGAGTCGATATCCGCGTCGGCTGCGATGCGGCCCAGTTCGCGCTCTTCGGCCAGATAGATGGAGATCGCGGTCGTCGCCTCGGCGAGGACCGCCATTCCGCCGCCCGGTCTGGCCCGGCGTAACCGGGCGCGCAGTTCGTCACGGAAGGTGATGAGCGGAATGATCGCCACCGGAACCGGTCCGAACAGGGTGGTCAGTGCGCTGGTCAGATTGGCGGCCACCGTATCCGTGCCGGCGGCGGCGCGCAGTGCGCTCGCCTGCGCTTCGAGCTGTGCCGCCCGGTCGAGCACGAGCTCGGTGAGGAAGGCGTCGAAGTCGGTGAAGTGCCGGTGCAGCACGCCTTTGGCGCAGCCGGCCTCATCGGTGACGGCCCGGCTGGTCAGTCCGTTCGGACCGTCTCGCAGCAGTATCCGGTCGGCGGCGTCGAACAGTTGCTGCCGTGCGTCGTGCAGGTGGATCCCGGTCGGCACTCGCTGATCCCTTCGTCCGTCGATACACCGCGATCTTTGCGCAGTGGGCATGCGCCCATTAAGGTGGGCGCATGCCCATTTTACCGCGAGAGCAGCCGGAGCCCTCCGCTGCCGGTCCGGGGGAGTCCCAGCGGATGGCCACGGGGTTCGGTGCGGACGCGCAGCGCTACGACCGGGCCCGACCCGGCTACCCCGACGCCTTGGTGGCACGGATCCGCTCCGGGGCTCCCGGGGTGTCGGTGCTCGACGTCGGCTGCGGTACCGGTATCGCGGCCCGCCAGTTCCAGGCCGCGGGGTGCACGGTGCTCGGCGTCGAACCCGATCCGCGGATGGCCGACTTCGCCCGAGCCCGTGGCGTGCGGGTCGAGGTGGCGACCTTCGAGGCATGGGAGCCGGACGGGCGGATGTTCGACGCGGTCATCGCCGCGCAGTCGTGGCATTGGGTGGATCCGGCCGCCGGTGCCGCGAAGGCGGCCGGTGTACTCCGCCCTGGGGGCCGGCTGGCGATTTCGGTCACGTGTACGAACCGCCGGCCGAGGTGGCGGAACCGTTCGCCGCCGCGTTCCGGCGAGTGGTGCCGGACTCCCCGTTCAGCGGCCAACCGGCACGACGTCCACTCGAGCTCTACGAAGCGGGATACGCGCAATTCGCCGACCGGATTCGCGAGACCGGGCGGTTCGGCGATCCCGAACAGTGGCGATTCGACTGGCAGCGGTCCTATACGCGGGACCAATGGCTGGAGCTGCTGCCCACCACGGGCGGCCTCACCCGGCTCCGTCCGGATCAGCTGGCCGAGATCCTCGACGCGACCGGGAACGCCCTCGACGCTCTGGGTGGAACTTTCACGATGGACTACACGACCCTGGCCGCCACCGCCACCCGCGCAGGCACGCCCTGACGGCCGCGGCACTCGCTCCGGTTCCGGGTCCGGAGGCGCGGCGACCGGTACCGCGCTGCCGGGAAGACGCCGTGCCGGCCACGCGATTGGTGGGACCGGGTCGGCGGTCCCCTGGAATCGGGGGCTGACCGTCACGCGTCCGGCCCGCCATACTCTGTGCAGAGAACGACTGTGCCCGAGGGGAGTTGTGAGGTGACCGACAGTGTCGCGGAGATGGGTGCGCCCCGCCGGATCGGGCTGGTGGAAGACCACGAATCGGTGGCGATCGGAGTGGCCGCGATGCTCGGGCCGCAACCGGACCTGAACCTGGTGGCCACGGCCGGGACGGTGGCCGATCTGCTCGCACATCCGGATTGCCGGATCGGCGGCGTGCCTGCCTTGGACCTGGCGGTGCTCGATCTGCGCCTCGCCGACGATTCCGCCCCCGAGGACAATGTCCGGACGCTGCGCGACAACGGAATCGAGGTGCTGGTGTTCACCGGCGCCGAGAACGCCTTTCTGGTGCGGTCGGCGGCCCGGGCGGGTGTACTGGGCGTGGTGCGTAAATCGGAGGACGTGGCCGCGGTGGTGGCCGCGGTGCGTGCCGCGGCGTCCGGCGCGCAGGTGGTGACCACCGATTGGGCCGCCGCGATCGACGGCGACCCGCAGCTGTCCCGCGTGGGTTTGAGCCCGCGGCAGGAGGAGGTGCTCACCCTGTACGCGTCGGGGGAGAAGGCATCGCGGGTCGCGCGGCTCACCGGGCTGTCCGAGCAGACCGTGAACGATTATCTGGGCCGGATCCGGCAGAAGTATTCCGACGCGGGACGTCCGGCGCCCACGAAAACCGATCTGTACAAGCGGGCGGTCGAGGACGGCTGGCTGCCCGTGCCCGAGCATCGCCGGTCATGAACGCGACGTCTGCGGTGGGCGCCGCGGACACGGGATCCGGTCCGGCGTCGCGGCTCGCCGCGGTGTTGCGGCGGCCGTCGCTGCCGCGGTCGTTGCGGGCCCGGGTCGCCCGGTCCCGCGAGACCGGGCCCGAATCGGCCGCCGACCGGATCGTCCGCCGGTTCGGCTTGGTCATCGGATTGGTGGGGACCAGCGCCGGGGTGCTGGAACTGCCGGAGATCGTCGTCCAGCACCGTCACATCCCGGTGGTCTGGACGCTGATCACCGTGCCGGTGGCCTTCGGCATGCTGCCGGTTCTGGCGGTGGTGTCCCTCGTCGCGGGGCCCCGGCTGATCCGGCCGGTCGCCGCCGCGGCCGCACTGGGTTATCTCACCGCGATGGTGCTGGTGATGGTGTTCTACTACGAGGTCGCTGAGGCACCCGGCCCGATCTGGGCGCATCGGCTGATCACCGTGGGGGTGCTGGCCGCCGCGCTGGGCTGGCGGCCCTGGCCGGCCGGTATCTATCTCGTGGTGGCGTGCGCGATTCCCGGCGCCGCCCTTTTCGTCATGTTCGACGACACCTCCGTACTCCATGCGGTCGACAATTTCGCCCGGCACGCGGGGTTGTGCGTGCTGTTCCTCTGGTGCGTCGTCTACGCCAGGGCCGCCGGGGTGCGGGTCGACCGGGAATCGGCGATCGAGGGCGAACGCGCGGCCGCGGTGGCGGGCACCGCGGCGCGGGAACGGGAGCGGGCGCGGTTCGCCGCGCTCATCCACGACGCGGTGCTCTCGACACTGCTCGACGCGTCCCGGGGTGGCGCTACCTCGCCGGTCCTGCGGGAACAGGCCGGACGCACCCTGGACCGGCTCGACGCCACCCGGGTCACCGACAGCGACGCCGACCACCTGGACGCGCGGTCGGTGATCGGGTTCCTGCGGTCGGCGGTGCACGAAGTGAATACCGGTATCGACTTCGCCGCCCGCCGGGACGGCAACGGCGGGGATCTCCGGATGCCGGTCGAGGTGGCGGGCACCCTGGCCGCGGCGCTGGCCGAGGCCGCCCGCAACAGCCTGCGCCACGCCTGTGTTCCGGGACGTCCGGTGCGGCGGATGGTGACCGTGACGGTCGGCGCGGGCGGCCTACAGGTGGTGATGCGCGACGACGGCGCCGGATTCGACCGCGTATCGGTGCCGGTCGACCGGCTCGGGATCGCAGTGAGCATCCTGGGCCGGATGCGGCAACTGCCCGGCGGCGCCGGTTTCGTGGAATCGGAACCCGGAGAGGGCACGACGGTCACCCTGATGTGGGGCAGTGCCGGGGGAGGTGACGATGTCTGAGGACGAGGCCGATATCGAACTTCGGGCGCTGCTGGGTATGCGCGGCCGGGCCGGCTGGGTATTCCTGGCCGGGCTCGTCGCGACGATCACGCTGTACATGGTTCCGCCGTTCCACGACGTACCGGCGGCTCAGGCGGCCGTCGCGTTCGCGGGGATGCTGGGAGCCGCCGCGATTCTGCTGCTGGTGCCGGGCGACCCGCTGCCCTGGCCGGCAACGGCGGTCGTGCTCGCGGTGGGGCCGGGTGCCGTGGTCCTGACCCATCTGAACTTCACCGACGATGCGTTGCGGCAGCCGTGGGCGGCGTTCGCGGCGTCCTACGTGCTGGGGGTCCTGGCGCTGCGCGGCCGGATCGGCGCGGCCTGGACCGGCGCCGCGGCCGTCACCGCGACCCTGGCGGTTGTCGATATCGTCCTGGGAATCGCGCTGGGCTCGGTATTCGTCTCGATCATCGCCCTGTCCACGCTGGTCGGGGCCTCGGTCTGCGCGCTGATCCTGCGACCCACCCAGCGCTCGCTGCGCCTGCTGCACGACGAGGCCGCCATGCGCGCGGCCGCGGAGGCCACGATGGACGCGGAACACGCCGAACGGGTTCGGCAGCTGGCTCGCCTGGACAAAGTGGCGCGGCCCATGCTCGAACGGATCGCGCGCGGAGTCGAACTCGCCCCCGCAGAACGGGAGGAGTGCCGGCTCCTGGAGGCCGAACTGCGGGACGGCCTGCGCGCACCGCAGCTGGTCACCGATCAGCTCAACAGCGCGGCACGCGGTGCGCGCTCGCGGGGAGTGGAGGTGCTGCTCCTGGATGACGGCGGATTCGCCGATGCCACCGCGGCGGTGCGCGCGGAGGTGGTGCGGCTCGCCGCCCGGGAGCTGGACGCCGCCAACGCCGGAGCGGTCACCGTGCGGGTGCTGCCACCCGGCCGCCGGCATATCGCGACCGTGCTGGCGAGCGCGCCCGGCGGCGACCGGCGCATCGAGATCGCCACCACCGGTGAGGTTCTGGTATCGGCCTGAACCCGGCAGCGGATCAGACCGAATCGCCGCCCTTGGTGGTGCCGCCGAAACCACCGCCCTTGCCACCGCCGTAACCGCCGCGCATCTGATCACGCAGGGCCCCGGAGACCACCCCCGACATCCACGAGTTCAGCGATTGCCCACTCTGCGCGGCGGCTTCCTCCGCCCGCGATTTGACCTGTTCGACCAGGCGCAGGGTGACGCGGCTGATATCGCCCGTCATCTCCTCGAAGCTGGGATTGTCGCCGGTGGCGGCCCGGCTCACGTCGACGGTCGCCTCCGTCCCGTGCAGTGAGACACGCACGGTGCGGTCGCCGAGTTCGGCGGTCACGGTATCGGCGAGTTCGGTCAGGGCCGAGAGCAGGGCCAGACGGGCGGAGTTCTCCACGGCGGTCGCGAGCGCCTCGGCTGTGGCCTGCGTCTTCTCGTCGCCGAGGGTCGCGGCGGCCACCAGGTCCGCGCGGATTCGGTCGGTATAGCGGTTGAGGTCCATGACATCAGTGTGGCGTCATATTTGACGCCTTTCAAGGAAATGTTGACATCAATATGAAGCAATCATGATGTCGGGCGGCTCCTGGCGGCGGAGAACACAGACGAGGGTGTCGAGGTGGACCGGGTGACCGGGTAGCCTTTCTGACCATGACGAACGGTGAATCGATGCCTCCGGTCTCGAGCGCGTCCGGCACAGTAGGTGTCGCGATGGTGACCCCCTTCAGCGCCGAGGGCAAGCTCGACATAGACACCGGCGTCGCCCTGGCACACCGTCTGGTCGAGCGGGGTGTCGACCTGCTCGCGATCTCCGGCACCACGGGTGAATCGCCCACCACCACCGAATCGGAGAAGGCGGACCTGCTGCGCGCGGTGGTCGACGCGGTCGGCAACCGGGCCACCGTGATCGCCGGCGCCGGCACCTACGACACCGCGCATTCGATGGAACTGGCCCGCAACGCCCAGCGCGCGGGCGCGCACGGCCTGCTGGTCGTCACCCCGTACTATTCGCGCCCCACCCAGGAGGGGCTGTTCGCCCACTTCACCGCGGTCGCCGATGCCACCGATCTGCCGGTGACCCTGTACGACATTCCACCCAGATCGGTGGTCCCGATCGCCTCCGATACGATCCGGCGCCTCGCCGAACATCCGCGCATCGTCGCCGTGAAGGATGCCAAAGGCGATCTGAACGCGGGTGCGGCGCTCATCGCCGAAACCGATCTCGCCTTCTACTCCGGCGACGATATGTTGAACCTGCCGTGGCTGGCGATGGGTGCGGTCGGATTCATCAGTGTGATCGGGCATCTGGTGCCCGAACGGCTGCGCGAGATGGTCGACGCCTACGCTGCCGGAGATGTGGTGCGCGCGCGGGATATCAATACCAGTCTGCTGTGGCTCAATGCCGCGATGGCCCGGCTCGGCGGGGTGGCGATGATCAAGGGAGGTTTACGGTTGCTCGGCATCGACGTCGGCGAACCGCGATTGCCGCAGGTGATGCCGAGCCCGGAACAGCTCGAGGATCTGGCGGCGGACCTGCGTGCCGCGGGGGTCCTCGAATGAGCGAACCCACCCCTCGCCGTCCCCGTCGCACCGCGCGACGCGACGTCGGAGCACCTGCTCCCGCCCCACCGGCCGAACCGACGCCTGCGCCCCGGGCCGCCGAGCCGCCGCGTCCCCCGGCCGAGGCCGCCGAGCCGCCGGCCGCGCAGCCCGCCCCGCCGGCCGCGGCGCCCGCCGCGGAAACCGCCGCCGCGGAATCGCGTCCCGCCAAGGATCGGCCCCGCCGCGGCCGCGGCCGCCAGAGTGGTCGTGGCCGATCGGAATCCGCGCGTCCGGCCCCCGCGGTCACCCCGGAGGCCGCCGCCCAGGACCGGCTCTCGCTCCCACCGAAACTGCCTCGTCACGGGCTGCGCGTTTTCGCGCTGGGCGGGATCGGCGAAATCGGGCGCAATATGACGGTGTTCGAGTTCGGCGGGAAACTCCTGGTCGTCGACTGCGGAGTGCTGTTCCCGGAGGATCAGCAGCCCGGCGTGGACCTGATCCTGCCGGACTTCCGGCCGATCGAGGACCGGATCGACGATGTGGCGGCGGTGGTCCTCACCCACGGGCACGAGGACCATATCGGCGCGGTGCCGTTCCTGCTGCGGCTGCGTCCCGATATCCCCGTCGTCGGCTCGAAATTCACCCTCGCGCTGGTCGCCGCGAAATGCCGGGAACACCGGCTGCATCCGCGGCTGATCGAGGTCACCGAGGGAGAGCACACCGAGCACGGCCCGTTCGATTGCGAGTACTTCGCGGTCAACCACTCGATTCCCGATGCGCTGGCGGTGGCCATCCGCACCCCGGCCGGAACCGTGCTGCACACCGGTGACATCAAACTCGACCAGCTGCCGCTCGACGGTCGCCTCACCGATCTCGCCGGTTTCTCCCGCCTCGGTGACGAGGGCGTGGATCTCTTCCTGGTGGACTCCACCAATGCCGAGGTCCCCGGTTTCGTCACGCCGGAGCGCGAGATCGGCGGTGTCCTGGACACCGTGATCGGAAAGGCGCGCAACCGGGTCATCGTCGCCTCCTTCGCCAGCCATGTGCACCGGATCCAGCAGGTCGTGGATGTGGCGCAGAAGTACGGGCGCCGGGTGTGCTTCGTCGGGCGGTCCATGGTCCGCAATATGCAGATCGCGCAGGACCTGGGGTATCTGACGGTGCCGGACGGACTGGTGGTCGATCTCGATCAGGCCGCCACCCTGCCCGGTGACAAATTGGTGCTCATCTCCACCGGTTCGCAGGGTGAACCGCTGTCGGCGCTGTCGCGGATGGCGCGCGGCGATCACCGCCAGATCCATATCCGCGCCGACGATCTCGTGGTGCTGGCGTCCTCGCTCATCCCGGGTAACGAGAACTCGGTGTTCACCGTCGTCAACGGGCTGGCACGCCTGGGCGCCACGGTGATCACGCAGCAGAACGCGAAGGTGCACGTCTCCGGTCACGCCTCGGCCGGGGAACTGCTCTACCTGTACAACGCGGTCCGCCCGACCAATGCCATGCCCGTCCACGGCGAATGGCGGCATCTGCGCGCCAACGCCGCCCTCGCGGTCGCCACCGGTGTGCCCGAGGACCGGGTGGTGCTCGCCGAGGACGGTGTGGTGGTGGATCTGGTCGACGGGATCGCCTCGATCGTCGGGCGGGTGCCGGTCGGGCATGTCTACGTCGACGGCCTGTCGGTCGGCGATGTCGGCGAATCCACCCTGTCGGACCGGCTGGTGCTGGGTGAGGGCGGGTTCATCGCCATCACCGTGGCCATCGACGTCACCACCGGTAAAGCCGTGAGCCCTCCGGAGGTGAGTGGCCGCGGATTCTCCGACGACCCCACCGCTCTGGCGGCGGCGGCAGAACTCGTGGAGGCCGAGTTGCTGCGCCTGGCCGCCGAGGGGGTTACCGATACCCATCGCATCGCGCAGGCCGTCCGGCGCATGGTGGGTCGCTGGGTCGCCGACACATACCGTCGGCGGCCGATGATCGTGCCGACCGTGCTCGGCGTCTGACACCTGCCGGCCGCCGGGCGATCTCCGCCCGGCGGGCCCGGACACCCCGATACGAAAGAACCGCCGGCGGACCCGAAGCCCGCCGGCGGTTCCGTATCTATCCGTGGATCAGGAGTCGGCCTGGCAGGCCGCGGAATCCAGCTGCGCGGACTTCACGATATTGCAGGCGAATCCGTGCGCGATCTTCCACTGATCGCCCTCAGCCACGAATTCGACCGTCGCGTTCTCTACCGGGCTACCCCCGATGGTGACATCGGCGTCGGCGATCACCTTGCCGTCGGCGGGGTCGCCGACATTGGTGATCTGGACGGTGACCTCATTCTTCTTCGCAGCCTCGACCAGCTTGTCGACGAGCTGCGGATCCTGTTCGGCGTCTTCGATCCAGGCCAGCTTCTCGTCTTCGCCGACCGAGCCGTCGAGCGCCCGGTTGATCTTGTCGTTGAGCTCTTCGGCGGTGGGCTTGGGCAGATTCGGCGCCGGAGTGGTGACGGGCGCCTTGCCCTCCTCCCGGCCGTCCTGCGTTTTGCCCGATTCGAACTCCGCGGCCGCCTCGGTGGTGGTGGCCGCCTCGGTCGAGGTCTCCTCAGTGGACGAGCAGGCGGTGAAGGTGAGGGCGGCTGCGGCCATCGCGATGGCGGCCGCGGCCCGGAATGGAAGAGTTTTCACAGTCTTGATTCCCCTACGAGTGGTGTCGGCGAATTCGGCGCCGATCGGATGGTGTGACCGGTGCGAACTCACAGGCCGTAGCCGGAAGTGCAGTTCCAGTGCTCGATGTAGGCATTGCCCGGGTTGTTGGCCAGCGCCTCCGAACGCGCCGCCGACCGGGTGGACCCGGAACCGTAGCTCAGCCAGTTGTCCGAAACCGCCAGTGCGCCACAGCCGTTGCGCCAGGAGATCTTCGCCACGCAGTCGCCCGCCCCGCACCTGTCCACCGCGGCCTGCTCGGCCTCGGCGTAGCTGTCGTAGTCGTAGGACCACCCGTAGTCGCCGGTGGACAGAGACACCGCGATGGCGCCGTAGTAGCTGCTGTACTGCGCGTGCGCAGGCGTCACCGAGGCGGCGAGCAACGAACCGATGGTCGCCACCAGAACGGCGGCAACGGTGAGAATCTTCTTCAAAGGTGTTCCCATCTGTGATTTTCAGGTCCACGACCCTATGGACCGAATGACAAAGTACAGAGCACTTCTGTCGCAGAGCAACCGGTTCGGTGATCGTCGCCTCCCCTGCGGCCGGGTCTCGGCTAGATTCATCGTGTGAACATGGCTCAGCGTGAACGCCGTGCACTGGTCGAAACAATGGTGGCGGCAGGCCCCGATGCCGCCACCCTGTGCGGGCAGTGGACGGTACGAGATCTGGCCGCGCATCTGGTGGTGCGGGAGCGACGTCCCGACGCCGCCCCGGGCATCATGGTGCGTGCGTTCGCCGGATACCTGGAGAAAGTGCAGAACAAGGCCGCGCAGCGGCCGTTCCCCGAGCTGCTCGAGCAGGTGCGCACCGGTCCGCCGTGGTGGTCGCCGTTGCGGCCGGTGGACGCCGTCGCCAATCTCGCCGAAATGTTCGTCCACCATGAGGATGTGCGCCGCGCGCAGCCCGGCTGGGAGCCCCGCGAACTGTCCACCGAGGATCAGCGCAGCCTGTGGTCGACGCTGCGGCGGATGGCCAAGATGGCCTACCGGAAATCACCGGTACCCGTGGAGCTCTCGACGCCCGACGGCGACAGCGTGCGGGTGAGCGGCGGCGAGGGTCCGGCGGTGACCCTCACCGGGACGCCCGCCGAACTGCTGCTGCACGCCTTCGGCCGCGAGCAGGTCCGCATCGAGGCCGCCGGCGACCCCGATGCCGTGCGTACGGTGCTCGAGCTCGACCGCTCGATCTGAGCGCGGCCGGGCCGCTCCGGGGCTGTTTCGGACCGGCGGACGGAGGCGGTTCCCACCACCGGCGCGGCCGGTACCAGTGTTGCGGATGGTCCTGATGGGGTTGTTGCGGCTAGCCTGAGCCCATGGCAGGTAAGTCCCGCGGCACGACCACACCGGGTGCGCGGGCGGGATCGGCTCGGGGGCGGACGACCGCGGCGCGTTCTCGTTCGGGCAGTTCGCGCCAGGCGGCGAGTTCGGCACAGGCAGGTGGTGCGCCCCGCAAGACCACCCGGAAGGCGGCCCCCCGGCCCGCATCGGGCTCCCGGACGCGGCGCCCGGCCCGGCGCCCGGCGCCGGCCCGGCGCTCCGATACCGCGCCCCTGGCCGTTTTCGGCCGGATGATCACCGGCGGCTGGACGATGGCCGCCCGCGGGCTCGGTGCCACCACCCGGGCGCTGAGCCGGGCCGGGGATATCGAGCACGGACATCGGCGGGACGGGATCGCGCTCGGCCTGATCGCGGCGAGTGCGGTGATCGCGGCCGCGGTCTGGCTGTCGGCCGGTGGCCCGGTCGGTCACTGGGTCGACAGCATCATCCGGGCCATCACCGGGTCGGCGTCGGCGGTGCTGCCGTTCGTGGCCTCCGGGATCGCGGTGGTGCTGATGCGCACCGAGCCCGATCCCGAGATCAGGCCCCGGCTGGTCCTGGGCGGTCTGCTCATGGGACTGCCCTTCCTCGGTCTCTGGCATATCGCCGACGGCGCTCCCTCCGATGCCGCGGGCCGCGCCGATGCCGCCGGGTTCCTCGGTTTCGTCATCGGCGGTCCGGTCACCGACGGGCTCACGGCCTGGCTGTCGGTGCCGATTCTGCTCCTGGCGATGGTTTTCGGTCTGCTGCTGGTCACCGGGACCACGGTGCGGGAGGCCCCGCAGCGTCTCCGCGAGTTCTTCGGCGCGCCGCCACTCGCCGGTGATCCGGACTACCGCGACGGCTACGACCCCGTGGACGAGTTCGATACCGCGTCCGGCGGTTCTCCGACCAGGGCGCGCCGCCGCCGTCAGCGGGCGCAGGCGGAGAACTACCCGGCCGATGAATTCACCGGGCCCGCCGCGGACCAGGACAGCCCGGGTGAGCCGCCGCTGCGGGAGGCGAAACCGATCGCCGCGGCGACGGAACCCGAAGGCCCACCGGCCCGCCGGAAACGCAAACCCACCGCGCCCGCCGCGATCGATCAGACTCCGCCGCCCACGGTGGAACCGGAGTTCGTCGCGGACCGCGCCCCCGAGGGCGACTACACCCTGCCGCCGATGAATCTGCTCATCGACGGCGATCCGCCGCGTAAACGCAGCGCCGCCAACGAATCGATGATCGAGGCGATCACCGAGGTCCTGGTGCAGTTCAAGATCGACGCGGCGGTGACGGGGTTCGTGCGTGGCCCCACGGTCACCCGCTACGAGGTGGAACTCGGGCCCGGTGTGAAGGTCGAGAAGATCACCGCACTGACCCGCAATATCGCCTATGCGGTGGCGACGGAGAATGTGCGTTTGCTCGCGCCGATCCCCGGCAAATCCGCGGTCGGCATCGAGGTGCCCAACTCCGACCGCGAACTGGTGCGACTCGCCGATGTGCTGAAGGCGCCGGCCACCCGCAACGATCACCATCCGCTGGTGATCGGGCTGGGTAAGAACATCGAGGGCGAATTCGTCTCGGCGAATCTGTCCAAGATGCCGCATCTGCTGGTGGCGGGTTCCACCGGATCCGGTAAATCGAGTTTCGTGAACTCCATGCTGGTGTCGCTATTGCAGCGGGCCACCCCGGACGAGGTCCGGATGATCCTGATCGATCCGAAGATGGTGGAGCTGACCCCGTACGAGGGCATCCCGCATCTCATCACGCCCATCATCACCCAGCCGAAAAAGGCCGCCGCGGCGCTGGCCTGGCTGGTGGAGGAGATGGAGCAGCGCTATCAGGACATGCAGGCCAGCAAGGTCCGCCATATCGACGATTTCAACCGGAAGGTGAAGTCCGGGGCGATCACCACGCCGCTGGGCAGTGAGCGGGTCTATCGGCCCTACCCCTACATTCTGGCCATCGTCGACGAGCTCGCCGATCTGATGATGACCGCGCCGCGCGATGTCGAGGACGCCATCGTCCGGATCACCCAGAAGGCCCGTGCCGCCGGCATCCACCTGGTGCTGGCCACCCAGCGGCCGTCCGTGGATGTGGTGACCGGTCTCATCAAGACCAACGTGCCGTCCCGGCTGGCCTTTGCGACGTCCTCGCTCACCGATTCCCGCGTGATCCTCGATCAACCCGGTGCCGAGAAGCTCATCGGTATGGGCGACGGCCTGTTCCTGCCGATGGGTGCGGGTAAACCGACCCGGCTGCAGGGCGCCTTCATCGGCGACGACGAGATCCACGGGGTGGTCGAGTTCACGAAGAACCAGGCCGAGCCGGATTACGCCGAGGGGGTCACGGCCGCCAAGGCCGGGGAGAAGAAGGATGTCGACCCGGATATCGGCGAGGATCTCGATGTCTTCTTGCAGGCCGTGGAACTCGTGGTGACCTCGCAGTTCGGGTCGACGTCGATGTTGCAGCGCAAATTGCGGGTCGGGTTCGCCAAGGCCGGGCGGCTGATGGATCTGATGGAGACCCGCGGCGTCGTGGGGCCCAGCGAAGGGTCGAAGGCGCGCGATGTGCTGATCAAACCCGATGAGCTGGACGGTCTGCTCTGGTCGATCCGGGGCGGCGGGGACGAACCGGCGCCGGAGTCCGGCGGGGAGTGACGCGCGGCGTCACGGTCGCGGCCGCGGGATGCCGGGGTGTGCGACGATGGTCGATGACCACCCCGCGGCCCGAGGGAATCGGGCATATCGGGCATTATTGGGAGCATGACTCGTACCGCTGAACGGATCACCGTATGCAGGTAACCGCTCTCGTGTGGGGGATCACCATCGTGGTGATCCTCGGCCTGTTCGTCTTCGATTTCTTCGCCCATGTGCGCACTCCGCACGAGCCCACCTTCCGTGAGTCCGCCTTCTGGTCCGCGGTGTACATCGGTCTCGCCCTGGCCTTCGGCGGTGTGATCGCCTGGAAGTGGGGCGGAACCTACTCCGGCGAGTACTACGCCGGTTTCGTCACCGAGAAAGCGCTCTCGGTGGACAACCTGTTCATCTTCCTGATCATCATGTCCACCTTCGCGGTGCCGCGGATCTACCAGCAGAAGGTGCTGCTGATCGGCATCGTGGTGGCCCTGGCGATGCGCGGGGTCTTCATCGCGGTGGGCGCCGCGGCGATCAGTGCTTTCAGCTGGGTGTTCTACCTCTTCGGCCTGTTCCTGGTCTACACCGCGGTGAAATTGCTGCGGGAGAGCGGTCACGAGGTCGAGGAGGAGCAGAAACGCGACAGTCGCGTCGTGCGGCTCACCAAACGGCTCGTGCCGACCACCGAGACCTACGACGGCGACAAACTGATCACCCGCATCGACGGCCGGCGCGCGGTGACCCCGATGCTGCTGGCGCTACTGGCCATCGGATTCGCCGACCTGCTCTTCGCGCTCGATTCCATTCCGGCGATCTACGGCCTCACCGAGGAGCCCTATATCGTCTTCACCGCCAACGCCTTCGCCCTGATGGGGCTGCGCCAGCTGTACTTCCTGATCGGCGGGCTGCTGGACCGGCTGGTGTATCTGTCCTACGGACTGTCCGCGATCCTGGCCTTCATCGGTGTGAAACTCGTGCTGCACGCCCTGCACGAGAACAGCCTGTGGTTCATCAACGGCGGCGAGCATGTGAGCGTCCCGGAGATCTCGACCGGCCTGTCGCTGTCGGTGATCATCGGCATTCTGGTCATCGCGACCGTGGCCAGCCTGCTGAAGACCCGCGGTCGCGCCAAGCCGCAGCCGGCCTCCGGCCCGCGGGAGTGAGCCGATGGGTGCCGGCCGGTCGCCGGCCGGCACCCGTGGCCGTCAGTCGCTGAAGGCGCCGAGTACCGGTTGCCATTCGACGGCCCTGACCTCGTCGATCAGGCCCTCCTCGGCGAAAGGGTCCCGCCGCAGCAGTTCCGCGAGATCCGCGGCGCTCGGGGCGCGGAACAGCAGCAGGGCGCCGGAACCGTCCGGGTACGGTCCGCTGCTGAGCAGCTGTTCCGCCGCGAGCCGGTCGGCGAGCCAGTCCCGGTGACGCGGGCGGTGGGTATCGCGACCGGTGATGGTGGCGTCGGAATAGGTGTAGTGGACTGCGAAGATCGGCACGGGACGACTCTAATGTGCGGGCCGCCGGGCGCCGACGGACCGGGGGACACGGGGCCTCGGGCACCGGGAACGGGGTCAGAGGGTGAGCAGCATCCGGGTGTTGCCGAGCGTGTTCGGTTTCACATAACTGAGATCGAGGAACTCGGCGACGCCGGTGTCGTAGGACCGGCACATCTCCGCGTAGACCTCGGCGGTCACCGGGGTGCCGTCGATCTCGGCGAATCCGTGCCGGGCGAAGAACTCGACCTCGAAGGTGAGCACGAACAGCCGGCTCAGCTCCAGCTCCCGGGCCACATCGACGAGCTGTTCGACGATGAGTTTGCCCACACCGTGGCCCTTCACGTCCGGACGCACCGCCACCGTGCGCACCTCACCCAGATCCGCCCACAGCACGTGCAGCGCACCGCAGCCCACCACCCGGTCGCCCAGCTCGGCGATCCAGAACTCCTGCACCGATTCGTACAGGTTGACGAGGTTCTTCTCCAGCAGGATACGACCGGCGTACTCGTCGACCAGCGCTTTGATCGCCGGGACGTCGGAGGTGCGAGCGCGGCGCACCCGCACGGCGGCGGTCTGCGTACCGGGCGCTGCGCTGGTCGGACCACCCACTGGTCCCCGTGAGGTCATGGGGTGCACAGTAGTCGGCCGCGCTACCGATAGGCTGAGTGTGTGCCGCACATCCCGTCCTCCCGCTCGACCCCGCGCGCCCGTCGCCGCGCGTCGTCGCAGAGGCGGCTATGAGCGTGCACCCCGAGGAGATGGACCGGCGATTGGCCGCGCCCGCGTCGTTACGCGGCGGCCTGGCCCCGGCGCCGGCGGAATCAGCGGTCCCACTGCTCAATATCGCCAATATCCTCACCATGCTCCGGATCGCGCTGGTCCCGCTGTTCGTCCTGGTGCTCTTCGCCGGCGACGGCCACCAGACCGGGTGGCGTATCGCCGCGACCGCACTGTTCGCGCTCGCGGCGGTCACCGATCGATTCGACGGTCAGCTCGCCCGCAAGTACGGACTGGTCACCGATTTCGGCAAACTGGCCGACCCCATCGCCGACAAGGCGCTGATCGGCTCCGCGCTGATCGGGCTCTCTCTGCTCGGTGACCTGGCCTGGTGGATGACCGTGGTCATCTGCGCCCGTGAGATCGGGGTGACCCTGCTGCGGCTGGCGGTGGTGCGGCGCGGGGTGATCCCGGCCGGGCGGGGCGGCAAAGTGAAAACGCTGGTGCAGTCGGTGGCCATCGGGGTGCTGCTGCTGCCGCTGTCCGGCGGTTTCGCCACCGCGGGAATGGTGCTGATGTGGATCGCGTTGGTGCTCACCGTGGTGACCGGATTGGACTATGTGGGGCAGGCCGCCCGGCTCTGGCTCGCCGGACCGCACCGCAACCGCGGATGACCGGCGATCACGCCGGCCCGCTGACCGCGCCGACGGCCGCGGCCGAGCTGGTGGCCGCCCTGCGCGAGACCGGGCAGACGGTCGCGACCGCGGAATCGCTCACGGCGGGCCTGGTATCGGCCACAATTGCCGGGGTGCCCGGCGCCAGCACCGTGCTGCGCGGGGGACTGGTGGTCTACGCGACCGATCTCAAGCACCGGCTCGCCGGAGTCGACGAGCAGGTGCTGGCGGCCGAGGGACCCGTCGCGGCGAGCACCGCCGAACAGCTCGCCGTCGGGGCGCGGTCGCGCTGTATCGCCGACTGGGGGCTCGCGCTCACCGGGGTCGCCGGCCCCGACCCGCAGGACGGCATCGAGGTCGGCACGGTGTTCCTGGGGCTGGCGGGCCCCGGCCATACCGAGGTGATGCGGTTGAAACTCACCGGCGACCGGTGGAATATCAGGTTCACAGCGACACGGACCGCGATACACGAACTACTGCGATGCGTGCGGGGCGTAACACCCACCGGGTGAGCGGTTCCGCGTCCCGCCCCGGGAACCTCCGGGGCGGGTTCCGACGTTGTGCGAAGAGAGAACCGCGTGCGTGCCGTGGGGCTGCGGCATACCAGGGCGACGAGCCGACCGGGAGAAGGAGAACTCGATGACGCTGCTGCGAGAAGCGATCGGGGACAGTCTGCGGCGTGCGCGCCT
Organism: Nocardia sp. NPDC024068; assembly: GCF_040638875.1. NCBI lineage: Bacteria > Bacillati > Actinomycetota > Actinomycetes > Mycobacteriales > Nocardiaceae > Nocardia > Nocardia sp. NPDC024068. The sequence continues at coordinate 9,992 of NZ_JBEZYU010000064.1, read as the reverse complement.
CGCCCAGAGCCGGACCCTTCGCGAAGTTTCCACCTCGGCCCGGGTGAGCCTGGGTTACCTCTCCGAGGTCGAGCGGGGACGCAAGGAGGCCTCCAGCGAATTGCTGGCAGCCATCTGCGAAGCCCTCGATGTCCCGTTGTCCAGGGTGCTGTGGGACGTCAGCACCGCCATCGCCGCCGAGGATCCCGCGGTGACGGGTGCCCCCGCCTCCGCGGCTGCAGAACCCGCCGCGGTACCCGCCGAACCGGCAGCGGCCGCCGAACCCGCCGCCGCCGTGGCGTCCGCGTCCGCGCGGCCGCAGGTGGACGGGGACACGCGCATCGTCATCCCCGCGCCCAAGAACGGCCCGCTGGTGCTGGTCGAAGCGGCCTGATCGGTGATAGCCGCCGTATACCGGATCGTGACAATGCGCGTCATGCGCCGGAGCGGATAGATTCGTAGGAGGCGTATCTCCGCATCCGCTCCGGCCGGGCCTCGTGCGTCGGCGCGGGCCGCCCCCGGGCGAGACGCGGCGTCGTTCGGTAGTCGGTGCCGGGCGTCGCATGGTGGAGGATAGGCATACACGAGTGCGTGACGGTCGCGCACTCCGAGTCGCCCAGGCGGCACTGTAGATGGAGGCGGGATCAACCGATGGCTAATCCGTTCACGAAGGCCTGGAAATATCTGATGGCCCTCTTCGACTCCAAGATCGAGGAGCACGCGGATCCGAAGGTCCAGATTCAGCAGGCTATCGAAGAAGCTCAGCGCCAGCACCAGGCCCTGTCCCAGCAGGCCGCCTCGGTGATCGGTAACCAGCGTCAGCTGGAAATGAAACTCAACCGGCAGCTCGACGAGGTCGAGAAGCTCAACGCCAACGCGCGGCAGGCCGTCGTCCTCGCCGACCAGGCCAATACCGCCGGCGATACCGAGAAGGCGGTCCAGTACACCAACGCGGCCGAGGCGTTCGCCGCGCAGCTGGTGACCGCCGAGCAGTCGGTGGAAGACCTCAAGGTCCTGCACGACCAGTCGCTGCAGGCCGCGGCGCAGGCCAAGAAGGCGGTCGAGCAGAACGCCATGCTGCTGCAGCAGAAGGTCGCCGAGCGCACCAAACTGCTCAGCCAGCTCGAACAGGCCAAAATGCAGGAGCAGGTCAGTGCCTCCCTGCAGCAGATGGACAGCACCCTGTCCGCGCCGGGCAGTGTCCCGAGCCTGGACGCGGTGCGGGAGAAGATCGAACGCCGCTACGCCACCGCGCTGGGATCCGCCGAACTCGCCCAGAACACCGTCCAGGGGCGCATGCTCGAGGTCCAGCAGGCCAGCGTCCAGATGGCCGGGCACAGCCGGCTCGAGCAGATCCGGGCCTCCATGCGCGGTGACCAGCTGCCCGCCGGTAGCGATAACTCCGCCATCGACGCCGGTAAGTCCGCGGCCGAACCGGCCCAGCCCCAGATGAACAAAGGCCAGACCGCACAGCAGTAGCGGCTCCACAAAGAGTTCGGCGAGGACAGCGATGAAGTCTGACAGGCCCCGATTCCCGACCGGGTCCCGGGAATTCACCCAGGCCTGGACGGACCTGCCGCCCCAGGCCGCCTCTGTCGCCGGGACTCTGCGCGAAGCCGGGGAGAACGCCCTCGTCGCGGTCCGCCGCTGGGCGGACCCGCGCGAACGCGAACTCCGCAGGCGCCGTCGCGCCCGGCGCCGCAGCATCGGCCTGAGCACCGCCTCGGGACTCACCACCGCCGGTGCGGTCGGACTGGTGATCCTGTCCGCCCCCGCCTGGGCGGTGCTCATCCTGGGCGGCGGTGCGGTCGCCCTGGTCACCGGCGCCGCCCTGAGCACCCGGCGCTATCTGCAATTGCGCCGCGCCCCGCTGCCCCTGGCCGGTCACGTGCCCCGCAAACTCCCGTCCGCCCGGTCTGCCGCCCGCCCCGCCATGGCGCGGCTGGCCCGGGCGGAACGCGCGTTGCACGAGGTCGCCGGTCAGATCGCGCGCTCGCGCCGGCTACCCGCCGACGAACTCGAAGACCTGGTGGCCACCGCCGCCTCCGGCGCCGCCGCGCTCACCGCCCTGGCCACCGATATCGCCGCGATGGAGGGCACCATCCGGGCGCTCGGCGGTGGCGCGGCCGAACTCACCGACACCGCCGACGTCCATCGGCTCGGGGAGACGTTGCGGTCGATCGTGGCGCGGCTGGACAGCGGCGTGACCGAATACGAACAGGTGGTCGCCGCGGCCGCCCGAGTGCTCGCCGTCGACGAAAGCGGCGCGCTGCGCTACGAGTTCGACGGTATCGTCGCCGATCTCCGCCACGCCGCGGACCGGATGGACGGCTGGGCCCAGGCACTCACCGAACTCGCCGATCGCGCGCCCGGCGGTCTGCTCCCGCCGGCCGCCGGCCACGCGCCGTGGCAGCAACCGGTGCCGGAGGCCGCGCGCCGCCAGGCCCGTTCATAACTCTCAGGGATAACCCTGATCTTCCCCGGATATCGGTTCTCACCTGGTGATTTCCCGGTTGGTCGGTGCCATGCTCGAAGCAGGGACAACTGCTGGGAGGCAAAAATGCTGTGGAAGATCATCGGCGTGGTCGCCGTCGTCTGGATCGCGCTGGCGGTGATCGGTGCCTTGATCAAAGGCCTGTTCCCGATCCTCGTGATCAGTGCCGTCGTATTCGGCCTGTACCTGCTGTACAAGGCGATCTCGGGATCGGACGACAACACGGTCACCAAAGTCTGACCGCCCCGCCGCGGTGACGTGCTTCCCCTCGGGCGCCGGGTGCGCCACGATGGTCGGATGACGAGCATGCCGCATCTCCCGGAGGACTGGCAGCGTGCGCTGGTCATCGTCGCGCATCCCGACGATATCGAGTACGGGGTCGCCGCGGCGGTGGCCCGCTGGACCGGGCAGGGCAAAGATGTCCGGTACGTTCTGGCGACCTCCGGCGAGGCCGGCATCGCCGGAATGCCGCCGGCCGAGTCGGGACCGCTGCGGGAAGCCGAGGAACGTGCGTCCGCGGCGGTCGTCGGCGTACGTGAGGTCGAATTCCTCGGCTACCCGGACGGGCGGATCGAGGCGGGTCCGCCGCTGCGGCGGGACCTGGCCGCCGCGATCCGCCGGCATCGTCCGGAACTGGTGGTACTCGCCCACTTCGGACCGACCTGGGCGCCCGGTTTCGTCAACAGCGCCGACCACCGCGCGGTCGGCAGGGCGGGGCTCGACGCGGTATCCGATGCGGGCAATGAATGGATATTCCCCGAGATCGCCGCTCTCGCACCGTGGACCGCGCGGTGGGCGGCGGTGGCGGTACCCACCGGAGCCACCCACGGCGTGGATGTCACCGATACCGTCGAGGTCGCCCAGGCATCGCTGGCCGAACATCGCCGCTACCTGGAGGTCCTGAGCCCGGAACCCGTGGCCGAACAGGCACGGTCGGTCGTCGAGATGACCACCGCGCCGATCACCGGTTTCCCCGCCGCGCGAGCAGTCGGGTTCGAGCTCTACACCTTCTGAATTTTTGGCCCCGCCTTGGGATGCGACCACCCGGAGGAAACGAGAGAACGCTCACCCACCGACACCATGACATCTGAAGCGGTTCCGGGTCGGTGAAGGTGCTCACAGGGCACACAACCCATGGGAGGGAACCGCACCCCCACCTGAATCGGTGCCGGTGATCGCGTAAGGGCTCAACCGCCGCAACCGATGGCGGGAGTGCGCACTCACTACAGATCCGAAGCGGGCGCCGACAAAGCGCGAGGACACGCACCCCACCCACACCATGAACACCTGAAGGGGTTCCGCGATCGTGTAAGTGCTCAAAGGTCGCAACCCGTGGACGGGCCACTGCACGCGCACCCCGGCAGCGGCTGTGGGCGGATTGCATGGCAGGCTGAGCGGATGCGAGTGGCTGTCGTCGCCGGTCCCGATCCGGGCCATGCGTTTCCCGCTATCGCGCTGTGCCTGCGGTTCCTCGACGCGGGCGACGATCCGGTCCTGTTCACCGGTCCCCGCTGGTTCGATGCCGCACGCGAGGCGGGTATCGGGGTGCGCCGGTTGAAGGGTCTGGCGCCGCGGCCGATGGACGACGATGCCGACGCGGGGGCGCGGATTCATCAACGGGCCGCCTATATTTCGACCGAGATACTCCCGGAGCTGGGCGCCATGCTGCCGGAACTGGTCGTCTCGGATGTGCTCACCGCAGGCGGCGGGATGGCCGCCGAACGGCTGCGGGTGCCCTGGGTGGAGCTGTCACCGCATCCGCTGTACCTTCCGTCGAAAGGGCTGCCGCCCATCGGGAGCGGGCTCGCGCCGGGCACCGGTGTGCGGGGCCGCGTCCGGGATACGGTGCTGCGGACATTCACCGCGCGTGCGGTGCGCGCCGGGCAGCGTCAGCGGGAGATGGCGCGGGTCGGTGTGGGTCTGCCCACGGTCGATCCCGGCCCCGCCGCCCGGCTGATCGCCACCCTGCCCGCGTTGGAGGTGGATCGGCCGGATTGGCCGGCGGAGGCCGAACTGATCGGCCCGCTGCTGTGGGAGCCCACCGATCGGCGGCTGGAGTTGCCGCCCGGCGACGATCCGCTGGTGCTGGTGGCGCCGTCGACCGCGCATACCGGGGTAGCGGGGATGGCCGAGACGGTGCTGGCCGCGCTGGAGGGCACCGGAGTCCGGGCGGCGGTGTCGATGCTCGACGAACCGCCGCATCCGCTGCCGCATTGGGCCACCGCGGGCCTCGGGCGTCAGGACGAACTGCTACGGCACGCTGCCGTGGTGGTCGGCGGCGGCGGGCACGGCCTGCTGGCGAAATCCCTGTCCGCGGGGGTGCCGGTGGTCACCGTCCCCGGCGGTGGTGACCAGTGGGAACTGGCCAATCGCGCCGTTCGCCAGGGATCATCGCTGCTGGTCCGTCCGCTGACCGTGGAAGCGGTACGCGAAGCCGTCCTGCGGGTGCTGGGCGAGCCCGGATTCACCGTGGCGGCCCGATCCGCGGCCGCCGGTCTCGAGGGCTCGGCCGATCCGGTGGCGATCTGTCATCGGGTGCTGGACTCGGTGCGAGCGCACTGACCGCCCCGCTCCCGTTCGTCCCGGGGCGGGTATCTTGTGCACGGTGCGGTTGACGGAATTCCAGGAACTTTTGCACACCGAATTCGGCGAGGCCCGAGGCGACACTCTGCTCAGCGATCACGTCATCCTGGCTCTCGACAGCCGGACCGGTGCTGCCGCAATCGAAGCCGGTGTCGATCCGCGTGCGGTCTGGCGCGCGCTCTGCGCCGAATTCGATGTTCCGCGTTCGCGTTGGTGAGTGGCGGTGCCCCGGTGAGTCAGGCTCTGCGCGCCTGGTGGCGCGCGGCTTTGGCGCGGTTGCCGCAGGTGGCCATCGAATGCCAGCGGCGGGTCCCGTTCTTGGATGTGTCGTAGAAGAACAGGACACAGTCCGGATGCGCACAGCGGCGGATCCGGCTGGGCGCTTCGGCGAGAAGTGTGAGCAGATTGTTCGCGGCCAGCCAGCCGGGCAGCCGGGCAGGATCATCTACTTCGGGTGAATCGACCGGCCCGGTGCCGGTGAGGCGGCGCCGGATGCGGCCGTGGTCGAGTACCTCGTTGAGGGCATCGTGCGTCCCGTGGACGACGGTGTCGTAGATGGCGCTCCGTGCCGCCAGCACCGCTTCGAGTGTGCGTTCGTCCGCGGGTGCCGCCTCGGACAGTCCCGCGGAGTCCAGCCAGATCCCCAGCCCGGATACATCGATCAGCAGATCTCGTGGGCCGTGCTCCATCCACCGCGTGTTCAGCAGGTCCAGTGCCGGCGGTTCACCGAGGTGGGGGCGTGGATCGAGCATGCCTGAGGGTAACGGTCTCCTTCTCATGGTCCGAGCGGCTCCATCAGTATAACCGTCTAAATGAGATTCAACGGTTGACGGCGCGGGGTGCGGCGACAAACGGTCTAACCGTTCAAATATTTTCAACGGTTACTACACGGGAGATCGATCATGACTGCAACCCTCGCCCCCGGGCATATCGGACGTTTCCAGTACGAATGGCACGACGAGGCCGGGCAGTGGTGGCGCAGCTACGGGAACGAACAATGGGAATTCGCTCCGGACGGTCTGATGGCACGCCGGGAGGCGAGTATCAACGATGTCCCGATCGCGGCGGAAGCAGCGGCGCATCCTCGGTCCCCGGACGGAAGGGGACGAGACCGGACTTCCGCAGTGGTGACGAGTCGTGCCCCGCGCGGCGCCGACCGGTCCGCGACGCGCGGGCGTGTGGCTTGACTCGAACACCTGTTCGTCTAGGCTGAGGCCCGAACTTGTCGGTGCCGCCCTCTACTGTGGGCGCCAACCACACCACCCACCACCCGGTGAAAAGGGGAGACACAATGGCGCCACAGCCCTATGACCGCGACAAGGCCCTCGAGCTCGCACTCGCGCAGGTCGAGAAGAGTTTCGGCAAGGGCGCGGTGATGCGCCTCGGGGAAGAGGTCCGCCAGCCGATAGCGGTGATCCCGACCGGTTCCATCGCCCTCGATGTCGCCCTGGGTATCGGCGGCCTGCCCCGCGGCCGGGTCGTGGAGGTCTACGGACCGGAATCCTCGGGTAAGACCACCGTTGCGCTGCACGCGGTCGCCAATGCGCAGGCATTGGGGGGTGTGGCCGCGTTCATCGACGCCGAGCACGCCCTCGATCCCGACTACGCCGCCAAACTCGGCGTCGATACCGACGCACTGCTGGTCTCCCAGCCGGACACGGGTGAGCAGGCCCTGGAGATCGCCGATATGCTCGTGCGCTCCGGCGCCATCGACATCATCGTCATCGACTCGGTCGCCGCCCTGGTGCCCCGCGCCGAGATCGAGGGCGAGATGGGCGACAGCCATGTCGGCCTGCAGGCCCGGCTGATGAGCCAGGCCCTGCGCAAGATGACCAGCGCCCTGAACAATTCCGGTACCACCGCGATCTTCATCAATCAGCTGCGCGAGAAGATCGGCGTCATGTTCGGTTCTCCCGAAACCACCACCGGCGGTAAGGCGTTGAAGTTCTACGCGTCCGTGCGGCTGGATGTGCGCCGGATCGAGACCCTGAAGGACGGCAGCGACGCGGTGGGTAACCGGACCCGGGTCAAGGTGGTGAAGAACAAGGTTTCGCCGCCGTTCAAACAGGCCGAGTTCGATATCCTCTACGGCCACGGCATCTCCAAGGAGGGGTCGCTGATCGATATGGGTGTCGAGCACGGGTTCATCCGTAAATCCGGCTCTTGGTACACCTACGAGGGTGACCAGCTCGGGCAGGGCAAGGAGAATGCCCGCAAGTTCCTGCTCGACAACACCGATATCCGGGACGAGGTCGAGAAGAAGATCAAGGAGAAGCTGGGGATCGGCGCGGATGTGACCGCGGCGGCGGAGGAGACCCCGGCCGATTTCTGACCCGATGGACGAACGAGCCGCCGCCCGCTCCGGGGATCCCGATCCGGTGGCGCAGGTGCGTCGGCGTCTGGAGGAACTCCTGGCCGCCGGTGGAAAAGTTACCGGTACCGCCCGGGGTACCCGGCCGGACGAGTCCGATCCGCAGCGGACTCGTCCGGCCGGCGCCCGGGACCCGGATTCCGGTTCGAGGAGCGGGAGGCAGGCCCGCCCGCGGCGTGGTGCGGCCGGGGAGCCCGACGAACCGGGTGGGACCGTCGAGCAGGCGAAGGACGCGAGCCTGCGGTTGCTCGCCGTCCGGGCGCGCAGCCGGGCCGAACTCGCCCGGCGTCTGGCCGAGAAAGGGTATTCGGCCGAGGTGGCCGAGGCGGCCCTCGAACGATTGGCCGAGGTCGGGCTGATCGACGACGCCGATTTCGCCCGGCAGTGGGTGCGCGAGCGACACGGATTCTCCGGCAGGGGTAAGCGGGCGCTGGCCCAGGAACTCCGCCGCAAGGGCGTAGCCTCGGAAGACGCCGAGGCCGCGCTGGACAGCGTCACCCCGGACGACGAATACGAGCGTGCCACGGAGCTGGTGCGCCGCAAATTGCGGACTCTGCCCGCCGGCCTGGACCGGGAGAAGGCGATGCGCCGGCTGGTCGGGATGCTCGCTCGTCGCGGTTACGGTCACCAGGTGGCGTACGCGGTGGTCAAGGCCGAATGGGATGCCACGAACGCAAACGCGGGCATCGACGACGAGCCCCCACCGATCGACTGATATCGGCCGCCGTTCTTCCGGACGCCCCGGCCGAATGGGAAGCCGGTAGATACTGTCACTTCGGATGCCGGGCCCCGATACAACGGTGGCCCGGAGCGCAGGCGCTCCGGGCCACCGTGTGGCGGGCTCGGGGGCGGGGCTACTTGCGGAGATCCAGCCCGGGTACGGCATCGGTGAGCACCGAATCCGCCGCCACCACGGCGCCACCGCGTTTGCGGCGACCGGCACGCAGCCGCTTCTCCAGCCGGGTGGCGATCGTGGAAAGCAGCACATTGAGCACGATCATGATGATCGCGACCACGATCAGCGCCGGGATGGTGTTCGATTCGGCGGCGCCGAGCTGCTGGGCACTGCGCACGACCTCCTCGTAGGTGATCACGTAACCGAGCGCCGAATCCTTCAGTGCCACCACCATCTGCGAGATGAGGGCGGGCAGCATGGCCGTGATCGCCTGGGGGAGCAGGATGAGCCGCATCAGCTGGCCCTTGCGCAACCCGAGTGCCACACCCGCTTCCGTCTGACCTTTCGGCAGCGAGAGGATCCCGGCACGGACGATCTCGGCGATCACCGATCCGTTGTAGATGGTCAGCGCGGTCACCACCGCGGACAGCGCCAGGTATTCCGAATCGAACAGGTCGTACTCGGAGTACAGCGCGAACAGGAAGATCATCAGGATCAGCACCGGGACGGCGCGGGCGATCTCGACGACGGTGCCGGCCGTCCAGCGCACCCAGGCGTGGTCCGAGAGTCGCGCGATACCGAAGACCATCCCCAGGACCAGCGCGAACACGATCGACAACAGCGCCGCGACGACTGTCCCGCGCAGACCGGGCAGGATATAGGTGCTCCAGACGGCGCCGTCGAGGAAGGGCTCCCATTTCTCGGCGGTGAACTGGCCCTTGTCCGCGAAGCCGCGGTAGACGAACCAGCCCACGGCGAGCACTGCGACGAGGACGATGATCGAGTAGACGATATTGCGGACCCGGGCGACCGGGCCCGGCGCATCGTAGAGAACAGATGCCTCGCGTGTCATCGAGCCTCCCTCGAAACAGAATGATGCGGTCCGCGGAGGCCGCAGCGCAGGCGGAGGTTTCGCATCATCGGGCAACCTCGAATCGTTTGGCCAGATATCCGAACAACAGACCGGCCGGCAGGGTCAGGATGACGAAGCCGAGGGTGAAGATGAGGCCGATCGTCAGCAGCGCGGCCTCGGTTTCGATCATGTTCTTCATCAGGAAGGAAGCTTCGGCGACACTGATCGCCGAAGCGACCGTCGTGTTCTTGGTCAGCGCGATGAACACACTGCCCAGCGGGGCGATCACCGACCGGAAGGCCTGCGGTAGCACGATGATGCGCAGGTTCTGCAGGAAACTCAGACCCAGCGACCGCCCGGCCTCGGATTGGCCCAGCGCAACCGTGTTGATTCCGGCGCGCAATGATTCACAGACGAAGGCCGCCGTGTACACGCTCAACCCGATGACCGCCCAGCGGAAATTGTTGTCGGCCAGCGAGGTCGGGCCCTCGGAGGCCAGATTCATACCGAGTGTGGAGTACAGGCCCAGCGAGCAGAACACCAGGATGAGCGTGAGCGGGGTGTTGCGGAACACGGTGACATAGGCCGTGCCGGCCCAGCGCGCCACGGGCACCGGAGAAACCCGCATACCGGCCACGATCGTGCCCAGAACCAGTGAACCGAGCGTGGACAGCAGGGTCAGTTTGATGGTCATCCAGAATGCGTCGAGCAGCTGGGTGTCGTACTCCGAGATCAAATCGAACACGGTGGTTGCGCGCCTCCGATCGGCGAAATAGGCCGGGATCACCGGGGGCCGGGCCGCATGCGGCCCGGCCCC
>NZ_JBEZYU010000063.1:0-28555 GCF_040638875.1 Nocardia sp. NPDC024068 | reverse complement strand
TGGAGCGACCAGAGGGAGGGAGCGCAGCGACCGACCGCCGGGAGTGAAGAACCGGGTTAATAGGGCCCCACCCTCGAGGCGCGGAGCGCCTCCAAAATTACAGCCCCGCCCGCCGGAGGCGCCGCCGAAGACATAAGCTCCCCGTGTGACTGCGTCCGAGCCCACGTTCACCCGTCCCGGCGTTCCGATGATCGCGCCGTCGATTCTTTCCGCCGATTTCTCGCGGCTGGCCGAGGAGGCCGATGCTGTGGCGGGGGCGGACTGGCTGCATGTCGATGTGATGGACGCGCATTTCGTACCGAATCTGACCTTGGGATTGCCGGTGGTGGAGAGCCTGCTGAAGGCCACCGATATTCCACTGGATTGCCATCTGATGATCGAAGATCCGGCGCGGTGGGCGCCGCCGTACGCCGAGGCGGGCGCCTACAACGTGACCTTCCACGCCGAGGCCACCGACGATCCGGTGGCGGTGGCGCGGGATATCCGGGCGGCGGGCGCGAAGGCGGGGTTGTCGGTGAAACCGAATACTCCTATCGAGCCCTATCTGGAGATCCTGCGCGATTTCGACACCCTGCTGGTGATGAGCGTGGAACCCGGGTTCGGCGGACAGTCCTTCATCCCGGAGGTGCTGGAGAAGGCGAAGGCGGTGCGCCGGCTGGTCGACGCGGGCGAGTTGCGCCTGGTGGTGGAGATCGACGGCGGTATCAACGCCGACACGATCGAACAGGCGGCGGAGGCGGGTATCGACTGTTTCGTGGCCGGGTCGGCGATCTACAACACCGAGGATCCCGGCGCGACCGTGGAGAAGTTGCGGTTGCGGGCCGCCGAGGCACGGTCGGCGCATCACGCCGGCCGCTGATCGATATCGCGGCGTCCGTCCCGCGGTGAGCGCGCTATCGGAGGGCTCGCCCGCTTTCCCGGGCGGCGTCGATCACCGTGTGCTGGGGCGGCCTGGTGCCGAGTGCTTCGGGACCTGCCACCCAGACCCGGTAACCGCTGTGTTCGTCCTCGGCCGAGGGCAGCACGATCTGGCTGCCGGTGCCGGCGACGGTGGTGTAGAGCCGGAACAATTCGGCGGCCGCGGTAGCGGTGAATTCGTCGTGGCGGGTGGGGCCGGTGAGGAATGTCCAGCGCCGCGCCCGGGGGTGGGCGAACACGGGGCCGGCGATACCGCTTGCCCGTAATGCCTGCAGGACTCGTTCGCCGAGTTCGGTGGGCATGGTCACCGCGCCGTAGGTCGCGCCCACATGGAGCAGGATGCGTTGCGCCGCCGGATCGACCACGGCGGGTAGCAGGTCTTTCTCCCGGTACCGCCGGCAATGCCGTTCCAGGGGTGACTCGGTGAATGTGGTCATAGCGGGGCGGCTTCCTCGAGTGGTGAACGTGCCGGGACAGGGCAGGGGCGACCCGGAGGCGGGGCGGTCGCGCGGATCGGTTCCGGCGCGGCGGCGACAGGGATCCGATGCCCGGACAGCACTGTCGCGGGGCCGGGGGTTCCGGAGCGCCGGCCCGCCGCCGGGGACGATCTGCCCGAGGCGTCGTGGACGTATCCGGTTGTACGGGTGAAGGCTTGTGGCACACGGTTTTCCGCGGCGGTGGCCGTCATCGGTGGAGCGCTGTGCCCGGCCGTCCCGTGCAGTGGTCGGGGTGGAGGCGAGCCGGTCACCTCACAATATTGCGTTAGCCGGTGTGAGCGTGCAAATCGAGAAACATTTCGGGTTTCGATGCTGTATCGGTAGGGGAAAGGGGAATGTTCCGGTTCGCGATCGCGGGATATTTACGCCTGTCGTGGTAGCAAAAGGTCTAGTCCTAGCGATAGTGACGCAAATCTCTTGATCGGAAAATTTACGGAAAGGGGGCGATGTGCGCCGTCGCGGCCCGGAGGCGCCGACCGGCACCCTGCCCCGCCTCGCACGCGCCCACTAGTCTGGTCGTGGACGGCGAACTGGGAATATTCGGTACCACTCCCGCCGTTCCGTATGCGGAACATCGATCTGAAACGGGAGAAGGCATGTTCACAGGCATCGTCGAGGAATTGGGCGAAATCGTCGCCTGCGAACAACTCACCGACGCCGCGCGGCTGAGTATTCGCGGCAAACTGGTGACCTCCGATGCCGGGCACGGCGATTCGATCGCGGTGAACGGGGTCTGCCTGACCGTTGTCGATGTACTCGACGATGTGTTCACTGTCGACGTGATGGGCGAAACGCTGCGGCGAAGCAGTATCGGCGGGCTGGGCCCCGGCGCCCGCGTCAATCTGGAACGCGCCGCCGCCGTGAACAGCCGGCTGGGCGGTCATATCGTGCAGGGGCATGTGGACGGCACCGGAACCATCCTGAGCCGGACCCCGTCGAGCAACTGGGAGGTCGTCCGGATCACGCTGCCGGACGCAATCGCCAAGTATGTGGTGGAGAAGGGTTCCATCACCGTGAACGGTGTCTCGCTGACCGTCTCGGCGCTGGGCCGCTCCGATTCCCCGGCCGCGGACGACGCTCGCGACTGGTTCGAGATCTCGCTGATTCCGACCACACTGAGTCTGACCGACCTCGGCGCGTCCACCCCCGGCGCGGTCGTCAACCTCGAGGTCGATGTGATCGCGAAATACGTCGAACGCCTGCAGCAGCGCGGCTGACGCCCGGCGCCGCGGCGCCGGGCGGATACCTGCGGCCGCGACCGGACCGCCTGGTGGGACACAGTAGTGTGATCGGGACCAATCGAGATGGAGCATTGCAGACGTGACCAGGTTCGACAGCATCGAGCGCGCCGTCGCCGATATAGCGGCCGGTAAACCGGTCGTCGTCGTCGACGACGAGGATCGGGAGAACGAGGGCGACCTCATCTTCGCCGCGGAGAAGGCCACTCCCGAGCTGGTGGCGTTCATGATCCGGTACACCTCCGGCTACATCTGCGTACCGCTCACCGGTGACGACTGCGACCGCCTGGGACTGCCGCCGATGTACGCGGTGAACCAGGACAAACACGGCACGGCCTACACCGTGTCGGTGGACGCCCGCGAAGGCGTCACCACCGGTATCTCCGGCGCCGATCGCGCCACCACCATCCGGCTGCTGGCCGACGGCGACGCCAAACCCAACGATTTCACCCGCCCGGGCCATGTGGTGCCGCTGCGGGCCAAGGACGGTGGTGTGCTGCGTCGTCCCGGGCATACCGAGGCCGCGGTGGACCTGGCGCGGATGGCCGGTCTGCGCCCGGCCGGCGTGATCTGCGAGATCGTCAGTCAGAAGGACGACGGGCATATGGCTCGCACCGACGAACTGCGGGTCTTCGCCGACGAACACGAACTGGCCATGATCTCGATCGCGGAGATGATCGCCTGGCGTCGCAAGCACGAGAAGCATGTGGTGCGGGTGGCGCAGGCGCGGATCCCGACGCTGCACGGTGAGTTCACCGCCGTCGGGTATCAGAGCATCTACGACGATGTGGAACATGTCGCGCTGGTCCGCGGCGACCTCGGCGAGGGCGAGGATGTGCTGGTCCGGGTGCATTCCGAATGCCTGACCGGCGATGTGTTCGGCTCGCTGCGCTGCGACTGCGGGCCGCAACTGGACGCGGCCCTCGAAATGGTGGCCGCCGAGGGACGCGGAGTGGTGCTCTACATGCGCGGGCACGAAGGCCGCGGTATCGGCCTGATGCACAAACTGCAGGCCTATCAGCTACAGGATTCCGGGCACGATACGGTCGACGCGAATATCGAGCTCGGGCTGCCCGCCGATGCGCGGGACTACGGTACGGGGGCGCAGATCCTGGTCGACCTGGGTATCCGGTCCATGCGACTGCTCACCAACAACCCGGCCAAACGGGTCGGCCTCGACGGCTACGGGCTACGGATCACCGAACGGGTGCCGATGCCGGTCCGCGCCAACGCCGAGAACTTGCGCTACCTGCGCACCAAACGGGACCGGATGGGCCACGACCTGGTGGGTCTGGACGATCTGGACCTGGGGGAGACCGCGCAGTGACGATACCCGGATCGAAAGGCGGAAACCGATGAGCGGCACCGGGGTACCGAACTTCACCCTCGCCGACGCCAAGGATCTGCGGCTGGCCATCGTCGCATCCCGGTGGCATACCGAGATCTGCGACACCCTCGTCGCCAACGCCGAACGCGTCGCCGCCGACGCCGGGGTCCGGCACACCACCGTCGCACGGTGCGCGGGCGCCATGGAACTACCGGTACTGGCCCAGGAACTCGCCCGCACCCATGACGCGGTGGTCGCGCTCGGTGTGGTGATCCGCGGGGACACCCCCCATTTCGACTATGTCTGCGACGCGGTGACCGCCGGTCTGACCCGGGTCTCGCTGGACGAGAGCACTCCGGTCGCCAACGGGGTGCTCACCACCAACGACGAGAAGCAGGCCCTGGACCGGGCCGGGCTGCCCGATTCCGCGGAGAACAAGGGCGAGCAGGCGGCCGCGGCCGCACTGGACGCCGCGCTCACCCTGCGTGGGTTACGGGCGGCGAGCTGAGCCGATGCCGGTGGTACGGATATGGCGCCGGGCGGATACCGCCCGGACGGATGAGCCCGGGTGGGAGCTGGAGGTGCGGGCGCGGAAATCGCGGCGGACCGCGGTGATCGTGGCCGCCGGTCTGCTGATCGCCTTCACCCTGCTCGGTGTGTTCCTGCGGGTCGACTACACCGGGGTGAACTTCCGGGTCGTCGACCAGTTCGCGATGGTCGCCATCGGGATATTCGGCGCGATCGCTGTCCTGCTGCTCACCCGGCCGCGAGTGCGGGCCGGCGAGCGCGGGGTGGTGGTGCGCAACGTTCTCGGCGACAACGAGTTCGAGTGGAAACATGTTCGCGGGGTCTCCTTCCCGGACCGTAAGGCCTGGGCCCGGCTGGAGCTGGTGAACGACGACTACGTGCCGATGCTGGCGATCCGTTCCAACGACGGCGAGCATGCGGCGGCCGCCCTGGATCGGCTGCGGGAACTCGGCGCGAAGTACACCGACGGGACCGGCAACCCTCGCTAGCGGGTATCTCCCAGGACCTCGCCCTCCCGGCGCGGATCGGCGCCGCCGACCCATCCGGTCTCACCGTCGCGGGCCAGCACACTCAGTCCACTGGTCTGCGGGGCCACCGATACCTGATGCCCGCGTTCCCGTAGCCCGGTGACCAGCGGGTCGTGCGCGCCGTCGGCGCTGCTGTCGATCGCCGGATGCTCGCCGCCGACATTGGTGACCGGTGTGTTCGCGGCCCCGAACGCGACCGCCGATACCGCCTGCTGCGGGTCCAGGCCCCAATCCAGCATGCCGATCAGGGTTTTCACCACGAACTGGATGATCACCGAACCACCGGGTGAACCGACGACATGAGTGAGCGCGCCCGGAGCGCCGTCGGCGCCGCGTTCGAAGACGAGCGTGGGGCTCATGGAGCTGCGCGGGCGTTTGCCCGGCTCGATCCGGTTGGCCACCGGTGCGCCGTCGGGACCCGCCGGGTCGGTGGCGAAATCGGTGAGCTGATTGTTGAGCAGGAAGCCGTCGACCATATGGAAGGACCCGAAGGCCGATTCCACTGTGGTGGTCATGGCCGCGGCATTGCCGTAGGAGTCGACCACCGAGATATGGCTGGTGCCGTGTTCGGGTTGCTGCGGTCCGGCGCCCAGCGTGGTGGGCCCGAACTCGCCGGGTTGCGCGGTGCCCATACTGCGGGCGGGATCGATGAGCCCGGCCCGGTCCCGCAGATAGTCCGGATTCACCAGCGTGTCGGGGGTATTACCCGGCAGCGGAATGTAATCGGGGTCGGCGATGTATTTGTCCCGGTCGGCGTAGGCGAGGCGTTCGGCCTCCGCGATCAGATGCGCCGCCTCGGCCCGGGGCACGCCGCCGTTGCGATCCACTCGCTCCGGAAGCAGGCCGGGAATATCGAAATTCTCCAGGATGCCGAGGGTGGCGGCGACCGTGATACCACCCGAGGAGGGACCCGGCATACCGCAGACCTCGTGCTCCCGGTACCCCGTGCACAGCGGGGACCGTTCGACAGCGCGGTAACCGTCCAGATCGGCGGCCGACAGCAGGCCGGGGGTGCGCCCGCCGCTGCCGGAGGCCGCCGCGGCGACGATGGCCTCGGCGATGGATCCGGTGTAGAACGCCTCCGCGCCCTCGGTGGCGACGGTGTTCATGGTTTTGGACAGCGCCGGATTGGTGAGCACGGTGCCCGCCGGTTTCGGTGAACCGTCGGGGTTCAGGAAATACTCGGCCGCGGCGGGATCGCGGGCCAGCTCGGCCGCGGAATCGGCGATCTGACCGGCCAGCCGGGGGCTGATCTCGAACCCCCGGTCCGCCAGCGCGACGGCCGGCTCGAACAGCTCCCGCCACTCGGTGTGCCCGTGCTCGGTATGCGCCGCCTCCAGCAACCGCACCACCCCGGGAACCCCGATCGACCGGCCGCTGGCCCGGGCGTCCGGCCGGGGTTCGGTGCGGTCGGAATCGCTGATCCAGCGCAGGTAGTTCTCGGTGGCCTCGGCGGGGGCGGTCTCCCGGCCGTCGTAGGCCTGGATGGTTTCGTGTTCGGCGTCGTAGTAGAGCAGGAACGCGCCGCCGCCGAGACCGGAGGCCTGCGGTTCGGTGAGCCCGAGCACGGTTTGCGCGGTGACCAGCGCATCGGCCGCGGTGCCGCCGGCGCGCAGCACCTCGCAGGCGGCGCGGGTGGCGTGCGAGTTGGCGGTGGATACGGCGTACCCGGTGGTGTGGACCGCGCTCATCCCGGAGCGATAGCCGGAGGCGATCTCGGGATTGGTGGCCAGGTCACGCGAGGTGGGCGCCGCCGAACCGGAGGCCGGGGCGGCGGTGATCGGGGTGCCGTTCGGGGACGGGGCGCACGGGCCCGCGGCGCCGGAGTCGTCACCGCAACCACTCAGCGAGGCGGCCACGAGCAGACCCGTGATCGACAGTGCGTACCGAATCCGTTGTACCGGGCGCATATTCCGAACTCTAGCGGTCCGGGGCGGCAGACGAGTGGGACTCGCGCGGGCGTAAGGGGTGCGTCGCCGGCGCGGGGCGCCCCGCGGCGGGCGCCGATGCCGCCGCGACCCGTTCCGCCCGATCGTGCTTCTCGCGGCGCCGGCGGCCGGGTATCGACGACAGTCGGATAAATCGTGTCCGAGGCCGCTACTACGCTGGTTGCGTGGCAGATCCCGCGACGTACCGGCCGCAGCCCGGCACCATCCCGCTCGAACCCGGCGTATACAAATTCCGGGATTCGTACGGCCGGGTGATCTACGTCGGTAAGGCGAAAAGCCTGCGTAATCGGCTGAACTCGTATTTCGCCGATGTGGCCGCGCTGCACCCCCGGACCCGGCAGATGGTCACCACCGCCGCGAGCGTCGAGTGGACCGTGGTGTCCACCGAGGTGGAAGCGCTACAGCTCGAATACAACTGGATCAAGGAATTCGATCCCCGCTTCAACGTCCGCTATCGCGACGACAAGTCCTATCCGGTGCTGGCGGTGACCCTGAACGAGGAGTATCCGCGGCTGTTCGTCTACCGCGGCGCGCGTAAGAAGGGCGTCCGCTATTTCGGCCCCTACGCCCATGCCTGGGCGATCCGGGAAACCCTCGACCTGCTGCTACGGGTTTTCCCGGCCCGGACCTGTTCGGCGGGGGTCTTCAAACGGCACAGCCAGATGGGCCGCCCCTGCCTGCTCGGCTATATCGACAAATGCTCGGCGCCCTGCGTGGGCCGGGTCTCGGCGGCCGAGCACCGGCGCATCGTGGATGATTTCTGCGATTTCCTGGCCGGGCGCACCGATCGGATGGTCAAGGATCTGGAACGCCGCATGCACGCCGCCTCCGCGGACCTCGATTTCGAGACCGCGGCACGATTGCGGGACGATACGCAGGCCCTGCGCCGGGCCCTGGAGAAACAGGCGGTGGTGCTGGGCGACGGCACCGACGCCGATGTGATCGCGTTCGCCGGCGACGACCTCGAGGTCGCGGTGCAGATCTTCCACGTACGCGACGGCCGGGTGCGCGGACAGCGCGGCTGGGTGGTCGACAAATCCGGTGACGCCGCCGATACCGCGGAGGCCGGTGGCGAACTGGCGGCCCTGGTGGAACAGTTCCTCACCCAGTTCTACGGCGAGCAGGCCGC
Organism: Nocardia sp. NPDC024068; assembly: GCF_040638875.1. NCBI lineage: Bacteria > Bacillati > Actinomycetota > Actinomycetes > Mycobacteriales > Nocardiaceae > Nocardia > Nocardia sp. NPDC024068. The sequence continues at coordinate 20,442 of NZ_JBEZYU010000063.1, read as the reverse complement.
CGTCGCCGCGCAGACCGCCGGTGAGCAGCCGGGGGCGGTGGTGCCGCGGGAGGTTCTGGTGCCGGAACTGCCCGCCGACGTGGACGAGGTCCAGCGCTGGTTGTCGACGCTGCGGGGGGCCGCGGTGCGGGTCCGGGTTCCACAGCGTGGAGACAAGAAGGCACTCGCCGAAACCGTATCGCGCAACGCCAAGGAGGCGCTGGCCCAGCACAAACTCCGCCGGGCCGGGGACCTGACCTCCCGGTCGGTGGCGTTGCAGGACATCCAGGACGCCCTCGACCTCGATACCGCCCCGCTGCGGATCGAATGCGTCGACATCTCGCATGTCCAGGGCACCGATGTGGTGGCATCGCTGGTCGTATTCGAAGACGGGCTGCCCAAGAAATCCGATTACCGGCACTACGCGATCCGGGAGGCAGCGGGGGAAGGCCGCTCCGATGATGTCGGCAGTATCGCCGAGGTCACCCGGCGCCGGTTCACCCGGTTGCGCCGGGAGCGGGACGCGACCGAACAGGCCGACCTCGCCGGAACTGCCCCGGTCACGTCGGTCACGGGTGCCGACGCTGTAGCCGATGAGTTCCCGGAACTCACCTCCCGGCCCGGTATCGACCCGCATACCGGGCGCCCGCGCAAATTCGCCTACCCGCCCAATCTGTATGTCGTGGACGGCGGCGCGCCGCAGGTGGCCGCCGCGGCCGAGGTCCTGGAGGAATTGGGGATCACCGATATCGCCGTGGTGGGACTGGCCAAACGCCTGGAAGAGGTGTGGGTGCCGGGCGAACCGGATCCGGTGATCCTGCCGCGCACCAGCGAGGCCCTCTACCTCTTGCAGCGGGTGCGTGACGAAGCGCACCGCTTCGCGATCACCTTCCACCGCAGCAAACGGTCCCGTCGGATGACGGCCTCGGCGCTGGACTCCGTACGCGGTCTCGGCGCGGCCCGGCGGACGGCGCTGGTGACCCATTTCGGCTCGGTGGCCCGGCTCAAGGAGGCCACGGTCGAGGAGATCATCGAGGTACCGGGAATCGGCCGCACCACGGCGGAGGCGGTGCTGGCGGCGCTACAGGATCGCTAGCCCCGAGCTGTGTCACTTATCGCGCTCGCGCTGTGTCACTTATCGCGCTCGCGCTGTGTCACTTATCGCGCTCGCGCTGTGTCACTCATCGCGCTCGGCGCGGCGGCCGCCGCAACTACACGGTGATCCGCTCGTGTCACGTACGTTAGGTTCTGCGCCCCCTCGCAGCTCCGGGGCGCAGGCGTACAGCTACGTGACCGAAACGCATTCCCGAACACGGATCCGGGTGGTACATGACTCGCGTCGAATCGAACAACAGTACGAAAATGGTCCCGGGCGGCGAGCCGGGGACCCCGGTCGAGGTTGTCATGGTGACCGGCCTTTCCGGCGCCGGCCGGGGGACGGCGGCGCGTGTCCTGGAGGATCTCGGCTGGTATGTCACCGACAACCTGCCGCCGGAGCTGATCGGCCGCATGGTGGAGCTGGGCGCCTCGGCCGACCCGCCCATCCGGCGGCTGGCCATCGTGATGGATGTGCGGAGCCGGTTCTTCACCGGCGACCTGCCCGCGGTGACCGAGCAGCTGCGCACCCGCGGGGTGCCCACCCGGATCCTGTTTCTCGAAGCCTCCGACGATGTGCTGATCCGCCGGTTCGGATTCGCCCGGCGCCGGCATCCGCTACAGAACGACAGCGCTGACGGGACCCTGTCGGCCGGTATCGCGGCCGAGCGGGTGCGGCTTGCCGGGGTGAAATCGGCGGCCGATGTGGTCATCGACACCACCGAGCTGTCGATCCACCAGCTGCACCGCAAACTCGAGGAGGTCTACGGCGGCGGCACGCCCGCCGCGCTGCAGCTGACCGTGCAATCGTTCGGCTTCAAGTACGGTGTCCCGCTGGACGCGGACATGGTTCTGGATGTGCGTTTTCTTCCCAACCCCCATTGGGTACCAGAACTTCGGCAGCACACCGGTCAGGAAACGGTGGTCAGTGACTATGTGCTGTCGCGTCCGGGCGCCGACGACTATCTGCGGACCTGCGACCACCTGATCGAGCTGACCACCCAGGGTTACCGCCAAGAGGGGAAGCGATACATGACGGTCGCAGTGGGCTGCACCGGCGGCAGACATCGCAGCGTCGCGATCGCCGAGGCCCTCGGCGGACTCACCGGCGGCCGGATCGAGGACGGCGCGGACGGGCCGGTGGACACGGTGCGCGTACTGCACCGGGATCTGGGGCGCGAATGAACAATCCCGACAGCGACCCGCTCCAAGCCGCGGACCCGGCGATCGTCGCGCTCGGCGGCGGCCACGGGCTCTACGCCACACTCACCGCGGTCCGCGCGCTGACCAGGCGCATCAGCGCGATCGTCACGGTCGCCGACGACGGCGGATCCTCCGGCCGGTTGCGCCGGGAACTGGGAGTCCCGCCGCCCGGGGATCTGCGGATGGCGCTGGCCGCACTGTCCGCCGACGCCGACAGTGTGCTCACCCGCACGGTGCAGCACCGGTTCGGCGGCACCGGTGCGCTGGCCGGGCATTCCGTGGGCAACCTGCTGCTCGCCGGGCTCACCGAGGTCCTCGGCGATCCGGTGGCCGCGCTGGACCAGGTCGGCGCCCTGCTGAAAACCACCGGCCGGGTGCTGCCGATGTCGACCATCCCGCTGGATATCGAGGCCGATGTATCCGGTCTGGAGACCGATCCGCGAGTGAGCCGCTGTATCCGCGGGCAGGTGGCGGTGGCCACCACCCCCGGCAAGGTGCGCCGGGTGCGGTTGCTGCCCGCCGATCCGCCCGCCTGCGTCGATGCCACCGACGCCATCGAGCGGGCGGATACGGTGATCCTCGGGCCGGGGTCGTGGTTCACCAGTGTGATCCCGCATCTGCTCGTTCCCGGACTGCACGAGGCCCTGGTGCGCACCCGGGCCCGCAAAGTGCTGATCTTGAATCTCGCCGCGCAGCCCGGTGAGACGGCGGGTTTCTCCGCGGAACGACATCTGCATGTATTGTCCCAGCACGCACCGGATTTCGCGGTCGACGAGGTTTTGGTCGACGCCGGGTGCGTGCCGGAAGGGCGCGAGCGTGAACATGTGGCCAGAGCTGCCGGGCAATTACGGGCACGAGTAATCTTTTCCGACGTCGCCGACGCGGGAACGGCCCGGCACGACCCCGGAAAGCTCGCCGCCGCACTGGATCAACTGATCCGCGAACCCCGGCCACAGGCGCCGGAGGTTCGAGTCGAGGGACAGCACATGGGTCAGGATGTGCGGTCCGGGTTGGGTGGAAAGGAGCACGTCTCGTGGCGATGACAGCCGAAGTGAAAGACGAGCTGAGCCGGCTCGCCGTAACACAGGTGAGTGCGCGCAAAGCCGAACTGTCCGCCCTGCTGCGTTTCGCCGGCGGCCTGCATATCGTCGGTGGGCGGGTGATCGTCGAAGCCGAGGTCGATATGGGCTCCATCGCCCGGCGGCTACGGCGGGAAATCTTCGAACTCTACGGATACGGGTCGGATGTCCATGTGCTCAGTGCCGGTGGCCTGCGCAAATCCTCCCGATACGTGGTCCGGGTCGCGAAGGAGGGCGAGGCCCTGGCCCGCCAGACCGGACTGCTCGACGTCCGCGGGCGGCCGGTGCGCGGCCTGCCCGCTCAGGTCGTCGGCGGCAGCGTCGCCGACGCGGAAGCCGCCTGGCGCGGCGCCTTCCTCGCACACGGCTCGCTCACCGAACCGGGCCGCTCCTCCGCGCTAGAGGTGAGCTGCCCGGGCCCGGAGGCCGCCTTGGCACTGGTCGGCGCGGCGCGGCGGCTGAGTATCTCCGCGAAGGCCCGCGAGGTACGCGGTACCGATCGCGTGGTCGTACGAGACGGCGAGGCGATCGGGGCGCTGCTCACCCGGATGGGCGCCCAGGACACCCGGCTCACCTGGGAAGAACGCCGGATGCGGCGGGAAGTGCGGGCCACCGCGAACCGGCTCGCCAACTTCGACGACGCCAACCTGCGCCGCTCGGCCCGGGCCGCGGTCGCCGCGGCGGCGCGGGTGGAACGGGCACTGGAACTGCTGGGCGACGATGTGCCGGACCATCTGGCCGCGGCCGGGAAGCTGCGGGTCGAGCATCGGCAGGCTTCGCTCGAAGAACTCGGGCAGCTCGCCGACCCGCCGATGACCAAGGACGCGGTCGCGGGGCGGATTCGGCGGTTGCTGTCCATGGCGGACCGGCGGGCGAAGGAGTTGGGGGTGCCGGATACGGAGTCGGCGGTGACGGCGGAACTCCTCGACGACGCTTGAGTAGTTGGAGCGGCTCCGCCGCTCGAGGTCCGGCCCTCCTGAGCGCCTGCTGTCGGCCCTCGTGACTCGCGGCTTCGCACCCCGGCTCCTGTGCCGAGTTCAGCGAGGCCCACAAAGGGTTCGGCCCGCGTCTGCTGTCAGCGCTCGAAGCGCATGTGGCGAAGCCACGAGTCTCGAGCGCTGACAGCAGACGCCAAGGGGGCCGAACCCCCGCGCGCGCCAGCGCGCCAAAAACACAGCACGTAAGGGGCGTGTCGGAGAGGTCGCGCTCAGGCATTAGTGTGGGTGGGGCATCGGAATCATCCGCTTGACAGCTGAGGAGCGAGAAACGTGACTGTCCGGGTAGGTATCAACGGCTTCGGTCGTATCGGACGTAACTTCTTCCGGGCGGTGGAGGCGCAGAAGGCGCTGGGCACCACCGATATCGAGATCGTGGCGGTCAACGACCTCACCGACAACGCGTCCCTCGCCACGCTGCTGAAGTACGACTCGATCCTGGGCCGGCTGCCCAAGGACGTGTCGCTCGACGGTGAGGACACCATCGTGGTCGGGGATCAGCGCATCAAGGCGCTGGCCATCAAGGAGGGTCCGGCGGCGCTGCCGTGGGGCGATCTGGGTGTGGACGTCGTGGTCGAGTCCACCGGTATCTTCACCGACGCCACCAAGGCCAAGGGGCACCTGGCCGCGGGCGCCAAGAAGGTCATCATCTCCGCCCCGGCCAAGGGCGAGGACATCACCATCGTGATGGGCGTCAACGACGACAAGTACGACGGCAGCCAGAACATCATCTCCAACGCGTCCTGCACGACGAACTGCCTCGGCCCGCTGGCGAAGGTGCTGAACGACGAGTTCGGGATCGTCAAAGGCCTGATGACCACCATCCACGCCTACACCCAGGACCAGAACCTGCAGGACGGTCCGCACAAGGATCTGCGCCGTGCCCGCGCCGCCGCGGTGAACATCGTGCCGACCAGCACCGGTGCGGCCAAGGCCATCGGCCTGGTGCTGCCGGAACTCAACGGCAAGCTGGACGGCTACTCCCTGCGGGTGCCGATCCCCACCGGCTCGATCACCGACCTCACGGCCGACCTCGCGAAGAAGGCGACCGTCGATGAGATCAACGCCGCGTTCAAGGCCGCCGCGGATGGTCCGCTGAAGGGCATCCTGAAGTACAGCGTCGACCCGATCGTCTCCAGCGATATCGTCACCGATCCGCATTCCTCGATCTACGACGCGCCGCTGACCAAGGTCATCGACGACCAGGTGAAGGTCTACTCGTGGTACGACAACGAGTGGGGCTACTCCAACCGCCTCGCCGATCTCATCGGCCTCGTCGGCAAGTCCCTCTAGGGTCGGCGTGAGCATCAAAACTCTGGACGATCTCCTCGCCGAGGGCGTCGAGGGCCGCGGCGTACTCGTGCGCTCGGACCTCAACGTTCCCCTCGACAACGGCACGATCACCGACCCGGGCCGCATCATCGCTTCGGCGCCGACCATCAAGGCGCTGGCGGAGGCCGGCGCCAAGGTGGTCGTCACCGCGCATCTCGGCCGCCCGAAGGGTGCCCCGGATCCGGCGCTGTCGCTGGCCCCGGTGGCCGCCCGGCTGAGCGACGAACTGGGTCGCAATGTGCAGCTCGCCGGCGATGTGGTGGGGCAGGACGCGCTGGCGCGCTCCGAGGGCCTCACCGACGGCGATGTGCTGCTGCTGGAGAACATCCGTTTCGATCCGCGCGAAACCAGCAAGGACGACGCAGACCGGGCGAAACTGGCCGCCGCGCTGGTGGAACTGGTCGGCGACGACGGTGCGTTCGTCTCCGACGGCTTCGGCGTCGTGCATCGCAAGCAGGCCTCGGTATACGACGTGGCGACACTGCTGCCGCATTACGCGGGCACACTCGTCGCGGCCGAAGCCGCGGTGCTGGCCAAGCTCACCGAATCCACCGACCGCCCCTACGCGGTGGTGCTCGGCGGGTCCAAGGTGTCGGACAAACTGGCCGTGATCGAGGCGCTGGCCCCCAAGGTCGACACCCTGGTCATCGGTGGCGGGATGTGCTTCACCTTCCTTGCCGCCGAGGGGCTGCCGGTCGGATCCTCGCTGCTGCAGGAGGAGATGATCGAGACCTGCAAGGGTCTGCTGGACCGCTACGCCGATGTGATCCACCTGCCGCGCGATATCGTGGTCGCCGACTCCTTCTCCGCCACCGCCGAGTCGAAGGTGGTGGAGTGCAACGAGATTCCCGATGGCTGGACGGGCCTGGATATCGGCCCCGAATCGGTGCGGCGTTTCGCGGCGCTGCTCACCGAGGCGCGGACCGTGTTCTGGAACGGCCCGATGGGTGTGTTCGAGTTCGAGAAGTTCGCGGCCGGGACCCGGGGTGTGGCCGAGGCCATCGCCCAGGCCACCGGTAAGGGCGCGTTCACCGTGGTCGGGGGCGGCGATTCCGCCGCGGCCGTGCGCGCGCTCGGTATCCCGGAGGGCGATTTCTCGCATATCTCCACCGGCGGCGGGGCTTCGCTGGAATACCTGGAAGGCAAAACGCTGCCCGGGATCAGCGTGCTCGATGACGCGGAAGGTGCGTAGATGGCTCGGAAACCGCTGATCGCGGGCAACTGGAAGATGAACCTCAATCACCTCGAGGCCATCGCCCTGGTGCAGAAGATCGCGTTCGCGCTGCCCGACAAGTACTTCGACAAGGTCGATGTCACGGTCGTCCCGCCGTTCGTCGATCTGCGCAGCGTGCAGACCCTGATCGAGGGCGACAAACTGCGCATCACCTACGGTGCGCAGGATGTGTCGGTGCACGAATCGGGCGCCTACACCGGTGAGGTCAGCGCGGCCATGCTGGCCAAGCTGAATTGTGGGTACGCGGTGGTCGGGCATTCCGAGCGCCGTCAGTACCACAACGAGGACGACGCCACCGTGCTCGCCAAGGCCAAGCAGGCGCTGAAGCACGGGATCACCCCGATCGTCTGCATCGGCGAGGGGCTCAACGTCCGGGAGGCCGGCACCCACGTCGAGTACAACCTCGAACAGCTGCGTGGATCGCTGAAGGGATTGTCGGCCGCGGAGATCGCGAAGGTGGTCATCGCCTACGAACCCGTCTGGGCGATCGGCACCGGCAAGGTCGCGACGCCGGCGGACGCGCAGGAGGTGTGCGGCGCGATTCGCGCGGAACTGGCGCGGCTGGCGAACGAGCAGGTCGCCGATTCCGTGCGGGTGCTCTACGGCGGCTCGGTCAACGCCAAGAATATCGGTGAGCTGATCAAGCAGACCGATATCGACGGCGCGCTGGTCGGTGGGGCTTCGCTCAAGGGCGACGAATTCGCCACCCTGTCCGCCATCGCGGCGGGCGGCCCGCTGCCCTAGGCGGATCCCGGCCATCGCCGAAGCCCGTCGGGACACCGTTCCCGGCGGGCCTCGGTGCGTTCCGGGCCTACCGCGTCGACCACCGGATCCGGTCCGGCCGCGTCGGGTGTGGTCAGTAGCCGGGCGGGCAGAAGTGCTGTGCGCCGCCCGGGAGAATCGCGGCCCACGCTTCGAAGTGGGGGTGCGGTGGGCAGACGATACATTCTCCGGTGGCGAAGGCGAGGAACAGTTCCCGATCTCGGACCCGCGCCTCGGCGACCCGCCGGCGCAGCAGGCCCAGAACCGGTCCGGCCGTCCGCGGATCCTCCTCGACCCGGATTTCGGTCGGTACCCCCGCCGCGTCGGTGAACCGGAAATTCGTCAGGTCGACGTAGGAACCGGGTTCATCCGAACCACCGAGATCGAAAACCAGGCGCAGCGACCACCAGACCCACACCTGTTCGACCTCGCGGCCGATCAGCGCGGAGAAGTCGTCCATACGGTCGGAGCGTACGAAAGGGGTGCCGTCTCGGCAATGCCGCCGCACGGGCCTATACGGCGCGCAGGGCCAGTCCGTGACCGTTCGGGTTGCGCAGGGTCAGGGTGTCCGCGTCCACGGTCGCGTGGGCGGTGCCGTCGAGAGCGGCCAGGACCGCCCGCTCGACCTCCATGATCTCCGGTGCGCACATCATTCGCGTGGTGGCCGCCGTGAACGCGATATCGGCGCCGTCCGGCGTATCGGTGACCGTGGCCCGGCCCGTGAGCCGGTTGCAGCCCGCGAAACCGGTGAGCCCGCCGTCGTCGCCGAAGAGGAGGGTGGGCCGTACCTCGTCGACGGTGCGCGACTGCACCTGGGCCTCGGGAGTGAGCAGCGTGGTGACCACCCATTCGGTACCGCGGAGGGGGCGATCGGGGAGCAGCACCTTCTTGTCGGTGAGGACGACGGTGGTGTTCTTCCCGGTCAGTGTCAGCCGATCCCGCTCGAGCTGCCAGGTGGGGTCGGCGCGCAGCAGGTCGCCGACCCAGGCGTCGGAGCCGGCCCGATCCCCCGGGCATCCGACGAGCGTGCTCGCCAGATCGGAGACGTGCAGGACGTGGTCGCGCAGATCCACCGCGCCGGTATGGGTATTGCACCCGGCATCCGCCGAGATCCGGCCGTCGGCGAAGGTGAGGGTGAGCGGCCCGCCGCCGGGGATGGGCACACCGGTGACCTCGGTGGATATATAGGTATGGCCCATGGGGGTGGGTTCGGGTGCGGCCGGCCCCGGCTCGTTGTCCGAACACGCTGTCGCGGCGAGTACGAGCAGTGCCAGTGCGGCACCGATTCGGAGCGCTGGTCCCGGCATGACGGCGATGCTACCGGCGCGCGGCCCGATCCCGGGCGCCGAAACCCGCCCGCTGCTCGGATCTCATTGATTTCAACGCTTCCTGTCCGGGCCGTTGTCTTCGTACCTTCGTCCGGCGATCGATGCGGGAGCGAAGGGAACACGATGTCACTACTGGAAACAGGGCCGGCCGGGACCCGCCCGGACGATCGCGCCGCGGCACCCGATGAGCGGCTCGGGGCCGCCGACACCAGGAAAGCGGTGGTGGCGAGCCTGATCGGCACCACCGTCGAGTGGTACGACTTCTTTCTGTACGCCACCGCGGCGGGTCTGGTCTTCGACAAACTCTTCTTCCCGAACAACAGCGCGTTCGTCGGGACGATGCTGTCGTTCGCGACCTTCGCCGTCGGTTTCGTCATGCGGCCGGTCGGCGGGCTCGTCTTCGGCCATATCGGCGACCGGATCGGCCGGAAGAAAACGCTGGCCCTGACCATGGCGATCATGGGCGGGTCCACCGCACTGATGGGTGTTCTGCCCACCGCCGCCGCGATCGGCGTCGTGGCCCCGATCCTGCTCCTGCTGCTGCGGATGCTGCAGGGTTTCGCGCTCGGTGGTGAATGGGCCGGTGCGGTATTGCTCGCCGTCGAGCACAGCCCACGCCGGAAAGTAGGCCTGTTCGGCAGCTACCCGCAGGTCGGCCTGGCACTCGGGCTCGCCCTGGGAACCGGTGTATTCGCGGTGCTGCGGACGACGTTGAGCGAAACGGCATTCCTCGAATACGGCTGGCGGATCGCGTTCGGCGCCAGCCTGGTGCTGGTGCTGATCGGCCTGGTGGTGCGCCTGAAGATCGACGAGACGCCCGCCTTCCGGGAGGTGGACCGGCTCAACCGGATTTCGAAAGTGCCCGTGGTCGAGTTGTTCCGCAATGCCCGTTCCCGGCGCAACACCGTGCTCGGATTGCTTTCCCGCTGGGGTGAGGGCGCGGCATTCAACACCTGGGGTGTTTTCGCGATCACCTTCGCGACCGGGCATCTCGGATTCGAGCAGGTCCCGGTGCTGGTGGCGGTGACCGTCGCGGCCGTGGTGATGGCCGCGCTCATCCCGGTGTCCGGTCTGCTCGCCGACCGCTTCGGCCCACGCCGGGTCTACATCGCCGGTATCACCGCCTACGGAGTGCTGGTGTACCCCGTCTTCGCGCTCTTCGAGACGGGGAATATCGTGATCTTCACCGTCGCGATCATCGCGGTTTTCGGTGTGGCGCACGCATTGTTCTACGGCGCGCAGGGCACTTTGTACGCGGGGCTGTATCCGGCCGAGGTGCGATACACCGGGCTGTCGTTCGTTTACCAGTTCTCCGGAATCTACGCGTCGGGCCTGACCCCGATGATCATCACGGCGCTGATCGCGGCAGGCGGTTCGACACCGTGGCTTGCCTGCGGTTATCTGGTGTCGACCGCAGTGGTGAGCGTGATCGCCACCCGGTTCATCAGTGAGGACGACCGGCTCACCGCGTGAGCGTGCCGGATCCCGGGCGGAACCGGCCCGGGGACGGTATGGGCCAGGCCCGGGTACGGCCCGGCACTATTCACCCGGCAGGCCGGTCGGAGCGCGGGGCTATGCTGTCCCGAGTGACCACCGCCGCCTCGAAACCTGTTTCCACATGGGCGCCGTTGCGGTCCCGGGTCTATCGGGCGCTGTGGATCGCCCAGCTGGTCTCCAATCTCGGCACCTGGATGCAGATGGTGGGGGCGCAGTGGGTACTGGTCGACCAGCCCAACGCGGCCGCGCTGGTCTCGTTCGTACAGACCGCCACCACGCTGCCGGTGATGATCCTGTCCATACCGTCCGGCGTACTGGCCGACCTGCTGGACCGCCGCCGCCTGCTGCTGGGCGCGCAGTCCACGATGGCGGTGCTGGCGATAATCCTGGCGGTCGCCACCGCCACCGGGCACACCACACCGTCGGTGCTGCTCACCCTCCTCTTCCTGCTCGGCTGCGGACAGGCGGTCGTGGCGCCCTCCTGGCAGGCGATCCAGCCCGAACTGGTCCCGCGCGACCAGATTCCGTCGGCGGCGGCGCTGGGCAGTATGAATATGAACATCGGCCGTGCGGTCGGCCCGGCCATCGCGGGTGTGCTGGTGGCGGTATCGGGCCCGGCGCTGGTGTTCACGCTCAACGCCCTGTCCTTCGGCGCCATCGTCGCCGCGCTGCTGTTCTGGCACCGGCCGCGGGTCGAGCGGGAACTACCGAGTGAACGGCCGCTGGCCGCGCTGCAGGCGGGAACCCGCTTCATCAAGGCCGCGCCCGCGATCCGGCGGGTGCTGCTGCGCACGATCCTGTTCGTGGCCCCCGCCAGCGCGCTGTGGGCGCTGTTGCCGGTGATCGCGCGCAATCAGCTCGGGCTGGGGTCCTCGGGGTACGGCATCATGCTGGGCGCGCTCGGCGTCGGCGCGGTGCTGGGCGCGGTGAGCCTGGCCCGGGTGCGGGCCGCCCTCACTCCGACCCAGCAGGTCGCGACCGCGGCGGTCGTCTTCGGTGTGGCGTGCGGTGGCACCGCGCTGTTGAAGGTCGAGGCGCTGGTACTCGTCCTGCTGATTTTCGCGGGCGCAGCCTGGCTGCTCACCCTGTCGACCATGAACGCCACTATGCAGCTGCTGCTGCCCGGCTGGGTCCGCGCCCGCGGGCTGTCGGTGTACATGCTGGTGTTCATGGCCGGTCAAGCCGTCGGATCGGTGGTGTGGGGTCTGGTCGCGGGGGCCTACGGTGCGGTCACCGCGCTGCTGGCGGCGGCGGCGCTGCTCGGTGTCTGCGCGATCAGCGCGATCTGGTGGCCGATGCGGCAGTTCGCGGCCGGTTTCGATCTGACCCCGCACGCGTACTGGCCGGAACCGCAGCTGGTGGTCGAACCCGATCCCGACGACGGCCCGGTGCTGGTGCTGAAGGACTACGACGTCCCACCGGAGCGGGTGCCCGAATTCCTGGAGGCGATGGCGTTCGTGGGCCGGTCGCGGCAGCGGACCGGGGCCATGGAATGGCGGATCTACCGCGATGTCGGTGCCGAGGATCGCTACGTCGAGGCATTCGTGGTCCGGTCGTGGTCGGAGCATATGCAGCAGCACAAGGTGCGGCTCACCGCGCAGGACCTGCTCCGTGAGCGGGCGGTCGCGGAATTCGCCCGCGACGAACGGCTCACCCACCTGGTGTCGGTCGACCCGACGGCATAGTTAGACTGTCCCGCATGCGGATGTTCCTGGATATCCTCCTGATCGTCACCAGCCTGCTGCTGGTGCTGCTGGTGCTGCTGCACCGCGCCAAGGGCGGAGGTCTGTCCAGCCTGTTCGGTGGTGGTATGCAGTCGAGCCTGTCCGGCTCCACGGTCGCCGAGAAGAACCTCAACCGCATCACCGTCTTCACCGGTCTGGTCTGGTTCATCGCGATTCTGGGGATCGGGCTCGAGATCAAGTTCGCCTGACGGGACGGCGCCGTACGCGTCCGTCCCGTTCGTGGTGGCGAACTCCGCCTGCGTCTCAGTCGTTGCGGGGAACCCGGCCGTCGAGGTCGGTGAATCCGTAGGCGTCGGCCAGATCGGCCACCTTCCACGCGGCACCCGACCGCTTCTTGCGGTCGGTATCGGCGGCCAGCGCGACCACCGCGCGGCCTGCGAACCGGGGGCTCTCGGCGAGGTTCAGGTCGAAACTGCCCTCGCCGGGCAGGGTGACGATCCGGTTGCCCTGGTCGTCGGCCGGGACGAGTTGCAGTAGTTCGGTGTTGACGATGCCCGGCCAGATCGACACCACGGTGACGTCGGTATCGGCGAGATCATGGGCGAAATCGGCGGTCATCCGGTCGAGGGCGGTTTTCGCGACTCCGTATACGGCATTGTGCATATAGCGCACGGAACCGGGTGAGGAGACGTTGACGATGAGCCCGCTGCCCTGGAGCAGTAGCGGGGCCGCGTAGACACTCGCGGCGTAATGTGAACGTACGCCGATATCGAACGTCTCGTCCCACGCCTTCGGCGGTACCTCCCAGAACTTGCGGCCCAGCCAGCGGGCGGCGGCAGGGGAGTTGTAGACGTTGTTCACCAGCACATCGAGGCGGCCGTGCGCGTCGCCGATCTGTTCGAAGAGCCGGGAGGTGGCCGCGTCGTCGCCGTGATCGCAGACCACCGGCACCCCGGTGCCGCCGAGTTCGCCGATCTGCTCGGCCGTCTCCTGCACGGTGCCCGGGAGCGCGCCCGGTTGCTGCGATCGCCCGGTCACATACACGGTGGCGCCCGCCGCGCCCAGCTCCAGCGCGATACCTTTGCCGATCCCGCGACTCGCGCCGGTGACCACCGCGATTCGATTTTTCAGGGGGAATGTTGTTCCGCTCACAGTCCCGGGACGTTACCGTGAAACTGTAACGCGTTCTAGTATTTGGGAGGTGCGGTGGAGCCGACACACCGGTTCGTCACCACCGGCGGCGTGCGGATGCATATCGCCGAACAAGGTCAGGGTCACCCCGTGATCTTCTGTCATGGATTCCCGCACACCTGGTACGTCTGGCATCGCCAGCTCTCCGCGCTCGCCGCGGCCGGGTATCGGGCCATCGCGCCCGACCTGCGGGGCGCCGGCCGGACCGAAGCGCCCGAGAGCGTCGACGACTACACCAACGAGGCCGTGATCGGCGATCTGCTGGCCCTGCTCGACGATATCGACGCCGACCAGGCGGTATTCGTGGGTGTGGATTTCGGCGCCGCTCTGCTCTGGGAACTGACGCTGCGGGCGCCGGAGCGGGTCCGGGCGGCGTTCGTCCTGAACAACCCGTTCGCGCCGCGCGCGCCGAAACCTCCCGGGTACTACTGGGCGAAGATGGCGCAGCGGCATTTCCTGCATCTGCAGTACTTCCAGGAGCCGGGCGTGGCCGACGCCCACCTGGCCGAGCAGCCGCGCGAATTCCTGTCGCGGGTCTACTACGCGCTCAGCGGCGATTATCACTATCTCGATGTCTGGAACAACCCGCCCGGCACCCGCTATATCGATGCGCTGCCGGTGGCGCCGGACCTGCCCTGGCCGTGGCTGCCGGCTGCCGAATTCGACACCCTGGCCGCGGACTTCGAGCGCACCGGGTTCACCGGTGGGCTGAACTGGTATCGGGCGATCGACCGGAACTGGGAACTCACCGAGACATTCGCCGAGGCCGTTCCCACGGTGCCGGTGTATTTCGCCTACGGCGAGAAGGATCCGGATATGGAAGGGTTCAGCGGTCGCGACCCGCTCGCGACCATGCGCGCCGCGCTCCCGGATCTGCGTGCCGTGGAACGCATTCCCGATGCCGGGCATCTGGTCCAGCTCGAGGCGACCGACGCGGTGAACGCGTTCCTGCTCCGCGGTCTGGGCGAGGTCACCGGCTGACATCCGGGGCGTCGGCGTTGTACCGCGATCCCGGTGGCTAGTCGGCCGCGGGCGCTGCTGGATGCGCTCGCCGCGGACGGTCTCGGCCGAGCTGTCGCTCGCGATCGATGAATTCCGGCGGGCGGTCCCGTCCACATCGATACGACGACAGAAGGGACGGCCGTGGTGGACAACCCCGAGGTGTTGCTCGACGGAATCGTGTTCGGTGAATCGCCGCGCTGGCGCGACGGGCGGCTCTGGTTCTCCGACTGGGGCGCCAACGAGGTGATCACACTGGACGCGAACGGGCACCACGAGGTGGTCGCCTCGGTGCCGTCGTTTCCGATGTGCATCGATTTCCTGCCCGACGGCCGGTTGCTGATCGTGGATTCGGCGGGCGGCCGGCTGCTGCGCCGGGAACCCGGCGGCGATCTGGTGACGCATGCCGACCTGTCCGGGGTCACCGACAAACCATGGAACGATATCGTTGTCGACGCCCGGGGTACCGCCTATGTCAACAGCATCGGATTCGATTTCCCCGGCGGCGAATTCGCGCCGGGATTCGTGGTCGCCGTCGATCCCACCGGCGCGGTGCGGCGGGTCGCGGAGGAGCTGGCGTTCCCGAACGGTATGGCGATCACCGCGGACGGGGCGACCCTCATCGTCGCCGAATCCTACGGCGAGCGGCTCACCGCCTACGACATCGCGGATTCGGGCGACCTGGCAAATCGGCGGGTCTGGGCCCCGACCCCCGGCGACCACCCCGACGGAATCTGCCTCGACGACCAGGGCGCGGTCTGGTACGCCGATGTCGGCAACCGGCACTGCGTGCGGGTGCGTGCGGGCGGCGCGGTCCTCGATATCGCCGAATGCGATCGCGGTGCCTTCGCCTGTGTGCTGAGTCGTGAGGAGAAACCGCGACTGTTCGTCGTCGGACAGGAATTCGGGGAGTCCGGGTCGCCGGAGCCGACCGGGCGGATCGTCGCGTTCGCGGCACCCGCGCCGGGAGCCGGCCGCCCCTGAGGTGCCGGGAGTGGACGGCCGGGAGGCGCATCGGCGGCTCGGACCGGCAATGGCCCGGGGCCGGTCGTCGATCGTGCAGGATGGCTACTCATGACACTGCTCTGGGATCAGCACGCTTGCCTGCCCTTGCAGGTCGGTGCGGAGGTGGGGGAGCTGGCGCGGTTCCGGCGGCGGGGACCGACGTTCGTCTCGGTGAATGTGGGGTACAGCCCGCAGAGTTTCGCCGATTCGGTGGGCCTGCTGACCGACTACCGGAGCTCGATCCGGGGACATCCGGAATTGGCGCTGGTTTCCGCGGTAGCCGATATCGAGGCCGTGGCCGCGGCGGGCCGGATCGGAATAGCGTTCGACCTGGAGGATTCCGGACCGCTGGACGGTGATCCGGGCAACCTGCGGGTGTTCGCGGACCTCGGGGTGCGGACACTGCTTCCCACCTACAACCACGCCAACCGAGCCGGATGCGGCTGCCTGGACACCGACGACCGGGGGCTCACGGCGTGGGGCGGTGATCTGGTGCGGGAGATGAACGCCGTCGGGATGGTGCCGGACGGGTCGCATTGCAGTGCGCGTACCGGACTGGATATGTGCGAGATCTCCGCCCGGCCGGTGATCTACAGCCATTCGTGTATGCGAGCGGTCTGGGACCATCCCCGTAATATCACCGACGACCAGGCCCGAGCCTGCGCCGACACCGGCGGTGTCATCGGGATCACCGGTGTCGGTATCTTCCTCGGGCCCAACACCCCGACGCTCGAGGCGATGACGCGGCATCTCGAATACGCGGCCGAGCTGGTCGGTACCGATCATGTGGGTGTGAGCACCGATCATTCCTTCGACGCCGCGGATTTCCTGGCCGAGATCCGGGACAACCCGCACCTGTTCGACGAGTCGTACACCCGGTGGGGGCCGATCCGCTGGATGCCACCGGAAACCTTCGTCGCGCTCGGCGCGCACCTCGAGGGGCAGGGCTGGGCCGATACCGATATCACGGCGGTGCTCGGCGGTAATTTCCTGCGGGTCGCGCGCTCCACCTGGCCGGGCTGATCGGATGCCGTCCTGGAATTCCGGCTAGTGGGCGAGCATCAACTTCCCCGCGGCGTTCTCGATCGCGGATTCGGTCAGCAGCACCGTCGCCGCCGCGGGACCCAGCGGGACAAAACTGTCCGCACTGGTGACCCGTACCTGCCGGCCGGTGAAACCGCCGTCGATCAAGGCAGTGCAGACCGATTCGGCGACCCCGCCGCTGCGCCGGGTTTCGTCGGCGACGAGTACCCGGCCGGTCGCCGCGGCGTGGTGCAGTAGATCGGCCACGGGCAGTGGCGACAACCAGCGCAGATCCAGGACGCGGGCCCCGATACCCCGGCGGGCCAGTCGCCGGGCCACCCGTAGGCACATCGGGACCGAATTGGCGAAGGCGACCAAGGTGATATCGGTTCCGTCGCCGTAGACGCGGGCGTGCCCGATCGGTATGTGATCCGGTGCGCCCGCCGGTACCGCCCAGTGCCCGTCTCCGGGTTCATACAGGTCACGGGTGTGGTAGAGCGCGATGGGTTCCAGGAATACGCAGACCCGGCCGTCCACCCGGGCCGCGGAAACGCAGGTGCGCAGCATGGCCGCGGCGTCATCGGGCCGCGCCGGCGATGCGACCACCACACCGGGAATATCCCGCAGCGCGGCCACCGAATTGTCGTTGTGGAAATGGCCGCCGAACCCGCGCTGATAGGCGTAGGCGGCGATTCGCACGACCAGGGGATTGCGGTAGTGGCCCGCGGAGAAGTACGAGAGCGTGGCGGCCTCGCCGCGCAGCTGGTCCAGGGCGTTGTGTACGTAGGCCAGGTACTGGATCTCCGGTATCGGGACGAACCCGGCGAGCCCGGCGCCGAGGGCGGTACCGAGGATGCTCTGTTCGTCGAGCAGGGTGTCGAACACCCGGCGTGCGCCGAACTGTCCGCGCAGTCCCTTCGTGACGCCGTAGACCCCGCCTTTACGTCCCACGTCCTGACCGAAGACCAGAATGTCGGCATCGCGGGTGAGCAGATCGGCCAGCGTGCGATTGATCGCCTGTGCCAGGGTTTCCGCCGTGGCGGACCCGTCGCCGGCTACCGTGTCCCGGTGGTCCCCGGGTTCCGGAGGCCGATCCCGCTGCACGTCCGCACGCACCCGGTCCGGGTGCGCCGGTGCCAGCGGCGCGACCACGGCCTGGCGCGAGCCGAGCCGAGGCGCCCGGCGCACCTCGTCGGCGACGGCGGTCACCTTCTCGGTGACCGTCTCGTAGCGCCGCAGGAGCTCGTCCGGAGCGCAGACTCCCGTCGCGACCAGGAGTCGGGCGGTGGCCGTGAGCGGGTCACGGGCCAGATCGGCCTGGATATCGGCGCGTTCCCGGTAGGCCGCCTCCACATCCGACCCGGCGTGCCCGAACAGCCGTACGGTGCGCAACCGCAGAAACGCCGGACGGCGCTGCGCGCGTACCCAGTCCACGGCCGCGCCGGCCGCGGTGAGGGCGTCGGCCGGGTCGCAGCCGTCGGCGGAGAAATAGCGCAGTCCCGGCCGCTGCCCGTAGGCGTATTCGATCCAGTCCGGCGGGGTGGGCACACTGATCCCGATCCCGTTGTCCTCGCAGAGGAACAGCACCGGTACCGGAACCCCGAGATGCGCGGTATGCACCGCGGTGTTGATCGCGCCCGCGGCGGTCGAATGGTTCGCCGAGGCGTCCCCGAATCCGCACAGCACCACCGCATCCGCCGGCCACGGGCACGGAAGACCCAGGCCCGCGGCGCGTTCGATGGCGAACGCCAGCCCCACCGCACGTGGCAGATGGGAGGCGATGGTCGAGGTCTGCGGGATGATATTGGCCGCCGCACTACCGAATACCTTGTGCCGGCCGCCGGAGATCGGATCCGCCGCCGCGGCCACGACACCGAGCAGCAGATCGCGCACCGGGTCGGCGACTCCGGCCCGCCTGGCCCGTTCCAGGAACAGTGCGCCGGAACGATAGTGCGGCAGGACGGGATCGGTGACCCGGGTCGCCGCGGCCAGCGCGATATTGCCCTCGTGCCCGGCCGATCCGATGCTGTAGAAGCCCTGCCCGTTCGCGGTCAGCCTACGGGCCTCCAGATCGGCGCGACGGCTCATCGCCTGGGAGTCGAACAGTGCGAGGAGATCCGGTCCGGTGAACCCGCGGGGGAGCGGCCGGCCGGCCGCGGACGGATCCCCGGCGCGCAGAGCCGGGATCTCGGCACGCAACCGGGCTTCGGCCTCCTCGATATTCACCGATATCAGCCTAAACGGGTGGTATCCCGGAGTCCGGGTCCCTACTCGGCAAGTCGGGGACGCGTTCGTGCGGGTCGCTGTCGCGCGGCGGTTCGGTTCCGGAGCCGTCCTCGGACGGAGTCGATCCCGGCGCCTGCCGGCCGGAGCTCGGCGATGTGATCAGGCGGAGACCTCCCCGTCCGGGAGAATGTGATCCGGCCTCGGTGACCGGCTCCGGGGTAGTCTCTGCGATATGACCCGGATCCGCCGGACACTCGCGCGCGGGCTGAACGTTGTTCAGCTCGGGTGGGTGGCCGTGCTGGCCCTCGTCGTGGCGACCACCGCCGGTCTCGACGGCTCGGCCACCGCTGTCGGTGCCGCGGTCGCCGTACTCGTCGTCATCGCGTTCGCCGGCCGCCAGGCGGCCGTCCGGTTGCGCTCGCTCATCACCGCGTCGGCGGGCCCGCCACGCGAGGAGAAGCGTCTGCGTGGCGCCTTCCGAAGGCAGAGCGCTCCCGATACCCCCGGCCGGCCGCGCCTTCCCCGAGCACCGGGACCGGTGCAGGCCGCGGCGTAGCCCCATTCGGCGTTCCGCCCGGCCCTTCGGCCGTCCTGTATCCGCGTCGCGTCCGCCACCGGCGGCGCTCCGGCGGAAATCCGACTCGCATCTGCCGTGATCACGGTGATGCGCGGTGGAAAGGTGCTCTCACCGTGCTCGACTTCATCTATTACCCCGTTTCCGCGATCCTGTGGTTCTGGCACAAGGCGTTCGGGGCGGTCCTCGGCCCCGACAACGGCTTCGCCTGGGCCTTGGCGGTGGTATTCCTCGTCTTCACGCTCCGGTTGCTCCTGCTGAAACCGGCGATTTCCCAGGTCCGCACCGCCCGCCGGATGCAAGAGCTGGCACCCCGGATCAAGGCGCTCCAGCAGGAACACGCCGGCGACCGGCAACGCCAGGCCGCCGAAATGCAGAAACTGCAGAAAGAACACGGATTCAATCCGTTGATGGGGTGCCTGCCGGTGCTGGTGCAGGTACCGGTGTTCCTCGGTCTCTACCATGTCCTGAAATCCTTCAACCGCACCGGAACCGGGCTCGGTGAACTCGGGATGAGCGCCGAGGCCAACGCGCACACCCCGAACTACCTGTTCGGAATCGCCGATGTGCAATCGTTTCTCAGCGCACGCGTCTTCGGCGCGCCCATTTCGGCGGCCATGACGACTCCTCCGGATACCTTGGCCTCCTTCGCCCCGTACGGAGGGGTGCCCGCCGTGGCGGCGATCGCGGCGGTCGCGTTCCCGCTGATGCTCATCGCGGGCCTCGCCACGCATTTCAACGCCCGCGCGTCCATCGCGCGGCAGAGCCCGGAAGCAGCGGCGAACCCGCAGTCGTCGCTGCTGAACAAGCTGATGCTGTGGGTCTTCCCGCTGGGAGTCCTCGTCGCCGGACCGGTCCTGATGATCGCCATCCTGCTGTACTGGGTGAGCAACAACCTCTGGACCTACGCGCAGCAACATCTCGTCTTCGCCCGGATGGAACGGGAGGACGCTGTACGGGAGACGCTGTACGGAAAGACGCCGGACGGGAAGGTGTAGTGCGGGCAGACACAGCCGCGCACGCCGCTGTCGCCGAGCATCGAACCGCCGCCGCCGCGCCGGCACCGGGCATACGGCCGCAGGGGCGGGCCGCATCGGGCCGGAAACGGCCGCGGAAGAAGTGAAGGTCCGCCGGACGCGCACGCCGGCGTGCCCGCGCGCGCCAGCGCGCCAATAAACACAGCACCTTGGCGAGCAGGGTCACCTGCCCCACCTTGGCGAGCAGGGTCACCTGCC
>NZ_JBEZYU010000062.1:0-28811 GCF_040638875.1 Nocardia sp. NPDC024068 | reverse complement strand
GGAGCGCAGCGACCGACCGGCGGGAGTGAAGAACCGGGTTAATAGGGCCCCACCCTCGAGCGGCGGAGCCGCTCCAAAATCACAGCCCGACCCTTGACGGAGGCGTCGATCCGAACCCCCTCTTCGCGGAGTGGTCGCTTCAACCCACCTCCCCAACCCTCGGCAGAGTGGTCGCTCCGAACCCTTTCTTCACGGTGGGGTCGCTTCAACCCACCTCCCCAACCCTCGGCAGAGTGGTCGCTCCGAACCCTTTCTTCACGGTGGGGCCGCTTCAACCCACCTCCCCGACCTCCCTTCGCGGGGGTCGCTCCGAACCCCCTCTCGCGGAGGGGTCGCTTCAACCACCCCCCACCCTTCCGCGAAGCGGCGGAGCCGCTCCGAATTCACAACCCCGCCCGGTCGGAGGCGGGGCGGGTGACACTAGAATCTCTGCGTGACCAGCGCAGCCCCTGACAACACGCGTAATCGTGCCGATGCACTCCCCAAGAGCTGGAATCCCGGCGAAGTGGAGGCCGACCTGTACGAGCGCTGGGTAGCGGCCGGTTACTTCACGGCGGATCCGGGGAGTGCGGCGCCGCCGTATTCGATCGTGCTGCCGCCGCCGAATGTCACGGGCACCCTGCATATGGGGCATGCCCTGGACCACACGTTGATGGATACCCTGGCGCGGCGGAAGCGTATGCAGGGGTTCGAGGTGCTGTGGCTGCCGGGTATGGATCATGCCGGTATCGCTACCCAGTCGGTGGTGGAGAAGCAGCTCGCCGTCGACGGGAAGACCAAAGAGGATTTCGGGCGCGAGCTGTTCGTGCAGAAGGTGTGGGACTGGAAGCGCGAATCCGGTGGTGCGATCCAGTGGCAGATGCGGGCTCTCGGCGACAGCGTGGACTGGTCGCGGGATCGGTTCACGATGGACCAGGGTCTGTCGCGTGCCGTGCAGACCATTTTCAAGCGGCTTTTCGACGCGGGGCTGATCTACCGGGCCGAGCGGCTGGTGAACTGGTCGCCGGAGCTGCGTACCGCGATATCCGATATCGAAGTCAAATACGAAGAGGTGCCGGGCGAACTGGTGTCGCTGCGGTACGGGTCGCTGGAGGATTCCGAGCCGCATGTGGTGGTCGCGACCACTCGGGTGGAGACCATGCTCGGCGATACCGCGGTCGCGGTGCATCCCGACGACCCCCGCTACCGCGCGTTGATCGGTACCACTCTGGAGCATCCGATCACCGGGCGGCAGATCCCGATCATCGCCGACGACTATGTCGATCCCGAGTTCGGTTCCGGTGCGGTGAAGATCACGCCCGCCCACGATCCCAACGACTTCGAGATGGGGTTGCGGCACAACCTGCCGATGCCCACGATCATGGATGAGCGGGGCCGGATCTCCGGCACCGGTACCGAATTCGACGGTATGGACCGTTTCGAGGCCCGGGTGAAGGTCCGTGAGCGGCTGGCCGCCGAGGGCCGGATCGTTGCCGAGAAGCGTCCCTACCTGCACAGTGTCGGGCATTCCGAGCGCAGCGGCGAACCGATCGAACCGCGCCTTTCCATGCAGTGGTGGGTGAAGGTCGAGGAGCTGGCCAAAGCCGCGGGCGACGCGGTCCGCAACGGCGATACGGTGATCCATCCGGCGAGCCAGGAACCGCGCTGGTTCGACTGGGTGGACGATATGCACGACTGGTGCATCTCGCGGCAGTTGTGGTGGGGCCACCGCATCCCGATCTGGTACGGGCCCGAGGGTGAGATCGTGTGCGTCGGCCCCGACGAGGAGGCGCCCGAGGGCTGGGTGCAGGACCCGGATGTGCTCGACACCTGGTTCTCCTCCGGCCTGTGGCCGTTCTCCACGATGGGCTGGCCCGACGCCACACCGGAACTGGCCAAGTTCTATCCGACCAGCGTGCTGGTGACCGGTTACGACATCCTGTTCTTCTGGGTTGCCCGGATGATGATGTTCGGCACCTTCGTCTCCGGTGACGACGCCGTCACCACCGGTAAGGGCGGCGAGTATCAGATTCCGTTCAAGGATGTGTTCCTGCACGGCCTGATCCGCGACCAGTTCGGCAAGAAGATGTCGAAATCGCGGGGCAACGGTATCGACCCGCTCGACTGGATCAACAATTACGGGGCAGACGCGCTGCGCTTCACCCTCGCGCGCGGCGCCCAGCCTGGCGGCGATCTCTCGGTGGGCGAACCGCATGCGCTCGCGTCGCGCAGTTTCGTCACCAAACTGTTCAACGCCACCAAGTTCGCGCTGATGAACGGCGCCCGTCCCGGCGATCTGCCCCCGCGTGATTCCCTCACCGACGCCGACCGCTGGATCATCGACCGGCTCGGTGCGGTGCTGGCCGAGGTGGACGCCGCGTTCGACGCCTACGAATTCGGCAAGGCCTGCGAGGCGCTGTATCACTTCGCCTGGGACGAGCTCTGCGATTGGTACCTGGAGCTGTCGAAGGTCCAGTTCGGGGAGAGCGAGGAGCGCGCCGACTCCACCCGGATCGTGCTGGGGGCCGTGCTGGACTCGGTGCTGCGGTTGCTGCACCCGGTCATCCCGTTCGTCACCGAATCGCTGTGGCTGGCGCTGACCGGGGCCGAATCGGTGGTGATCGCCGCCTGGCCGCAGCCGACCGGCGTGCCCGCCGACGCCGCCGCCGCGCAGCGGGTCACCGATCTGCAACGGCTGATCACCGAGATCCGCCGCTTCCGCAGCGATCAGGGCCTCAACGATAAGCAGAAGGTTTCCGCGCGGGTGCTCGGGCTCGACGCCGCCGGTCTGGCCCATCTGGTTCCCGAGGTGAGCGCGCTGGGCCGGCTGACCGAGCCGGGCGCGGATTTCGCGGCCACGGCGTCGGTGGAGGTGCGGCTGAGCGCGACCACGGTGACGGTCGAGGTGGATACCTCGGGCACCGTGGATCTCGAGGCCGAGCGCCGTCGCCTGGAGAAGGATCTGGCGGCGGCGCAGAAGGAACTGACCGGCACCGACGCCAAGCTCGGCAATGAATCGTTCCTGGCCAAGGCACCCGAGCCGGTGGTCGAAAAGATCCGCGGCCGGCGGGCGGTGGCCGCTGCCGAGGTCGAGCGGATCGGTGCGCGGCTGGCCGAACTGAGCGGCAAGTGAACGCCGCCGAGGGGCAGCCCGAATCCGAGCGCGAGCCCGGTGGCGCCGGGCTCGGCACCGGTCCGTCGCCGGTGGACCTGGCGGAGATGGCGCTGGTCGAGGCGGAACTCGACAAGCGGTGGCCGGAGACCAAGCTCGAACCGTCACTCACCCGGATCTCGACCCTGATGGATGTACTGGGGTCGCCGCAGCGGGGTTATCCGGCGATCCACATCGCCGGCACCAACGGCAAGACCTCGGTGACCCGGATGATCGACGCCCTGCTCACCGCACTGCACCGCCGGACCGGCCGGTTCACCAGCCCGCATCTGCAGTTGACCACCGAGCGGATCAGCATCGACAACCGCCCGATCGCACCCGCGCAGTACGTGGAGCTGTACCGGGAGATGCATCCCTATATCGAGATGATCGACGCCCAGTCCGAAAGCGCCGGCGGGCCGCCGATGAGCAAATTCGAGGTGCTCACCGCCATGGCCTTCGCGGCGTTCGCCGAAGCGCCGGTGGACGTGGCGGTGGTGGAGACTGGGATGGGCGGCAGCTGGGACGCCACCAACGTGATCGACGGACAGGTCGCGGTGATCACGCCGATCGGCCTCGACCACACCGACTATCTGGGCCCCGATCTGACCTCCATCGCCAAGGAGAAGGCCGGGATCATCAAACGCGCCGCCGAATCGCTGGTGCCCACCGATACCGTCGCGATCATCGCCGAACAGGATCCCGAGGCCCTCGAAGTGCTGTTGCGGCGGGCCGTCGAGGTCGACGCCGCGGTGGCCCGGGCCGGCTCGGAATTCCGGGTACTGGGCCGGCGGGTCGCCGTCGGCGGCCAGCAACTCGAACTGCAGGGCCTCGGCGGGGTGTACGACGAGATCTTCCTGCCGCTGCACGGCGAGCACCAGGCCCATAACGCCGCGCTCGCGCTGGCCGCGGTGGAGGCGTTCTTCGGGGCCGGCGCGCAGCGTCAGCTCGATATCGAGGCGGTCCGGGCCGGGTTCGCCGCGGTGAGCAGCCCCGGGCGGCTCGAACGGATGCGCAACGCGCCGACTCTGTTCATCGACGCCGCCCACAACCCCGCCGGCGCGGCCGCGCTGGCGGCCACGCTCACCGCGGAATTCGACTTCCGGAAACTGATCGGGGTGGTCGCGGTGCTCGGAGACAAGGACGCCGCCGGAATCCTGGACGCGCTCGAACCGGTTTTCGACGAGATAGTCGTCACCACCAACGGCTCGCCCCGCGCGTTGCCGGTCGACCGGCTGGCCGACCTGGCGGTCCAGCGTTTCGGCGACGAGCGCGTGGTCACCGCGACGGCTCTGCCCGACGCCCTGGAAACCGCCGTGGCCCTCGCCGAGGAGGTCGGCGATTCCGGGGAGATGGTGTCGGGGGCCGGGGTCGTCGTCACCGGCTCGGTGGTGACCGCCGGCGCCGCCCGCGCCCTCTTCGGCAAGACGCCCGCGTAACCCGCGGCGCCCGCGGCGCCGCCAGAGATAAGGACCTCTTATGAGCGAGTCCGAGCCGACGGCCCCGGCCCCTCCCGACCCCTGGAAGGGGCTGCGCGGGGTGATGGCGGGGGCGCTGGTGCTGGAGGCGATCACCGTACTGCTGGCGTTGCCGGTGGTCGCCGATATCGCCGGTGGTATCACCTGGGTGTCGGGTACCTACCTGGTGGCGCTGGCAGCGGTGATGTTCGCCGGCGCGGGGCTGCAGCGGCGGTCGTGGGCGATCCCGTTCAACCTGGGGTTGCAGGTGCTGGTGCTGGCCGGCGGGGTGTTCCATCTGTCGATCGCGGTGATCGGGGTCGTCTTCCTCCTGGTATGGGCGATCATCCTGTGGCTGCGCGCCGATGTGAAGCGCCGGATGGAGGAGGGTTCGCTGCCGAGCCAGCGGACCGGTGGCGGTCCGCCGCGCTGATCGCGTTCCGTACCCGGGCGGGCGGATGCGGGCCGCGGGGCCGGTCTGGTTAGGCTGACCTCGTGACAGAGCAGACATTGATTCTGATCAAACCGGACGGCGTGGCCCGCGGTTGTGTCGGCGAGGTGCTGAACCGGGTCGAGCGCAAGGGCCTCACCATCGCGGCCCTGGAGCTCAAGCAGGTTTCCGGGGAACTGGCCCGCGCCCACTACGCCGAGCACGCCGAGAAGCCGTTCTTCGGCTCACTGATCGAGTTCATCACCTCCGGCCCGGTCGTGGCCGCCGTTCTCGAGGGGCCGCGCGCCATCGCGGCGTTCCGGCAGCTGGCCGGTGGCACCGATCCGGTGGAGAAGGCCGCGCCGGGCAGTATCCGCGGTGACCTGGGTCTCGAGACCCAATCGAATCTGGTCCACGGATCGGACTCGCCCGAGTCCGCCAAGCGTGAAATCGCGCTCTGGTTCCCCGAATTCCCCCTCTGATCACTGCCCGGTGACGGGCCGGTGGGCCCCGTGCGAGTGCCTCGCGCAGCGCCATGGCGAACACCTGGCGCACGGTGTGGGATACTGGTACTCGGTCGTACTCGACAGTGAGTTCGGCCGGATGACACGCTGCGGAACGATGCCGCCATCGCTGCCGCGGACGTACGGCCGGATTTCTCGGCCGCGTCTGCCCGGCGCGCTGGACGAGTGCTCGCCCCGCGGAGTTCAGCCATATGCCAGGCGCCGCGTGGCCAGTTAGCCCGTCCGACGTTCGATAGTGGAGATAACCGGGCACGCGGGGCGAGACCATTGACCTCGTGCCAACCGCGCGAGGCGGACGGAAAGCGTCCCCGCGACGGCCGCGTCACTCGATGAGGAACGCGCCCGGGGGCCCGAGGAGACTTCGTGGCCGATCAAGAGCCGCTGGACACAACATCACAGGACGACGATCACTTGCCGGAGCGAATCCGAGTACATGCCCTCGCCAAACGTCTGGGCGTGACCAGTAAGCGCATCCTGGCCAAACTCAGCGAACTGGGAACGGAAGTTCGCAGTCCGCAGTCGAGTGTGGACCGGGCAGTCGCCGAGTCGGTCCGCGAGTCGCTGACCACTCCCAATCTGAATCCCGCCGAGCCGGGCCTGTTCGACGCCGGGGGCGCTCCCGCCAACGGCGTATCGGCGGCCGCTCCGGTATCGGAACCCGCGTCGGCACCGGCCCCCGCCGGTGAGCCCGGCACCGGGTCCGGGCAAATCCCGAGCATCGGTACGGCCCCGGCCGGTGAGCCTGCCGCGGCGCCCCGGGCGGGGGCCGAGCAGAATGCTCCCGCGACGGGAGCCACCGCCGGTTCCGGCGCTGCCGATGCCGTGACCTCGACCGCTGCCGAGTCCGCGGAACCGCCGGTCTCCGGGCCGGCTACTACCGAGCCCGCCCGCGGTACGGACACCCCGGCGGACCGTCGCGCCGATACGGAATCGGCCGCATCCGGCGAGCAGACCGGTACGTCCGCGAAAGCGACCTCCCTATCCGGCTCGCCCACCGAGCCCGGCAGCGCGGGCACCCCCGCCGTGCCGCCGCCGCCCGCGTTCACCGCCGCGAATCTGTTCGCCAGCCCGGTGCCCGAGGTGCCCGCGACCACCGAACCCGTTGTGTTCGAATCGGCCGTCGTAGCGGCCCCGCTGTTCCTGTCTCCGGACGCCGCGGCGGTTCAGGAGTTGCGCCGGCGCCGTAAGGCCGAACAGGAGACCGAGGCGCAGCCGGAGCCCGCCGAAAGCGACGCCGATACCGACTCCGGTTCGGATGATCAGTCCGAGCAGGGCGGCGACGGCGAATCCGACGACCAGCCGCGGCGCCGCCGCCGGGGCCGCCGGGGCCGGGGCCGGGGCCGGGGCGAACAGCAGTCCGATTCCGAGGGCGATATCGATTCCGAGGGCTCGGAGTCGGACGAAGACTCCGCCGAGGAACCCGACGAGAAGCACACGGCCTCCGAAAACAACACAGCCAAGACAGCCACCACGGCTTCCGAGGACTCGGCAGCGTCCAGCGAGTCCACCTCCGACGAATCCGGCAGCGGTGACGATTCCGACGGCGGCGGCAGCCGGCGCAGGCGTCGGCGCCGGCGCCGGAAGGTCGGGGGCGACTCCGGCGAGCAGGAATCCTCCGAGGACGATCCGCCCAATACGGTCGTCCACGAACGCGAACCCCGGAACAAGACCCGTACCCGCCCGGCCTCCGACGAGGTCCAGGGCATCAGCGGGTCCACCCGGCTGGAGGCCAAACGCCAGCGCCGCCGCGACGGCCGCGAGGCCGGTCGGCGTCGTCCGCCCATTCTCACCGAATCGGAGTTCCTGGCCCGGCGCGAAGCCGTGGACCGGGTGATGGTGGTCCGTGAGAAGGAGTTCCCCGGCCATCCGGCGGCCACTCAGGTCGCGGTGCTCGAGGACAACATCCTGGTCGAGCATTTCGTCACCAGCACCGGATCGGCGTCCATGGTCGGCAACGTCTACCTGGGCAAAGTGCAGAATGTGCTGCCCAGCATGGAGGCCGCGTTCGTCGATATCGGCCGCGGGCGCAACGGCGTGCTGTACGCGGGTGAGGTCAACTGGGAGGCCGCCGGGCTCGGCGGTAAGGAACGCAAGATCGAGCAGGCCCTCAAACCCGGCACCCAGGTGCTGGTCCAGGTCAGCAAGGACCCGGTCGGGCACAAGGGCGCCCGGCTGACCACGCAGATCAGCCTGGCCGGCCGGTTCCTGGTGTACGTCCCGGGCGGTACCTCCACCGGTATCAGCCGCAAACTGCCCGATACCGAGCGCAAACGTCTCAAGGAGATCCTGCGCGAGATCGTGCCCGCCGACGCGGGCGTCATCATCCGGACGGCCTCGGAGGGCGTCAGCGAAGCGGAGCTGACCCGCGACGTCGAGCGGCTGCAGGCCGCCTGGCGCACGATCACCGCGGCCGCCGCGGGCGAGCCGAACGCGCCGAAAACCCTCTATGAGGAGCCGGATCTCCTGGTCAAGGTCGTCCGCGATCTGTTCAACGAGGATTTCTCGAAGCTCGTGATCGAGGGCGAACGGTCGTGGAACACGGTCGAGAGCTATATCGGCACCGTCGCCCCCGATCTGCTCGCCCGGGTCTCCCGGCACGACAGCACCGGCGCGGACGTGTTCGAGACCTATCGCATCGACGAACAGCTGGCCAAGGCGCTGGATCGCAAGGTGTGGCTGCCCTCGGGCGGCACGCTGGTGATCGACCGCACCGAGGCGATGACGGTGGTCGACGTCAACACCGGCAAGTTCACCGGTTCCGGCGGTGGCAACCTGGAGGAGACCGTCACCCGTAACAACCTGGAAGCCGCCGAGGAGATCGTGCGGCAGATGCGGCTGCGCGATATCGGCGGCATGATCGTGGTCGACTTCATCGATATGGTGCTCGAGTCCAACCGCGACCTGGTGCTGCGCCGTCTCACCGAGGCACTGGGCCGCGACCGCACCCGGCATCAGGTCTCCGAGGTGACCTCGCTGGGCCTGGTGCAGATGACCCGCAAGAAGCTGGGCACCGGGCTGGTGGAGGCCTTCTCCACCACCTGTGAGCACTGCCACGGCCGCGGTCTCCTGGTGCACAGCTATCCGGTGGAAGCCGGTGGCTCGGAGGACAGCGGCGGCGGCCGCGGCCGTGAGTCCGGTTCGCGCCGCCGTCGTAATCGCGACAAGCCCGCCGCCCCGGCGCCGGAGCAGGCCGCCGCGCCGGCCGAGGTCTCGGAGGAGGACGCGGCAGCCAAACGCGCCCACCCGGTGGCGCTCGCCATGGCCGCCCACACCGGCGACGACGACGCCCACGGGTCCGGTGCGGAAACGGCCGGACAACCGGCTACGGCGACCGCCGCCGATACGGCGACCGGAGGCTCCGAGGCCGCATCGGATCGCGCCACGGCGAGCGCGGGTACAACCGCTACCGGCTCGGCTCCGGCCGCTGGGGGCGAGGCCGGACCGGCTCCCGAACCACGCCGCCGCCGTGGCCGGGTCCGGCGCTCCGCCGGTGCCGCCGCCGGTACGTCCGGCGATCGTCCGGCCGTTGAACGCAACGGCAGCGGTGCGCACACCGAAACCGCGACTCCGGCGCCGGCTGCGGCCGAGCCGGAGGCTCCGGGACCCGCGGAGCGGGTGAGCGATGACGGCCGACCGGCCACCGTGCCCGAACCGGCCGTGGAAACCGCGCCGGCGGCGGCTGCCGCGGATACCACGGTGGACGAGACCGACGTCACTGCACGCGTGCCCGCGAACGGGGCGGCGCCCGCCGCACCGGAAACGGTCGCCCCCGAGCCGGTGGAAACGGTCGCCCCCGAGCCGGTGGAAACGGTCGCCCCCGAGCCGGTGGAGACCGTCGCGCCCGAGCCGGTGGAGACGGCCGTGGCCCCGCCGGTGGAGACAGCCGCGGCCGCGGCTCCGGAAGCCGACTCGGCACCCGCGGCGGGTGCCCGGCGCGGGCGCCGCAGGGTCGCCCGCTCGACCTCCGCCCCGGCCGCCGACAGCGCCGGCGCGGTGTTCGTGCTCGGCGCACAGGAACAGCCTCCGGCGCCGGTGGCCGATCTCGCCGCCGAACCCGCCGAGGCCGAGGTGCCCGCGCGCCGGGTACGCCGCCGCGCGGCGGGACGTCCCGCCGGACCACCGGTGGACGAAGAGAACTGAGCGCGAGCGCCGCACCGCGATCGGCAGCGCCCGGCCCGCATCGGGCCGGGCGCTGCCGATCGCTGCCCTCCGCCGGCCTTCGGTTTGAGACCAATATCACCTCGGTGGCCGCTCGCGTGGGTTGTCGCGCGAGGTTCCGGGAGCGGGCCTCGGGGACCGGTTTGGTCGGGGGAACAGGCATCGGGTAATCTTGGCCAGTCGCTGCCCGGCGACAGCGATGTGCTGTTCCGTGGCCGGTTCCCGATACCGAGAGCCACCAGGTGCTGAGGCGGCGGTGACTATCAGACCAATCGTGCGGTGACTCCCGGTGCGAACCGAGGATGAAACCGTACGAGACGAGTGCCGAGCACTATAGGAAGAAGGGCAGCCGACCGATGGCAACGTACGCGATCGTCAAGACCGGCGGAAAGCAGTACAAGGTCGCGGTCGGTGACCTGGTGAAGGTCGAGAAGATCGAGGGTGCGCCGGGCACCTCCGTGGCACTGTCGCCGGTGCTCGTCGTCGATGGCGCCGAGCTGACCACCGCAGCCGACAAGCTCGCGAAGGTTTCGGTGTCGGCCGAGGTGGTCGAGCAGACCAAGGGCCCGAAGATCCGCATCCACAAGTTCAAGAACAAGACCGGATACCACAAGCGCCAGGGTCACCGTCAGCCGCTGACGGTCCTGAAGGTCACCGGCATCAAGTAACCACCCCCGCAGGGCTTCGCAGCCCGCGCTGAAGGAGTATCAGCAATGGCACATAAGAAGGGTGCATCCAGCTCCCGGAACGGCCGCGATTCCAATTCCAAGCGGCTCGGCGTGAAGCGCTTCGGCGGGCAGACCGTCAAGGCCGGCGAGATCCTGGTTCGCCAGCGTGGCACCCACTTCCATCCCGGCGTGAACGTCGGCCGCGGCGGGGACGACACCCTGTTCGCGCTGGAAGCCGGTGCTGTCGCTTTCGGCACCAAGCGTGGTCGCAAGACCATCAACATCGTGGTTCCGGAGCCGGTCGAAGCCTGACCGGCTGACGACTCCACCACAGCGAGCGGGTCAGGGTGATACACCCTCGACCCGCTTTCGCATTTCTACGGCACGGTCCCGGTGCGCGATACTCCCGGCTCCCGAACCCTGTGTCTATTCCCGCCCCCGTCCCCAGAGGAGGATGATCCGGCCATGGCCAAGTTCATCGACCGTGTCGTTCTTCATGTGCGCGCAGGCAAAGGCGGGCACGGCTGCGCGTCGGTGCATCGGGAGAAATTCAAACCGCTCGGCGGGCCCGACGGCGGTAACGGCGGTAACGGCGGGGATGTGATCCTCGAGGTCGACGCCAATGTGCACACGCTGCTGGACTTCCACTTCCATCCGCACGCCAAGGCCGGTAGCGGCAAACCCGGCGAAGGCGGGAACCGGGACGGGAAGAAGGGCGTCGAACTACTGCTGAAGGTGCCCGACGGCACCGTGGTGCTCGATAGCGACGGCGAGGTCCTGATGGACCTGGTCGGGGTCGGCAACCGTTTCGTCGTGGCCAAGGGTGGTCGCGGCGGGCTGGGCAATGCCGCCCTGGTCTCCCGGGCCCGGAAGGCGCCCGGCTTCGCGCTGCTCGGCGAGGAGGGCGAGACCCGCGATGTGGTCCTCGAGCTCAAATCGGTGGCCGATGTGGGCCTGGTGGGTTTCCCGTCGGCCGGTAAATCGTCGCTGGTATCGGTGCTCTCCGCCGCGAAACCCAAGATCGCCGACTACCCCTTCACGACGTTGGTACCCAACCTCGGTGTCGTACACGCGGGGGAGACCACCTTCACCGTCGCGGATGTGCCCGGGCTGATCCCCGGTGCCAGCGATGGGCGCGGCCTCGGCCTCGATTTCCTGCGTCATCTGGAACGCTGCGCGGTGCTGGCGCATGTGGTCGATCTGGCCACCCTCGAACCCGGCCGCGATCCGCTCTCCGATATCGACGCGCTCGAAGCCGAGCTCGCCGCGTACAAACCCGCGTTGAGCGGTGACGCGAGTCTGGGCGATCTCGCCGGCCGCCCGCGCGTGGTAATTCTCAACAAAGCCGATGTACCGGACGCCGAGGACCTCGCCGAACTGGTGACCCCTGATCTGAAGAAGCGGGGCTGGCCGGTTTTCCTGATCTCCGCGGTCACCCACGCCGGTCTGCGGCCGCTGACCTTCGCGCTGGCCGAACTGGTGCAGCAGTACCGCGACGCCCACCCGAAGGCCGCGCCGAAGCGGCCGGTGATCCGGCCCATCGCCGTGGACGAATCGGGCTTCACCGTACTGGCCGACCCGGAGGAGCCCGGCGGGTTCCTGGTGCGCGGTACGCGGCCCGAGCGCTGGGTCCGGCAGACCCAGTTCGACAACGACGAAGCGGTCGGATACCTCGCGGACCGGCTGGCCCGGCTCGGTGTCGAGGACGAATTGGTGCGCTTGGGCGCGCAACCGGGTGCCCCGGTGACCATCGGCGAGGTGACCTTCGAATGGGAGCCGCAGATCACCGCGGGCGCCGATATCGTGCCCACCGGGCGCGGCACCGATGTCCGGCTGGAACAGACCGACCGCGTGAGCGCGGCCGAACGTAAGCACGCCTCGCGGGTGCGGCGTGGTCTGGTGGACGACGAGGATGGAGAGTAGGCAGGTGAACCTGGGTAACTGCGGAGCCGGAGCACGGCCGTGACCCACACTCCGCTCGAACTCAGCGATGCCCGGCAGGCGATCGCCGGGGCCCGGCGGGTCGTGGTGAAGATCGGCTCGTCCGCGCTCACCAGCCTGCACGGCGGGCTCGATATCGTCCGGCTGAACCGGCTCGCGGATGCCATCGAGGCGCGGATGCGGGCCGGATCCGATGTCGTGGTGGTGTCCTCCGGAGCGATCGGCGCCGGGCTGGCGCCGCTGCGCCTCACCCGCCGTCCCCGCGATCTCGCGACGAAACAGGCCGCCGCCAGTGTCGGGCAGCTCGCTCTCGCGCACGCCTGGGGGACCTCCTTCGCGCGCTACGACCGTACCGTCGGCCAGGTCCTGCTGAGTGCCGATGATTTCGCCCGTCGCGAGCATCACCGCAATGCCCAGCGGACCCTGGACCGGTTGCGTTCGCTGGGCGCGGTGGCGGTGGTGAACGAGAACGACACCGTCGCGACCGAGGAGATCCGGTTCGGCGACAACGACCGGCTCGCCGCGCTGGTCGCGCATCTCGTGGGCGCCGACGCGCTGTTCCTGCTCTCCGACGTGGCCGGCCTCTACGATGGTGACCCGCGCAAGGGCGACGCCAATTTCATCGCCGAGGTGCGCAGCAGCGCCGACCTCGACGGTGTGATCGCCGGAAGTGGTGGTGTGCTCGGGACGGGCGGGATGGCCTCGAAGCTGTCGGCGGCCCGGCTGGCGGCCGACGCGGGGGTGCCGGTGCTGCTGGCGGCCGCGGCGGACGCCGGGCAGGCACTCGAAACGGGCACTGTGGGCACCGCTTTCGCGGCCCGCCCGGTCCGGCTGTCGGCGCGCAGGTTCTGGGTGCGCCATGCCGCCGACAGCCGCGGCGCCATCCTCATCGATGCCGGCGCGGTATCCGCCGTGGCCGGGGCCCGTCGCTCGCTGCTCGCGGCCGGCATCGTGGGCGTGCGCGGCCGCTTCCACGGCGGCGATGTGGTCGATCTGATCGGGCCGGATCGGGCCGTGGTGGCCCGTGGAGTGGTGGAATACGATGCCGCCGAACTCGGTACGATGCTCGGCCGGTCCACCCGGGAACTTCCGGACAGTATGCAGCGGCCGGTGATCCACGCGGACGACCTCGTCCGGGTGTGACGGACGACCTCGTCCGGGTGTGAGGTGCCGGGCCCGCCGTCAGGCCAGGCGGCCGAGATGATCGGCGGTGCGGGTGGTTTCCGGTAGCCGGTAGCGCGGCGCCAGCCGGAGCACCAGCGCGCAGGCGGTATCCAGGGTGAATCGGTGCCCGACCGAGACGAATACCGGTTTCACGCCCGGCTGGGTGCGCAGCGCACGGCCCACGGTTTCGCCTCCGTCGAGGAGGGGGCTCCAGTCGCCGCGGCCGCGCCCGGGTTCGGTGTGCGGGCCGTGGAAATTCTTCGCGACGCCGATACTGGGCAGGCCGGTGAGCACACCGAGATGGGCGGCCAGCCCGAACCGGCGCGGATGGGCCAGGCCGTGGCCGTCACAGATCAGCGCATCGGGTTCGACGCTGAGGGTCTCCAGCGCACGGGTCAGCGCGGGTACCTCCCGGAACGCGAAAAGGCCTGATATGTAGGGGAATTCGATCCGCTCCCGGACCACGGCGCGATCGATCACCGCCAGCGAGTCCGAGTCCAGCACCGTCACCACGCCGACCGCGATATCCGGATCGCGGTAGGCCACATCCAGGCCGGCGACCCGGCGGATCGGACCGTGATCGTCGGTCACCCGGACCCGGTCCCGGAGCCGCCGCTGGATCGCGACGGCCTCCTCCTCACCGACCGCCCATTCGTGCATCCGCTGGACCCGTACCATGCGGGGAGCCTATCGGGGCGCCGCGTCCGCGTCCGCGTACGGAACCCCGGGCGGTGGCGGTCTCGTCCGGGCGCGGCGGCGGATGGCCGGGCCGAGGTGGCCTTTCCCGGCGCGAGCCTATACGGAGACGGGATAGGCGGCACCGGGTTCCGGGTCGACCAGCGCGTAACCGCGTAGCCGCTGCACGGCGCGGTCGTCGGCGAGTTCGGCACGGGCGTCCGGGTGGTCGCGGTAATAGCGGATCAGCCAGTAGGTGGCCGATGACCCGATGGAGAGTTTCTCCGCGTGGATGCGCTTGGTGGTCGCGCGGCCCGGGCGACGGCCGGGCGATCCGAGCCGGATGGTGCCCTTGGAGTTGTTCCGCGACACCACCGTGACGGATTCGATCGCGGTCCAGCTCACCCGGTTGCCGAACGAGGTTTTCGTCGGCAGCACGATATGCATCGGAGTCAGCACCAGCCGCCGGATCTCCGGGCGTCGCGCGTAGAGGCCCAGGTAGGCGAGCAGCAGTACGGCCACCGTGATCGCGAGCCACGCGGGGATCGGCGGGTGCAGCGGCAGCGTGAGGGTCCCGGTCCAGGTGCCGATACCGAATATCGCGCACAGGGTGGTCAGCGAGAGGAAGCAGACCACCAGGGCGACCTCGTATCCCAGCGAGCGGCGAATCACCAGCGCGCCCTGATCGGTGGCGTAGCGCGCGCCCTCGATCCGGATCCGCGACCGGCCCCGCGAGGTCGCCGACAGCATCGGCAGATAGGAGGCCACCCAGGCGGCGGTCGCGAGGTTGAGGGCGATCCGCAGCGGTTCCCCGGAGTCCAGCGACAGCACCGCCTGCGCCAGCAGGAAGGTGGCCAGGACGGCGACCAGGAACACCGCCGGGTAGGTCCAGCCGTTGAGGTTGCCGCGTAGCTCCCGTGGCGGGGGAAAGTAGTCGCGCGAGTTCGCCGGACGTGAATCGGCCACCTCGCCCGGCCGTTCTGCGGCCTGTGGCGGATCGGGGACAACGGAGTGCGGCTGGCGTGTCATCGGTACTACCTGTACTTCAGGAATACATCGGGCGCCTGCGATGATATCGGCAATCGGAGGGCAACCCCGCGTCGCGCACGACTGCTGGCCCTTGTGCGTCACCCGCGGTGCGCGCGGGGCCCCATGCGGTCATCCCGACCGGCATGCCCGGCCGGACGGTTACGGCGTGACCGCCCACCGTGACCGTCCGGACCGCGGTCGGGGTGTTCCGGATTCGGCGCCGGCGGTGTTTCCCGGGTTTTGTAGGCCCGGACCGCGCCCGAACGTCACGGCGGTTTTCTGCCAGCGCACCGTGGGGGTGTTCAGCGATGCTCGTTGTACAACAGCGGAATCGCGGAAGGAACGAGATGTCGGAGAACACAGTGCTGATCACCGGGGCCACCCGGGGGATCGGGCGGGCGACCGCAACGGCCTTCGCCCGTAAGGGATACCGGGTCGTCGTGACCGGACGGAGCCCGGAGGCCGTGGCGGGCGTGGTGCGGGAAATGCGCGCGGAGGGGTTCGCGGTGGAGGGGGAAACACTGGATGTGTGCTCGATCGACAGCGCGCGCTGCCTGGCCGAATCGATCGCCCGCCGCCACGAGCACCTCGATGTGCTGGTGAACAATGCGGGCATCCTGCCGGAGGCGACGGCGTCGGGGGCGGTGAACTTCGCGCATCTCGGCGCGTTCACCGACACCCTGATGACCAACACCTTCGGTCCGGTCAATGTGGTCGAGGCTCTGTTGCCGCTGGTGCGGCGCGCTCCGGCGGGCCATATCGTCAATATCTCCACCGAGATGGGTTCGCTCACCGAGCAACGTAATCCGGGGTCGGCGTATTACCCGATGGTCGTGCCGGGGTATCAGGCGTCGAAGGCCGCCCTCAACAGCCTCACGGTGGGACTGGCGAAACAACTCGCCGGTACCGGGGTGCGGGTGACCTCGGTCTGCCCGGGTTTCGTCGCCACCGAGCTCGCGCCCGCGGCCGCCGACGCGCCGACCGCCCCGGCGGATGCGGCACAGATGATTCTGGCGGTAGCGGAATCCGCCGAGGCCACGGAGGCGGGAGCGTTCGTCGGCGCCGCGGGGCCGATCGCCTGGTAAGGGGCGGGGTCGCGCTACGGAGTCGCGGAACCGGCGCACGCCGATCCGATCCGGTCCGCGGCGTAGCGGGCGAAGGCCGCCACTTCGTCTGCCCGGTCCGTCCAGTCGTCGGCCGTCTGGCCGAGGTAACCCGCCCGGGCGAGCCGGAGGGTCGCGGCGTACTCGGGGGGAACCCGGGCGGCGAGCGAGTGCGCGGCCTCCGCTTTGGAGACCAGCGCACCCGACTCGGCCGTCACCCACATCCGGGCCAGGGTGAGCACGGTATTGCGTTCGTCCCCGGCCATACCGTCGAGCAGTGCGGGCAGGCTCGCCGCGATCGCACGCACGATATCGCCGGACGGGACCGGTGCAAACAGCCGGTGCGCGGGCGGCCCGTACAGCGCCCACGACGATTGCCGTGCCATCGCGATCAGAATGGTCAGATCCGGGTCGTGCACGGGTTCGGGGAGGTGTCCGAGCTCGAGGTCGGCGCGCAGCCATTCGCCGTAGACGAATTCGGCGCGCGGGGGAAATCCCGGGGTATCGAGGGCGGCACGGGCGACCACGGTGAGCTCCACCGGCCTGGCCGCACCGGTGCGCGGCCAGCGCCCCGAGGCCCGTAACAACCGGTCCGTCAAGGTTTTCCGCTCGGCCGGGCGGAGTCCGGAACCGGTCACCGCCAGGAAATCGAGATCGCTGTCATAGCGCAGGCCGCCGGTCACCGCGGACCCGTAGAGGTACAGCGCGGCGAGTTTCGGGCCCAGTTCCTCCTCGGCGATACGCAGGATCGGCGCACATTCGGCGGTGAGTTCCCGGGAGATTTCGGCCATACCTCGCACGATAGGAGACGGTTGCGCCGATCGGGAGCGGGCCGCCGGTGTCCTTCCGACGGAGGACACCGAAATCGGGGTTTTCATGGAGGTACCCGGGCACCGTATCCCCTAGGTTCGATCGGTGAGGTCCGGTGGGGACGCCATCGGGCGCGGCCCGGGAACAGCGAGGTGCAGTGTGGGCGGGGTGGATGCACAGGTCTCCGGAGAAGCGGGGTTCGCCGGAAGTGCCGGGGTTTCCGGGACCGTGACGGTCCCGGAAACCACCGGTGAGCGGGGCGGGCACGAACCCGGCGACACCCCTGGCGCCGGGCCGGTCCGGTGGCCGTGGCCGTTGCGCGTGGCCTTCCGCTTCGCCGTGATCTACTGCGCGCTGTTCTGTGCGCTGATCGGGCAGATCCTCTTCGCCTTCGCCGGTGTGGTGTACGACCTGCTGCCGGATCAGGCGCCGATCTGGCCGTTGCTGCGGTTGTCGCCCCTGCTCGAATGGGTGGGCCGCACGGTGTTCGGCGCCGAGACGGTGTTCCGGCAGGACTCCGGTAGCGGCGATCAGGCCGCCATCTGGGTGCTGATGTTCTGCCTGCTCGTGGTGTCGGCGGTGGTGACGGCGCTGTGGTCGGTGCTGGACCGCCGCCGGCCCGCCTATCCGCGGCTGTCCGCCTGGTTCCTCACCGCTTTGCGGTGGTGCCTGGCCGGGCAGATGCTGTTCTACGGGATCGCGAAGGCCATCCCCACCCAGATGCCGCCACCGCCGCTGTCGGCGCTGCTCCAGCCGTTCGGGGAGATGACCCCGATGTCGGTGCTGTGGTTGCAGGTCGGCAGCTCTCCGGTCTACGAGATCCTGCTCGGGACAGCGGAACTGCTCGGCGGTCTGCTGTTGCTGATCCCCCGCACGGCCACCCTCGGCGCGCTGCTGAGCCTGGTGAGTATGGCGCAGGTGTTCGTCTTGAACATGACCTTCGATGTCCCGGTCAAGATCCTCTCCTTCCATCTGCTGGTGTTCTCGCTGATCCTGCTCGCGCCGCAGTTGCGCCGGTTCCTGGACTTCTTCGTCCTGGCGCGGCGCGCCGACCCGGTGCTCCAGCCGCCGCTGTTCGCCGGCCGGCGGGCCAACCGGTACGCCGCGGTCGCGCAGGCGCTGCTCGGGGTGTGGCTGGTGGCCGGCATCGTGCAGATCGGCTGGTCGAGCTGGGACGAATTCGGGGGTGGGGTGCCGAAACCGCCGCTCTACGGGTTGTGGGAGGTCACCGAGTTCCGGGTCGGTGGGCAGCCGGTCGAACCCTTGCTCACCGACGGCACCCGATGGCGCCGGGTCGTCGTCGAGGTCCCGGGTGCGGTCACCCTGCAGTCCATGGACGGGCGACTGGTGACCGTTCCGGCGACCGTGGATACGACGGCACGCACCTTCGCCGTCACAATGCCGGCGGCCGCGCCGGAAGAGCCGCCGGTGGTGTTCGCCTATGACGGACCGGAGGGCGGCCGGTTGCGCTTCGACGGTGAACTCGACGGGCGCGCGGCGGTCATCGAAATGCGCGCGGTCGACCCCGGAGAGTTCCGGTTGAACGGGCCTCGATTCCATTGGGTGCAGGACTATCCGGCGATTTCCTGATTACGCCGCCCGGACTCCGCGCAAACCCGCACTCGGTGTCCGCAGGCGCGGACGGGGCACGTGTGCGACTGCCGGTCGCGGGGCGGCGCGGCCGCCTTCGACTGTGGTTTCCAGACCGGCGCCGGCGCGATGCTCAACGCGTTGCGCCCGAGCGCCGGTTGGGCCGGCGATCCGCGTTGTTCGCTGACGCCGGTGGGATCCCTGCCCGTTGGGCGACCTGTGGTGCCGGTCCGCGGATCCCGCCCCGGGGGGCAGGTGTCACCGCGGTCGGTGTTTCGTATCACGTCTGCGGCGGAATGACCCCGGGTTGGTCGGGTGGGCGCTGCCCGGGAACAGGTCCGGTGATACCCGGCTGGCCCGCCGGATCCGACAGCGGCAAGCCGGTCGGATTCCGGCCCGGCGGAGCGGGTTCGGGTTCCTCGGGGTCCGGCGGAGCGGCCGGTGGTTCCGCCGGGGGCGGGGGTGCCTGCGGGGCCGGAGGTTCGGGAGACGCGGGCGGCTGTTCGGAGGCGGGCGGTGGCGCCGGGCTCTCCGGGGACCGCGGCTGCGAGGGGGGTGACGGCGGCGCGGCCTCGCCGGGTGGGCGGCCGGGAGCGGAACCCTCGGGGACTTCCGCGGGCGGTGGCACCGGGCTCTGGGAGGGGGCCGGGGTGTCGGTGGGCGCCGGACGTTCGGAAGGTGCCGGGCTCTCGGGGGAAGCAGGGGTTTCGGTTCGGGGTGGCGCCTGCGCGGTGGGTGGCTCGACGGGGCCGTCGCCGGGCGGCGGCGGTTCGGGGCCGTCGCCCGACGCGGGCGGTTCGGCGCCGTCCGTCGTGCCGGGCGGTTTCGGCGCCGATCCGTTCGGTGAATCCGGTTCTGCGCCGTTGTCTCCCGGTCCGGGGGAGTCGGGAGCGGTGGCGGCGGCCGGAGCGCTCGTATCGGGCGCCACCTGGGGCCGGGTCGGCGGGGCCAGCGGCGGCAGCCCGCCGGGTGCGGCCGGTGGCGCGGGCAGCGCGGGGACCCCGGTGCCCGCCGCCGTGTACGCGGGTTTGTAGACCATATTCATGGTGAGGATCGCTTCCTGGCGCAGTACCTCCTGCACCATCTGCGCATCGATCACCTTGGCCGCCTCCAGCATCCGGGCCAGCGCACCCACGGGACCCGAATCGCCGGGGGCCACCACCGCGATCTTCACCGCTTCGGCGGCCGCGGCCACCGCGCCCAGCCGCACCCCCACCTGGCCCAGTACCGCGGCGAGTTCGTCCACCGATGCGGCGAAACTGCGGGTACTGGCGAAGGCGGCGTCGGCGGCCTCGCCGTCCCACTCCATCGCGTTCATCACCCGGTCGGTACCGGCGCGGGTGAGCGGAAAGGAGGTTTGCAGGGTGGTGGCGGCGTGCACCCAGGTCCCCGACAGACGCAGGATCTCACCGGCATCGATCTGCTGGGTCGCGGCATAGATGTCTTCGTGGCGCATGGCCTCGAAATGTTCCATGGCGCTGATGTATTCGGGGTCGGTTCCGCTCACGGAGCCTCCTTGGAAGCAGGTTCATGCGGTCGGCGGAGGTCGCGGCGTCGGCTGTATCGCATCACCGCACGACTCTCGTTTCCACGGCCCGCAGCGCCGCGGCGTTGGCGGCGTCGGCCTCCTCGTACAGGCCACCGCTGACCAGGAACGCTTCCTTCATCCGGTACGCGGCTTCGATGTAGTGGTCGAGCAGGGCGGCCGCGTCGCGCGCCTTGTGCCCGAACCCGGCCTCGAGCTGGCGGGCGGAGATCAGG
The DNA here is from genome assembly GCF_040638875.1 of Nocardia sp. NPDC024068. Taxonomy (NCBI): domain Bacteria; kingdom Bacillati; phylum Actinomycetota; class Actinomycetes; order Mycobacteriales; family Nocardiaceae; genus Nocardia; species Nocardia sp. NPDC024068. The sequence goes on along the minus strand of NZ_JBEZYU010000062.1, from coordinate 8,371 downwards.
CCGCCGAATCCGTGTGGCTCGGAGGCGTCTTCCAGTCGTTGCCGGAGGTAGATCAGGCGGTCGGCCTGCCGGTCGTAGAACTCCGCGCACCGGCGAGCGGCTTCCGGATCGAACTTGACGGTTCCGGCGTGGGCGGCCTGGCGGAACCGGACGATCTCGGCTCGACTGTCTTCGATCTTCATGACTGGCGTACCCCTCCGTCGGTCCCGCTCAGCGTAGCCGCAACACCGGGTCCGGGGCAGCCGGTCGGCGTGACCGGCTGCTCAGCCCGGAATACGTTTCTGCAGATGCGCGGCGAGCTGTTCCGGCGACGCGGCCACGATATGTACCGCCTCATCGGTGCGTAACAGATAGCGCCCGTCGTTCTCGACGTCGAGCCAGGTGTAGTGGATGGCCGGTGTCGCGGCGGGTCGATCCAGATGGGGTTCGATCCGGATATGTCCCTCGGCGGTGTGCGGAGCGCACAGCAGCTTCCGGATGAGCGGCGCCGCGCGCTCCTCCTGGACCACGGTTTCGGTATCACGTACCGCGTCGGCCGAGGCGGTCCGGGCCGGATGCCGCCCGGCGGGGGTACTCGGCAGCAACGATGCGAGCCGGGCACCCAGCTTCGCGCGGTGACCGATCGCCAGCCGGACCGGTCCGCCGAATTCGGGGGTCCGTCCGGGTGCCTGCACCGCGATCACCGCGCGGTCGTATACGACGCAACCCAGGGCCCGGAGTTCGCGGCCGGGTTCGGACGTCGAACCGACAGCGATCACCCGCGTATGGGGTTCGGCGAGGATACGCAGACAGGTATCGAGATCCGGGTCCGGGGGTAGTCGCCGCACGAGTTCGGCACGCAGGATCTCGGCGTCGCGCTCGGTACGCGGTGACTCCAGAACCCGCAGCGGATACGGGAGCCGGTCCAGGTCGGCTTGGCGCCACACGTGGGCGAACTCGTCGGGGGTCAGGCTCCAACTCACGCGGAATCACATCCTCACCGAAACCTGCGCGGGCCACAACAGACTATCGGTTGTTTCGCAGCCCGCTGACCTCGGGCAGCGGCCGGCGTCGGTACTCCGCGTGCTGACACAACCTCCGAATACGCGATGGGCAGCCGGTTTCTCGGGTTTACTCGTGCGCACCGGCAACAGTGCTGTTGTGACGGAAGGGGTTGGAGGCGGTTCGTGCGAGTACTCCGAACGTTGTGTGCGCAGGTCGAGAACACGGTCGGCTCGGGGGCGGCCGCCGGCCGGCGGATGCCGACCGCGGGGCGGCCGTGATCCGCGGCGCGGGCGAACCGGTGCCCGCGGGCGAACCCCGGATCTGGGACGACTCCGGAATCGCGGAGGGGGTCCGGGGGATGACCTCGCCCCTGACCTTCACTCTCGTCGCCGGGATTCTCGACCGGGCCTGCCAGGAATACGCCCGATCGCTGCGGGTCCCGGAAGCACAGGTGCGGGAGATGTCGGCCTGGACTCCTTATCTGCTGGGGAGTTTTCACGGCCGGGTCTATCACAACCTGCTGCACTGGTATCGGATCGCCGGTATCGGGCCCGGCTATCCGCTGAGCCGTCGCGGGCTGGGGGCGTCGGCGCCCGCCGGGCCGCTGGCCGACGATATCGCGGAACCGCTGCGGCCCTTCACCTTCGATTCCCGCCTTCGCGGTGCGCCGGCCCGGACCCGGATCGCGGTCGTCTACCTGCGCCGTTTGTTCGGTATCGAGGCGGTCGTCCGGGATTTCCGGGCCGGGTTCGATCGCTTCCGGGACCGCTACGAGGCGATGGATTACCTGCACGGTGAGCACGCGTACGCGATGTTCCGGCGCGCGGAGCGCGATCTTTCCCGGCAGTGGGGTGCGGTGATGGTGCTGGACGCGATCCTGATGTCACTCACCGGCGCGGTGGTGGCGTCGGCGGGGACGTCGCCACGGGGGATGTCGTGGTCGTTTCCGGCCGCGCCACCGGCGCCGCTGGTCGCCGGTTCCGGCGACCCGGCCGGTGCGCCCGCCGAGTTCGCCCTGCGCGACGAGGACCCGGGCGCGCCGGACCGGGCCGGGGCGCGAGAACTGCCCGTATTCGAGGCCGCGCTGGCTCCGGGTGCCGAGGACGCCGGTGGCCCGGGCGTGCTCCGCCGGTGGCTGTCGGGGCGGATCCGGGCCAGGGCGCGGCGCTGCGCCGCGTATCGCGAGGAGCTGCGATCCTGCCGGTTGCGGGCCTACCGGATTCTGGGCCGGATGATCCGGGTGATGGGCGAGGATCTGGCCGCGCGCCGGATCATCGAAGCTCCCGGCGATATCTACCAGCTCACCGTGGCCGAACTGTGTGCCTGCTACGACCGGGTGCCGATGCCGGATCTCCGGACGCGGATATCGGAGCGGCGGGCCGATCGGGCCGTCGATCTGGGTCTGATCGCACCGGCGCGATTCACGACCGTGGGCGCCACCTTCTCCGATACCGCGCTGGCGGCGGCGGGCTGGGTTCCGCGGACCGGTCACCCGGAGACCTGACCCCGCCGAGCGGCCCGGCCGCCGCGCGCGCCTGCCTGCGAGAATGCCGGAGTGCATATTGCGATTGGTCTGGTGGTGCTGGTGGCGTCGGCCGCGGCGGTCGCGGCACTGGCCCGGCGGTTCGGGGTATCCGAACCGCTGGCGCTGACGCTGACCGGGGTGGCGGCGTCGTATCTGCCGTTCGTTCCCGAGGTGCATCTCGAACCCGAGGTGGTGCTGCTGGGTCTGCTGCCGCCCCTGCTGTACACGGCGGCGTTGCGGACCTCGCTCGTGGATTTCCGGGCCAATATCGGCGGTATCGCCCTCCTGTCCGTGGGCCTCGTCCTGTTCAGCACGTTCGCGGTGGCGACCGTGGTGTGGTGGCTGCTGCCGGTGCCGTTCGCGGTGGCGGTGGCGCTGGGTGCGGTGGTCGCGCCGCCGGACGCGGTGGCGGCGACCGCGGTGGCGCGCCGGATCGGGATGCCGCGCCGGATCGTCACCATTCTCGAGGACGAATCGCTGTTCAACGACGCGACCGCGCTGGTGGCGCTGCGTACCGCGATCGCCGCGTCCGCGGGCGCGGTCTCGCTGTGGGACGCGGGCTGGGATTTCCTGCTCGCGGCGGGCGGCGGCGCGGTGGTCGGGATCGCGGTCGCCTATGTCCTCGCGCTGCTGCGGCGGCGCATCACCGATCCGGTGCTCGATACGACGCTGTCCTTCCTGGCGCCGTTCCTGGCCTATCTTCCCGCCGAGGAGATCCACGCCTCGGGCGTGATCGCCGTCGTCACCTGCGGGATGATCCTCGGCCACAACGCGCCGGTCTGGCAGAGCGCGGCCTCGCGCACCGCCGAACGCATCAACTGGCGCACGGTGCAGTTCATCCTGGAGAGCGCGGTGTTCCTGGTCATCGGGTTGCAGGTCAGCGGCATCGTGACGGGAGCCTGGGAGAGCGGGCTCGATCACACGCTGCTGATCGTCACCGCGATCGCGGTGCTGCTGGCGGTGATGGTGTCACGCCCGGTCTGGGTATTCGGCTGGGCGCTGGCCGGACGGCTGACCGGACGGTCCGCCGTACCGCTGACCCACCCCGCGGTGGTCTCCTGGGCGGGTATGCGCGGTGTGGTGACCCTGGCGGCGGTCCTGCTGCTGCCCGCAGACACCCCGCAGCTGCCGGTGCTGAAACTACTGGCGCTGGTGGTGGTGGGCGGCACCCTGCTGTTGCAGGGGACGTCGCTGCCGTGGCTGGTGCGGCGGCTGCGGTTGCGCGGGCCGAGCCGGGCCGAGGACGCTCTCCAGAAGGCGAACCTGCTCACCCAGGCCGCCAACGCCGGATTGGCCGCCCTGGACGAGGCGATCGGCCCGGACACCCCGGAGGAGGTGGTGCGGTCGCTGCGGGACCGGGTCACCTGGCGGACGAACGCCGCCTGGGAGCGGCTCGGGCGCCCGGAGTCCGAACTCGCCACCCCGACCGCGGAGTACCGGCGGCTGCGACTGGAGATGCTGCGCGCCGAGCGCGATACCGTGCTGCGGGTCCGGGACGCGGGGGAGGCGGACTACTCGATCCTGCAGTCGGTGCTGGCCCGGCTCGACCTGGAGGAATCGATGATCGACCGGTTCGACGAGAGCGAGGACGATCAGCGGCCCGAAACCCTGGCCGGTCCGGTGGGCGCGGCCGCCGATTGCGCGCATCTGCGGGCGGCGCCACTGGTGTGTGAGTCCACCGAACCCGACGTCTGCGCGGAATGCCTGGCCGAGGGCCTGACCTGGGTGCATCTGCGCATGTGCCTGACCTGCGGGCATATCGCCTGCTGTGATTCCTCGCCCGGGAACCACGCGACCGGCCATTTCGGCGCCAGCCGGCATCCGGTGATGCGCAGTGTCGAGCCCGGCGAGGCGTGGCGCTGGTGTTATGTGGACGAACTCCTCGGCTGACCCGCCGCGACCGGGCCCTTCGCCGGCCGCGGGACCGGTGTCGGTGGTCTCGGGCAGGATGGCGGTATGACGACAGCACCGGGCAGCACCGTGGGCGGGGCCGGCGAAGTCGCCGGCGAACTACGTGAGCACGCGGAGGCGCTGCTGCGCGAGCTGGCCGGGCCCGGCGCCCGCCTGCGCGAGGACCAGTGGACCGCGATCGAGGCGCTGGTGGTCGGCAAACGCCGGGCCCTGGTGGTGCAGCGCACCGGGTGGGGAAAATCCGCGGTGTACTTCATCTCGGCGAAACTGCTGCGGGCCCGGGGGCGCGGTCCCACCGTCATCGTTTCGCCGCTGCTCGCGCTGATGCGTAACCAGGTGGCGTCCGCGCGCCGGGCCGGGGTGGTGGCCGCGACCATCAACTCCGGGAACGTCACCGAATGGGACGAGATCCACCAGCAGGTGGCCGCCGGGGCGGTGGATGTGCTGCTGGTGAGCCCGGAACGGCTCAACAACCCCGATTTCCGCGATCAGGTGCTGCCCCGGCTGGCGGCCGATGCCGGATTGGTCGTGATCGACGAGGCGCACTGCGTCTCCGACTGGGGTCACGATTTCCGCCCCGATTACCGGCGTATCCGCACCCTGATCGCCGAGCTCGGCAGCGAGGTCCCGGTCCTGGCCACCACCGCCACCGCCAACGACCGGGTGGTCACCGATGTCGCCGGGCAGATCGGCACCGACACCCTGGTGTTGCGCGGCAGCCTCGACCGGGAATCGCTGCGGCTGTCGGTGGTCCGCTTCGACGACGCGGTGGAGCGCACCACCTGGCTCAGCGGCACCCTCGGCGAACTGCCGGGCTCCGGGATCGTCTACGCGCTGACCGTGGCCGGTGCGCACGATCTCGCCGACGTCCTCACCTCGCACGGTCACCGCGTCGCCGCCTACACCGGCCAGACCGACCCCGCCGAACGGGAGGCACTCGAGGCCGCCCTGCTGGACAACGAGGTCAAGGCCCTGATCGCGACCTCGGCGCTGGGTATGGGTTTCGACAAACCCGATCTCGGGTTCGTGGTGCATCTCGGCGCGCCGTCGTCGCCGATCTCCTACTACCAGCAGGTCGGCCGTGCCGGGCGCGCCACCGAACGCGCCGAGGTCGTGCTGCTGCCCGGGCCGGAAGACGCCCGGATCTGGAGCTACTTCGCCTCCGTCGCCTTCCCGCGGGAACATATCGTCCGGTCGGTGCTGGAGGCCCTCGACCACGAACGTCCGCAGTCCACGGCCGCCCTGGAGCCGCTGGTGGAGCTGAACCGGTCGCGGCTGGAGATGGTGCTGAAGGTGCTCGATGTCGACGGCGCCGTCCGCCGGGTCCGCGGTGGCTGGCTGGCCACCGGTATGCCCTGGACCTACGACGCCGAACGCTACGAACGACTCGACGCCGCCCGCACCGCCGAACAGCAGGCGATGCTGGACTACGAGCGCACCACCGGCTGCCGGATGGAATTCCTGCGCCGCCAGCTCGACGACCCCGCCCTCACCGCCGCCGCACCGGGCACCGGCGCCTGCGGTCGCTGCGACAACTGCACCGGCGAGCACCGCGCCGCCGCGGTCGACACCGAGGCGGTGGCCGCCACCCGCGCCCGGCTCGACCGCCCCGGTTTCGACCTCGCGCCGCGCAAACAGTGGCCCACCGGGATGTCGAAACTCGGTATCTCGCTTTCCGGCAAGATCGCCGAGGGCGCCGAGACCGGCCGCGTGCTGGGCCGGCTCAACTCCCTCGGCTGGGGGCGGCGCCTGCGCCCGATCCTCGACGGCCCCGACGGCCCGGTACCGGATGAGGTGGTCGACGCCTGTATCCCGGTACTCCGCGAATGGGACTGGGCGGTCCGGCCCACCGCGGTGCTGGCGCTGGAATCGGCCACGCATCCGGTGCTCACCGCGTCGCTGGCGGAACGCCTGGCCGATATCGGCCGCCTGCGCAACCTCGGCATCCTGCACACCCGGCCCGACCGCCCGCCGGTATCGGCGGTGAATTCCGCCCATCGGGTCGCCGCCCTCTACGACGCCTGGGAGGTTCCCGATCTGTCGGCCGCCGGCGGCCCGATCCTGCTGGTGGACACCCTCACCGATTCCGGCTGGACCCTCACCGTCGCCGCCTGGACCCTGCGCCGCGCGGGCGCGGCGGCGGTGCTGCCGTTCGCGCTGGCCACCCCGACCTGATCCGCGCCCACCATCGGGGCGGGCGCCGATCAGCGGAAGTCGGCGGCGTGGTCCTGCGCCCAGCGGGCGAAGGTGCGCGCGGGGCGGCCGGTGAGTTCCTCGACGACCGTGGAGACCGGCGGCGCCGCGGTGGTCCCGGCCTGCCATCCGGCGAGCACCGCTGTCACCGCTTCCGGTGTCATCGTCTCGCTCATATCGATACGGGCCTGTTCCGGGGAGATCTGTTCGATCTCGATCGTGCGGCCGATGGCCTCGCCGATCAGTTCCACCTGGTGGCGCAGCGTGAGTGCCTCGGGGCCCCATACGGTATGGGCCCGGTCGCGATGGCCGGGTTCGGTCAGCGCCGTGACCGCGATCGCCGCCAGATCCTTCTCGTGGATCGGCGCGGTGAGCGCGTCGGGGTAGGGCAGGCCGACCGGCCGTCCGCTGCGAACGGCCCGCTGCCACACCCACAGTGAGTTCGTGGCGAACCCGCCGGGTCGGATGAAGGTCCAGGCCAGCCCCGATTTCTCCAGCGCCGATTCGACCGTGAGATGGGCGCGGGCGATCGGATTGCGCTCCGGGTGGGGACTCAGCACCGCCCCGGACGAAAGAAGCACCACATGCTCGACCCCGGCGGCGCGGGCCGCGGTGACGAAACCATCGATACCGCCGGGTTCGGCGTACAGGAAGACCCTTCGCGCTCCGTCGAGGGCGGCGGGCAGGGTTTCGGGGCGCAGCAGATCGGCCGCGACCGCCTCTGCGTCCGGCGGGAAACCGGCCGCGCCGGGACGGCGGCTGGTGAACCGGATCTTTTCACCTTGTGCCCGAAGGGTTTCCGCGATATTGCGCCCGACATTTCCGCCGGCGCCGAATACGACTGTGACCATGGCGGGAGCGTAGCCACCAGGCTTACAGATAGTAAGTACATACCCTGAGGTAAGCTCCTGAACCGATGGTACGTTCACAGGCCCGACCCGGGGGCAGGCAGGACCGGAGTGACGCGTTCAACAGCGATTGCCCCGCCCGCGAGATCCTCGACCACATCACCAGCCGCTGGGGTGTGCTGATCCTGACGGCGCTGCGCGAGGGACCGTTGCGGTTCTCCGAGCTCCACGGTTACATCGGCGGCATCAGCGAGAAGATGCTGTCGCACACGTTGCGCACCTTCGTACGCGACGGTCTCGTCGCGCGGTCCGTGGCACCCACGGTGCCGCCGCGGGTCAGCTATGAGCTCACCGATCTCGGTCGCGGCCTGACGGAGCCGATGCACGAATTCCTCGGCTGGATCCGCGTGCACACCGCCGAAGTGGTGCGAGCCCAGCAACAGTTCGATGGGCACAGCGGTGGAACCCCGGCCCGATGACCGGCCCCCCGGGGGGTTCTCGGCCTATATCGCGCAGTCAGCGATACCGCGGCCGGACTGCTCGGGGCACGGGCTGCACGGTCACAAATACGCGATCGGTGCGGTGCTGTCCGCGGTGGCCGTGAGGGCTGCGGCACCGGTGACGATCGTGACTCCGATCTCCAGGATCTGACCCCGCTGCGCGGCGGCCGGGCCGCAATAGTGAAGGCGTAACGAGGGTTTCAGACTCCGCCACGGAGCCGGTCGAACGCCCGGCCGGATCCGGCCCGGTCGATGAAATCGCCGATCGAGAGGGAACAGGACTCGGGGCTGCGGTGGGTGGTATCTACCTCGAGGTCGGGGTTCCGGTAGTAACCGCCGAAAATCAACGGATATGGCGTAGCTGCTGGTCAGCGGCGGCGTTCGGCTCCCGGGCCCAGGATCGAGGTCAG
>NZ_JBEZYU010000061.1:0-31150 GCF_040638875.1 Nocardia sp. NPDC024068 | reverse complement strand
CGCATGTGGCGAAGCCACGAGTCTCGAGGGCTGACAGCAGACGCTAAGGGGGCCGAACCCCGCGCGCGCCAGCGCGCCAATAAACACAGCACCTTCACGAGCAAGGTCACCTGCCCCACCTTCGCGAGCAAGGTCACCTGCCCCACCTTCGCGAGCAACGCCACCTACCCCACCTTCGCGAGCAACGCCACCTACCCCACCTTCGCGAGCAAGGCCACCTACCCCACCTTCGCGAGCAACGTCACCTACCCCACCTTCGCGAGCAAGGTCACCTGCCCCACCTTCGCGGATGGGGTGCCCGGACAGGCAAACACCCAAAGGCGCCGAACCCCGCGCGCACCAGCGTGCCGAAAACCACTCTTGTACGCTCGGTGGGTGTGAGCGTCGACATAACCGCATCGGCGGCATGGCGGAAATTGCACGAGCATCACAGTGCGACGGCCGCCCTACGGCTACGGGACCTGTTCGCCGAGGATCCGGCGCGCGGGCGGGATCTGATCTTGACCGCGGGGGAGCTGCGGGTCGACTACAGCAAGCACCGGGTGACCCGGGAAACGCTGCAGCTGCTGGTCGAACTGGCCCGGGAGGCCGGGGTGGAGGCCCAGCGCGACCGCATGCTGCGGGGTGAGCACATCAACACCTCCGAGGACCGCGCGGTCGGGCATACCGCGCTGCGGTTGCCCAAGGGGTCTTCGCTGACCATCGACGGTGTGGATGCCGGGGCGGCGGTCCACGAGGTACTCGACCGGATGGGCGCCTTCGCCGAGTCGGTGCGCTCGGGGCAGTGGCGCGGCGCCACCGGCGAGCGGATCCGCACAGTGGTGAACATCGGCATCGGCGGTTCGGATCTCGGACCGGTGATGGTGCATCGGGCGTTGCGTCACTATGCCGACGCGGGCATCGGCGCCCGGTTCGTCTCCAATGTCGATCCCGCCGATCTGGTGGCCACGCTTGCCGACCTCGACCCGGCGACCACTCTGTTCATCGTCGCGTCGAAAACCTTTTCCACCCTGGAAACCCTGACCAACGCGACCGCGGCCCGGCGCTGGCTGGTGGACGCACTGGGCGACGAGGCGGTGGCGAAGCATTTCGTCGCGGTGTCCACACATGCCGGGCGGGTGGCCGAGTTCGGTATCGACACCGCCAATATGTTCGGCTTCTGGGATTGGGTCGGCGGCCGCTATTCGGTGGATTCGGCCATCGGGCTGTCGGTGATGGTGACCATCGGTCCCGCGCGATTCGCCGAATTCCTGGCCGGGATGCACACCATGGACCGGCATTTCGCGACCGCGCCGCTGGAGGCCAACGCACCGGCGCTGCTGGCGCTGCTGGGCATCTGGTACGCGAATTTCTTCGGCGCCCAATCGCGGGTGGTACTGCCGTATTCCAACGATCTGGCCCGGTTCCCGGCCTATCTGCAGCAGCTCACCATGGAGTCGAACGGGAAATCGGTGCGCGCCGACGGCAGCCCGGTGACCACCTCCACCGGGGAGATCTTCTGGGGCGAACCCGGCACGAACGGCCAGCACGCCTTCTATCAGCTGCTCCACCAGGGCACCCGGCTGATTCCGGCCGATTTCATCGGGTTCGCCCGGCCCACCGACGATCTGCCCACCCGCGACGGCACCGGCAGTATGCACGACATCCTGATGAGCAACCTGTTCGCGCAGACCAAGGTGCTGGCGTTCGGGAAAACCGCCGAGGAGATCGCCGCCGAGGGCACACCCCCGGAAGTGGTTCCGCACAAGGTGATGCCCGGGAACCGGCCCAGTACCACGATTCTGGCGCCGCGGCTCACCCCGTCGGTGCTGGGTCAGTTGATCGCGCTCTACGAGCACCAGGTGTTCGTGGCCGGGGTCGTCTGGGGTATCGACAGTTTCGATCAGTGGGGTGTGGAACTCGGTAAACAGCAGGCGCTCGAATTGGCGCCGCTGCTCACCGCGGCCGATGATCCCGAACCCCAGGGCGATTCGTCTACCGACGCCGCGATCCGCTGGTACCGGGCCAACCGCTGACCGGCTACCACGGCGCCAGCGGCAGACCCGCGCGCGCCGCGATCCCGGTGACGAACCGGTGCAGCGCACCGGAATCGGCCACACGCTCGGGGTAGAGCCCGGCGAGGGTGAGAATGTAGTCGTCGCGGTAGCGGCACAGATACCCCGACAGCCGGGTGCGGGGGCGGCCGCCGTAGGTCAGGCCGGGGTGGATCGCACGGGTCGCGACACCGGTGCACTCATGCGTTCCGAACATATGCAGCGCGGGCGGGATGACACCGATATTCGAGCACAGGATGTCGCGCTCACCGGCGCCCCGCGACAGCCGGTACGCCACCCGGTCCGGTACCAGGTGCAGGAACTCTTCCGGTAGCCCCGCCGGACTCGACATCCGATACTCGTAGGCGGCCCGGCTCTTCGCCCGGATCGCGGCCGGACCGTCGGTGGGTCGCAGCACGATCTCGGTCACCGCGAGATCGTTGTCGACACGCGGTTCGTCGCGGGTGTCCACGGGCAGACTCGCCGCGATCCGGTCGCGCGGGAAGCCGGCCGCCCACAGGGTCTGGGCCACGAGCCAGATGAACAGGCTGTTCGCCGTCCCCCCGGACTCCGCCGCGATCCGCTCCCATTCCGCCGCCGAACATCGCAGGATCAGTCCTGATACCGGAAGGTTCGAGGTGCCCGCGGCCGGAAGGTTCGAGAGGTTCGTGTCGGAGAGATCCGGGGCGCCGTTGCCTCGCCCGGCTGCATGGCTCGCCCCGCGAACCCCCTGCACAGCGGCACGGGACGTACCGCGCAGCACCCTGCCCCAGACCCACGCCGCATCGGCCCAGTCCGACTGCAGAAGACCTGCGACCGGCCCACCGGTCGGCTCCGCCGACTGTTCTCTCCCCTGCTCCGCTCCCCCCGCACGATCCGCCACCGACGTGGGATCCGGCCCCGCCACCGGCGCGCGATCCGGTTCCCCCCGGCCCCCGGTGAGAACCGCAAGCGCCTGTTCGGCCGCGATGATCAGCCCGCGCGCGTCGGCGAGGACATGGGAACAGGTGAGGGCGACGACGGTGCCACCGTCGGTGACCGGTGCGGCGGCCAGCCGCCACCCGGGTTCCCGGGCCGGGTCCAGATCCTCGCCGAGCGTCTCTGCCCAGCGGACGACCTCGGCGGGTGCCAGCGGTGCCGGCGCGAAGCCGATCGGATGGGCGCTCTCGTTGCGCCGCCACTGCGCCCGCGCCCCCGGGACCCGGGACCGCTCCACCCGGCGGCCGAGCGGCCCGCCGCGCAGCGCCTCGTGCAGCCGGTGCAGTTCGGCGGGTGCCACGGGGTCGCCGGTGCGCCACAGTCCCTGGAGGGCGATGGGGGTGCCCATCCCTCGATGGGTCCGCAGAAAGATCTCGTCGACGACGCTCAGCCGGCGCATCCGCCCAGGCTATCCGTTGTCCGGCCGCAGCCGGCGCCGGTGGGCGGACGCCGCGGCGAGTTCCTGCGCGCGGCGAGCGCGCACCGCGTCCCGCCCCGTGAGCCACCCTCGGACAGCCGATACCGACCGGTCCCGATCCCGTGCGTGACGGCATGTGACGGCAGTCGCATAATCATGGGATGCGCACGCACGAAGTCAGCAACCAGGTTCCGCCGATCACCCCGTTCGATTTCTCCCGGGACCCGGCGTTGCTGACCGGCTTGCATCGCGAGGGCGCGGGTTGGGCCGAGGACGAGGTCCGGGCCCTCGGCGTGCTGTCCGGAAGCGAAGAGGCGCAGGAATGGGGCCGGCTCGCCAACGAGTACCCGCCGCTCCTGCGCACCCACGACCGCTACGGTCACCGGGTCGACGAGGTGGAATTCCATCCGCACTGGCACGACCTGATGACGGTCGCGGTGGAGCACGGGCTGCACGGCACGCCGTGGACCGAGGAGCGCCCCGGCGCCCATGTGGCGCGGGCCGCGAAGTTCTATGTCTGGGGCGCCGCCGACGCAGGCCATATGTGCCCCATCTCGATGACCTACGCGGTGATCCCGGCGCTGCGGCACAATCCGGAGCTGGCCGCGAAGTACGAACCGCTGCTGGCGGCCCGCAGCTACGATTTCGGCCTGCGCGAACCGTCCACGAAGACGGGGCTCATCGCCGGCATGTCGATGACCGAGAAGCAGGGCGGTTCCGATGTCCGCGCCAACACCACCACCGCGACGCCGCAACCGGACGGCTCCTACCGGCTCGTGGGTCATAAATGGTTCACCTCCGCGCCGATGTCGGATATGTTCCTGACCCTCGCGCAGGCGCCGGGCGGACTGTCCTGCTTCCTGCTGCCCCGGGTTCTGCCGGACGAGTCCCGTAACCCGATTCGCCTGCAACGGCTCAAGGACAAGCTCGGCAACAAATCGAACGCCTCGGCCGAGATCGAATACGAGAACGCGACCGGCTGGCTGGTGGGCCCGGAGGGCGCCGGGGTGAAGACCATCATCGAGATGGTCAATATGACCCGGCTGGATTGTGTGATCGGGTCGTCGGTCGGGATGCGCCTGGCGACCGTACGCGCGGTGCAGCACGCCCGGCACCGGCAGGCGTTCGGTGCCGCCCTGATCGACCAGCCCGCGATGCGCAATGTGCTGGCCGATCTGGTGATCGAATCCGAGGCCGCGACCACCGTGATGCTGCGGCTGGCCGGAGCCACCGACCGCGCCCCGGCCGATCCGGCCGAGGCCGCGTTGCGCCGGATCGCGCTGGCCATCACGAAATACTGGGTGTGCAAACGGGCGTCGGTCCATGCCGCGGAGGCGCTGGAATGCCTCGGCGGTAACGGCTACGTCGAGGAATCGGGGATGCCGCGGCTGTACCGCGAGGCGCCGCTGATGTCGATCTGGGAGGGATCGGGCAATGTGGCCGCGCTCGACGCGCTACGCGCGATGGGCACCCAGCCGCAGACGGTGGAGGCCTACTTCGACGAGGTGTCCCGGGCACGCGGCGAGAATCCGCACCTCGACCACGCGATCGACCGGGTCGGCAAGGAGCTCGCCGACCGCTCCGATATCGAGTACCGGGCGCGTCGCGTGGTCGAGCTGATGGCGCTGGTATTGCAGGGCGCGCAACTCGTGCGGCACGGTCACCGGGCGGTGGCGGACGCGTTCTGCGCCTCCCGCCTCGGCGACGACTGGGGTGCCGCCTTCGGCACCCTGCCCCTGGGCGTGGACACCGCGGCCATCATCGAACGCGCCTACGTCTGACGCCCGAGATCGAAACACTCGGCGCGCCTGCCGGCCGGAACACCCGGCGGGACCGCTCAGCGGGCCGGGAGCACCTGCCCGAGGAAGGTCAGGGCGCGGTCCAGTCCGCCCTGATCCGGCAGATCGTCGTGTCCGGCCTCGAGCAGCTGGATCTCGTGCCGGGTGCCGTGCTGAGTGAACTGCGCGGTCAGCGCGAGGGTGAGCGGTAGCGGGACGACGGTGTCGTAGTAGCCGTGCACCACCAGGATCGGGTCCTGGTAGCCGCTGACCGGCACCCCCATGTATTCGCGCATCGCCGGCGCGAATTGCGGATCGTCGAGCGGGCGGGCCAGCAGTTCGCCGACCTTCGCCGTCGCCAGCATGGCCCCGGCGCGGGCATTGCAGCGTACGGCGAGCCCGTCGACGAAACGCTGCCCGGCGGGGGTCAGGTAGTCGTCGACGTCGACGCCGAGTTTCGCTCCGGTCATCCCGGCCAGCACCATCGGGACGGAGCGGCCCGTGAATCCCGGCATCTCCGGCTGGCCCGGCCGGGAGCGCAGGAAAATCGTCTCCAGATTGCTGACCGGGGCCAGCGCCGCGGTCCCACGGAAATCGAGTTCGGGAGCGTACGACGGGGCGAGGTGGCCGGTCCCGAGTGCGGCATGCCCGCCCTGGGACACCCCGGCGACCGCCCAACTCCGGGAGAGGACGGTGAACCCGGCGTGCGCGGCGCGGACGGCATCGACGGTGGCGGTGGCCTCGGTGCCGGTTTGCAGATACGGGTGCGGTCCCGGCGAACCGGGGCTCAGGCCGATGTAGTCGGGGGCGACGACGGCGTATCCCGCGTCGTTGAGCCGCGACACCGCCGGGGCGGTCCCCTGCTCCAGCTGTTCGGAGCCGGTGAGCCCGCATTCCTGGCCCAGGCCGGAGGTACCGTGATCCCAGGCGACCACCGGCCAGCCGCCCACGGGGGGCCCGCCCTCGGGGAGCCGGACCACGGCCTCCGCGGGGACCAGATCCCCGCCCGGTCCCGTGGTGACGTATTCGATCCGGTGGACCTCGCTCAGGCCGCCCCAATCCCGGTCGAGTGGTTCATCCGACAGCAGCTTTCCCGGATGCCAGGCCGTCTCGGCCTGCGCTGTCGCCGGCATCCCGGCGCAGAGCGCCGCGACGAAGGTCAGTACCCCCACGATTGCCCGGGCGAAGTGAAGCATTCCTCTCCTCTGCCGTACGGCGTTCGGGTCGTCCATGGCTTCGGGTTCTCCATGGTCGCAGCCCTCCGCTGAGGCAGCCGGGCGGGTGTCGCGTACGGGCCGATGGCCCGGGTGCGCCCGGTGTCAGCGGGTCGGTGGTGCGATCTGCCAGTGCCGTTCGAGCGCTCCCGCGATATCGGGCAGAACGGTCACCGGAATACGCTTGAGCCGCAAAATATTCCGTATCTGGTTGATCTGTTCCCGCTTACGGAGATCATATGCGCCGGAAATCGGACCATTTACCGGCGGAATGGAGAGCAGCACTATTTCGCTGTGTGGTTCCGCACCCTCGGTCAGGTCGAGTGCCAGCGACCAGCGCGACTGTTCGTCGAGCCCGAAACGTCCCGCGATCACCCGGTCCCAGTCGATATCGGTGACCGACCACGGCGTACGCCGGTGGATGGCTTTGTCGGTCAGCACCACGGCGTCCCGTTTGAACAACGCGACCAGGGCCGGCACCGCGAGAACCGCGCCGAGCACGATCCCGGTGAAGATCCGGCCCACCCCGAACAGCGATACCGTCGGAACCGTCACCGCCGCGATCACCACGACGGCGGCCAGGCCGTAACCCACGATTCGTGCCATGGGCACCACACCCGCGTGCACCCTGTGCATACCGACTCCGTTTCACCCCGCGAACTGGTGTTGCAGGCCACACCGTACCCGACCTCGGTCGCCCGGCCGGGCGGCACTTCAGCGCAGCGCTACGGCGGCTTCGGCGGAGTAGACGTGGAAGGTCATGCTCTGCTGGAAGTACAGCTGCACGGTGTCGGCATCGTGGGCCAGATAGCCGATGGACAGGTCCTGGCCCAGGGTGAGGTCGAAATCGCCGCCGCGGGTGGTGAGCACGAACGCACCGTCGATGGCGGGCGCCCAGATGATCTCCCCCTCCGGAACCAGGCGCTCCAGATGAGTGCGCAGCGGATGTCCGTGGTTGGAGGTCTCGCTCACCTTCGTGTAGAGGTCGGCGCTGAGCAATACCGAATAGGGGCCGTCGACACCGGCCAGCCGCAGCTGGCTCACCGCCAGCGCGATCACCTCGGGCACCCCGAACACATCGTCGGGCAGGGCGATCTCCTTGTTCGACGAACCCTCTCGCATACCGGTGATCCCCGCGGCCGCGTAGCCCTCGAATACGGCCCGGTCCTCGGCGAAGGCGATATTGCGCGCGGCATCCTTGACCGGGTCGAGGTCGGTGTCCTGGGCCCCGCGCTCGACATTGTCGAGCTCCTCCCGGGACAGGGTGAACGGCACCCGCAGCTCGACCAGCGGGGCCACCACGCGCTGCCGGGCCTGCACACCGTCGTGCGGCGCGGCGATCGGGGCGGTGTGCCCCAGACCCCGCGCCGAATAGTCGGTGCCGTGCGGACCGGAAAGATCGACCACGCGCCGCCCGGCGTTATGACGTTTGAAGGTGCGGGAGGCCTCTTCTTCGATCACCGACCAGGCCGCGTCCGTGATCGGCGCCAGTTCGCGATGCAGGTTGTTCATACGGTCCTACTCCTTTTCAACGTGCCGATACCGAGGGAACCGTCCGCGACCGGCGGAGAGGCCGGTTCCGGAACCGGGGGTTCGACCGGCGTCGCCGCTACCGCCTCGACGGGCGCGGCGGGCAGATCGTCGAAGAAATCCTGCGGCGGGACGAAGAACAGGGTGCCGGTCACCGCGGTGGAGAAATCCAGGATGCGATCGTGGGTCGCGTCGTCGGTGCCGAGGAACATCCGCTCGAGCATGATCTCGGTGGTTCGGGGTGTTGCCGAATAGCCGACGAAATACGTCCCGAACTCGCCTTCGCGGATACTCCCGAAGGGCATGTTCGCGCGCAGGATCTCCCGTTCGGTACCGTCCGGCTCGATCACCTGGTTCACCGCGATATGCGAGTCCGGGGGTTTGATGTCGTCGCCGAGTTCGAAATCCTCGAGTTTGGTCCGGCCGATGACCCGCTCCTGCTCCTGCACGGGCAGCGCCCGCCACGCCGTGAGATCGTGCAGATACTTCTGCACGATCACATAGCTGCCGCAGGTGAAATCCGGATCACCGTCCCCGATCAGCGCGGCGAGACCGGCGTCGGATTCCGGCAGCGCCCCCTCCGGGTTCTCCGTCCCGTCGACGAAACCGAGCAGATCGCGCTGTTCGAAGTAACGGAAGCCCACCGTTTCGTCGACGATCGTGGCCACCCCGGACAACCGGTCCCCGATGGCCATGGCGAGTTCGAAACACGCGTCGTGCGCCTGGGCACGGATATGAAAGATCAGATCACCCGCGGTGGCGGGAGCCCGGTGCAGCGGGCCGTCGTAGCCGGGAAACTCGTGCAGTTCGGCCGGACGCGGCCCGGCGAACAGCCGATCCCACGCGGCCGAGCCGATCCCCGTGATACAGCCCAGCCCGGCGCCGGGCAGCCGGAAACCGATCGCCCGGCGCAGGCCCGGAAGTTCCGCCAGCAGATCCCGCACCGCCGCCTCACCGCCCGGGTCGATGGTGGCGACGAGAAAATGCGCGGCCGGGGTGAGCGGTTCGAGAATTGGCTGCGGCTGCCCCATGATCGACAACATTACCGCCGAACCGGCGGCGCGCCGGGAACCCGGGCGGTTACTTCGCGACCGTCAGCAGGAATGCCACATCGTCGATCGCCCGCACACTGTGCCGGGCCTTCGGCACCACCAGCAGATCGCCGGCGGAACCCTTCCACTCGTTGTCTCCGCTGTGCAGGGTGAGCGTTCCGGTGAGGACCAGCAGCGTGGACTCACCCTGATTGTCGTGTTCGGCCAGGCTCTGCCCCGCGCACAACCCGACCACCGTCTGCCGTAGTGAATTCGCGTGACCGCCGTAGATGGTCTGGGAACTACGACCGCTGGTGACCGTCGCGGCCAGTTTCAACTGCTGCCGGGCGACCGCTGTGAGCGATTTCTTGTCCATGGGACCGCCTTCCGCCTCCGCGTCCCCGCGACCGGGCTGATGATCGCGGGCGGTACCGCCGAGTATGCCCGACGCAGGTCCGGCATTCCGGTGTTTTCCGCGGCCGGGACTTCGGAGCGGATCGGGCCGCCGGTCAGCGCCGGGTGAATCGCCGGATCCGGTAGCGCAGACCGGTCGACGATACGAGCCAGCGGTCCGGATCGCCGGACCGCCATTCGGGCCCGAGTTCCGGGGCGTGCGCATCACCGGCGACCGCGGTATCCACCTCGGTGATCAACAGTTCGGTCGCGTGCGGCAGGGCGTACCGGTAGATCTCGCCGCCGCCGATCACCCAGGTCGTGGCGGGCGCGGCCGACTCCAGCGCCGCGGCGACCGATCCGGCGGTTTCGGCGCCCTCCGCCGCCCAGCCCGGCTGCCGGGTCACCACGATATTGCGGCGGCCGGGTAGCGGGCGGACGCGTTCGGGCAGCGAATCCCAGGTCCGGCGGCCCATGATCACCGGATGTCCGGTGGTGGTCTCCTTGAAGCGGACCATATCCTCGGGAACCCGCCACGGGATGGTGTTGTCCACCCCGATCACGCCGTCGGGTGTCTGGGCCCAGATCAGTCCGATCACGCGGGCGGGTTCGGGCACGGGTAGGGGCGCGGCGGTCACACTGCCACCGGCGCCTTGATCGCCGGATGGTGGCGGTAGTCGTGGACCCGCACATCCTCGTAGCGGTAGCCGAACAGCGAGTCCGCCGCCGCCAGCTCCAGCGCCGGGAAGGGATACGGGTCGCGGGTCAGCTGCTCGGTGACCTGCTCGACGTGGTTGTCGTAGATATGGCAGTCCCCGCCGGTCCAGATGAACTCTCCGGGTTCGAGCCCGGCCTGCTGCGCGACCATCAGCGTGAGCAGCGAATATCCGGCGATATTGAACGGGACCCCGAGGAACAGGTCGGCGCTGCGCTGATACAGCTGACAGGACAGCCGGCCCTCCGCGACGTAGAACTGGAACAGCGCGTGGCAGGGTGCCAGCGCCATCCGGTCCAGATCGGCGACGTTCCACGCCGATACCAGCATGCGCCGGGAATCCGGATCGGTGCGCAGGGTGTGCAGCACCTGGGTGAGCTGATCGATATGCCGGCCGTCGGGGGTGGGCCAGGACCGCCACTGCACCCCGTACACCGGGCCCAGCTCGCCGTCGGCGTCGGCCCATTCGTCCCAGATACGGACGCCGTGCTCCTGCAGCCATCGCACATTGGAATCGCCGCGCAGGAACCACAGCAGTTCGTACACGATGGACTTGAGGTGCACCTTCTTGGTGGTGATCAGCGGGAAACCGGCCGCCAGGTCGTAGCGCAGCTGGTGACCGAACACGCTGCGGGTACCGGTACCGGTGCGGTCGCCCTTGGCGGCGCCCGTCTCCAGCACCGTGCGGAGCAGGTCTTCGTATTGGGTGTCCGGAGCGCGTCGCGGGTCCGGGACGTGACTGTTCGCTGCGCTGACCACGCGCCGAGCTTACTTCCGGACCGGCGCGCCGCCCCAGCCGACCCGCGGCCGGGCCCGCGCCGGCGGGCGCCCGGCGGGCCGGGTTTCCCCGCCTGCCAAGCTGGCCCCATGCGCGAGCTGTATGTGATCGGTATCGGCGCCGGCGACCCCGACCAGGTGACCTGGCAGGCGGTGCAGGCCCTCCGCCGGGTGGACGTGTTCTTCGTGATCGGAAAAGGCGAAGAGAAACAACAGCTCGTGGCCGTGCGCACCGCGATCCTCGACGAACACCGCGATCGCCCCTACCGCATCGTCGAGATCCCCGACCCACCGCGGGACCGCGCGCCCGACGACTACCGGAGCACGGTCCTGGACTGGCACGAACGACGCTCGCTGCTGCTGGAGGAGGCGTTCGCGGAAGCCGAGGGTGTGGGCGGCATCCTGGTGTGGGGTGATCCCGCCCTCTACGACAGCACCCTGCGGATGGTGGAACGTATCCTCGACCGCGGCGCGCAGCGCTTCGAGTACACCGTGATTCCGGGCGTCACCAGCGTGCACGCCCTCGCGGCCCGGCACCGCACCGTCCTGCACCGGATCGGCGAACCGGTGCACATCACCACCGGCCGGCGGCTGCGCGAGGACGGGCTCGCACCGGGTTCCACGGTGGTGATGCTCGACGCCGACTGTTCGTTCACCACCGTTCCCGCCGATACCCACATCTGGTGGGGCGCCTACCTGGGCATGCCCGAGGAGGCCCTGATCGCGGGCCGGGTCGGCGAGGTGGGACCGGAGATCGCCCGGCGGCGCGCCCTGCTGCGTGCACGCCACGGCTGGATCATGGACATCTACCTGCTACGGGGTCCGCAATGAGCGGCCCGGCGCCGCGCGGGTCGTAGCATGGGCGGCATGACCGAACAGGACATACTCG
Source organism: Nocardia sp. NPDC024068 (assembly GCF_040638875.1). NCBI lineage: Bacteria > Bacillati > Actinomycetota > Actinomycetes > Mycobacteriales > Nocardiaceae > Nocardia > Nocardia sp. NPDC024068. The sequence goes on along the minus strand of NZ_JBEZYU010000061.1, from coordinate 19,394 downwards.
GGCGGATCAAGGAACTGGTCGACCACGAGCACGACCTGCGGTCGCGCGCGTCGAGCGGGGAACTCGATCCCGAAGTGGAGCGGCGGCGGCTGGCCGAATTGGAAGTCATGCTGGACCAGTGCTGGGATCTGCTCCGGCAGCGGCGCGCCCGGATCGACGGCGGCGAATCCCCGGACGAGGCCCAGCCCAGATCCCCGGGTCAGGTCGAGGGATACCTCCAGTAGGCGATCCGGATGTCCGACCGCGAACCCGGCACCACCGAATACGACGTCATCGTGCTGGGCGGTGGGCCGGCCGGTGAGAACGCCGCCGACTACGCCATCTCCGGCAGCGACCGCACCGCGATCATCGTGGAACCCGAGCGGGTCGGGGGCGAATGCTCGTACTGGGCCTGTGTGCCGAGTAAGGCCCTGCTGCGGCCGGCGCACGTGCTCGGCGCGGCACACGGGCTACCCGGTATCGAGACCCGCGGCCCCGACCTCGCCGCCGTCCTGCGCCGCCGCGACGAATTCGTGCACCTGCGCGACGGCGACCACGACGATTCGAGCCAGGTCGCGTGGGCCGGCGGGCTGGGTATCGAGGTGATCCGCGGCGTCGGCCGGCTCGACGGTGAACGCCGGGTCACCGTCGGAGAGCGGGTGCTGCACGCGCGGCAGGCGGTGGTCCTGGCCACCGGCACCCGGGCCGCGATCCCCGACGTGCCGGGCCTGCGCGAGGCCCTGCCGTGGACCTCCCGTGACGCCACCAGTATGCACGAACTCCCGAAACGGGTGGTGGTGATCGGCGGCGGCGTGGTCGCCTGCGAAGCCGCGACCTGGCTGTCGTCGCTGGGAGCCGAGGTCACACTGCTGGTGCGCGGCGACCGGCTGCTCGCCGGTACCGAACCCTTCGCCGGGAAGCGGGTGGCACAGTCCCTGAACGCCCGCGGAGTCCGGATCCTGTTCGGCACCTCACCGCAGCGGGTGCAACGCCCGGCCGCGGCGGATCACGGGGAAGGCCGGGTACACGGAGGCCCGGTCACCGTGCACGCCACGGGCCCCGACGGCGAATCGACCCTGCTCGCCGACGAACTCGTGGTGGCGGCCGGACGCACCCCGAACACCGCCGATATCGGTCTCGAAACCGTCGGGCTCCGCGCGGGTTACGTATCGGTGGACGATCAGCTGACGGTGACCGACGTACCCGGCAGCTGGCTCTACGCCGTCGGCGATATCAACCACCGGGCGGCGCTCACGCATATGGGCAAATATCAGGGCCGGGTCTGCGGGGATGTGATCGCGGCACGCGCGGAAGGCCGTTCGCTCAGTGCGCCGCGGCACCGGGCCGGCGCCGACCACTACGCGGTGCCCCAGGTCGTGTTCACCGACCCCGAGGTCGCCGCGGTCGGGCTCACCGAGGCGGCGGCCCGCAAGGCCGGATACGACGTACGGACGGTAGCCCTCGATATCGAGGTCGCCGGCGCCGCGCTGACCCGCGACGACTACAGCGGCCGCGCCGCCCTGGTCATCGACAACACCACCGACACCGTGCTCGGCGCGACTTTCGTAGGGCCCGAGGTCGGCGAGCAGCTGCACGCCGCGACGATCGCGGTCGCCGGGAAGGTCCCGCTGGACGCGCTGTGGCACGCGGTGCCCGCGTTCCCGACGGTGAGCGAATTCTGGTTACGACTGTTGGAGACCGATCGGTCGTCGTTACCATCGGCAGATGAGCGTAACCGAACAGATCACGACCACTGACGGGGTCGTCCGAGGCCGCCGCGGCCGCCGGGTGATGTATTGGCGGTCGCTCCCCTACGCCGCGCCGCCCGTCGGTGACCTGCGGTTTCGCGCACCGCAGCCGGTGCAGCCGTGGACCGATGTGCGCGACGCCACCTATTTCCGCGCTGCGGGAATCCAGCCCCGCTTCGGCGTGCGGCTCGGCCCGCGCAAACAGCAGGAGATGAGCGAGGATTCGCTGACACTGAATGTCGTGGCACCCGTCACACCGGCGGTGCGCCCGCGGCCGGTGATGGTGTTCATCCACGGCGGCGGGTATCTGTTCGGCACCTCGGCGCTGCGCCTGTACTCGGGTGTGCAGCTGGCGGCCGACGGTGACGTGATCGTGGTGTCGATCAACTACCGGCTGGGCGCCTTCGGCTACGCCGATTTCACCGAGTTCTCCACACCGGACAGCCCGTACGAATCGAATCTGGGTCTGCGCGACCAGATCGCCGCCCTGCGGTGGATCCAGGCCAATATCGCCGGATTCGGCGGCGACCCGGACAATGTCACCCTCTTCGGCGAATCCGCCGGGGCGCATGCGGTACTGAGCCTGCTGGCCACACCCTCGGCCGCCGGACTGTTCCAGCGCGGGATCGCGCAGAGCGCGCCCGCCGATTGGGGCCTGACGGTCGCGGAGGCACGGGAATTCGCCCGCCGCGTGCTGGACAAGCTGGGTATCGCACCGGAGAACGCGAACCGCGCCCTGCGCGAAGCGGACCCGCACGCCATCCGGCATGCCTTCAACAGGGCCTCGAACGCCGCGATGGCGGAATTCCCGGGATTCTTCCCGGCCGCGCCGGTCGCCGACGGCGAGCTGCTGCCCCATACCCCTATCGACGCCTTCACCGGTGGTCACACCCACCGGGTCCCGCTGATCATCGGCACCTGCCGTAACGAGGGCGCGCTGTTCAACAAGTTCACCGATACGCTGCCCACCCGGCCGGAGCGCCTCAAACGCGCGCTCAGCGCGGCCGGGCCGGAATACTATCCGCGGGTCTTCTCCACCTACCCCGGGTTCCCGGGGCCGGAGGCGGCCATCCGCGCGGGTGGCGACTACTTCTTCTGGCGCCCATCGCTGGCGGTGATGGAAGCCCACAGCCGCCACTCCCCCACCTACGCCTACCGCTACGATTTCGCGCCCCGGCTGTTCCAGCTCTACAAACTGGGCGCCACCCACGCCACCGACCTGCTGCCGACCTTCGGCGCGGTCTACGAACCGTGGAGCCGGGCGCTCACCGCCGGCGGCAGCCGCCGCGGGCTGCTGGCGGTCACCCGCCAATTCCAGGACAACTGGCTGAATTTCGCCCGCACCGGTGCACCGCTGCCGGTCTGGCCGCGCTATACCGAAGCGGAGCGCAGCACTCTCATCATCGACGCGCCCGGCCGGGTGGACCACGATCCGGACCGTACGCAGCGCGAACTCTGGGCGGGCGTGCGCGCACCGCAGCTGGTGCCGGTGGGCGGCGGCGTATCCCCGACCACGGCCGGATATCCGGATCCGGATGAAGGGTCCGAGGGCGACGGCAGCCTGCTGGGCGGTATCGCCGCCGAGCATCCGGTGGCGGCCGGTGCCGCCGACGCCGCGGTTTCGGCGGCGGAGAAATTATCCGACAGCGAGGACGACGACGCCCCGGACCGGACCACCGAGACACCGGCCGAGACCACCGACCCGAAACGCGCCGACTGACCGGCGGCTATTTCAGCAGTCGCGACATCCGGCGGTCGGCGAGGACCTTGCCGCCCGTCTGACAGGTGGGGCAGTACTGGAAGGACCGGTCCGTGAAGGCGACCTCGCGGACGGTGTCCCCACAGACCGGGCAGGGCAGGCCGGTACGGCCGTGTACCCGCATACCGGATCGTTTCTCCCCCTTGAGCCGGGCCGCGTCCTGCCCCACCGAACGTTCGACGGCGTCCAGTTCGACGGTGCGCATGGTCTCGTACAGGTCCGCCACCTTCGCCGCGGACAAGGTCTTCGCGGTGGCGAACGGGGAGATCTTGGCGGTGTGCAGGATCTCGTCGGAGTAGGCGTTACCGATCCCGGCCAGCAGCGTCTGGTCGACCAGGACATTCTTGATCCGCCCCGGCGCCGCGCTCAGCATCGCGGCGAACTCCGCCTCGGTGATCGCCAGGGCGTCCGGTCCGAGCCGGGCGATCCCGGGGACATCCGCCGGATCGCGCACGATATAGACGGCCAGCCGTTTCTTGGTTCCGGCCTCGGTGAGGTCGAACGCCGGTGTCGCCCCCTCCGGCGTGAAGAAATGCACCCGGAGCGCCAGCGGGCCGCGCCCGGGTTTGGGCGGCCCGGCGGCGGGATTGTCGATCCAGCGCAGCCACCCCGCCCGCGACAGATGGGTGATCAGCCACAGATCCCCGCACGCCATCCCCAGGAATTTCCCCCACCGGCCGGCCCCCGTCACGTCCCGGCCCGACAGCGCCGTCACCGGTGGGTCGAACGTCTTTATGGCGCTCAGCGCGGCCACATCGATCCGCCCGACCACCGCGCCGACCGCGTGCTCCCGCAGGAACTGCGCCAGCGCCTCCACTTCCGGTAGTTCGGGCACACGATCAGGCTACCGGGGCTCCCCGACATCGGAGATGTCCGAACTCACCCGACATCGGAGATGTCCGAACTCACCCGGCATCCGGTGTTTCCAAACGGCGGGAGATACCGGTGCTCATCACCGCCACCAGGGTCCCGATCACGACCAGGTCGAATGCCATCTGCACCGTCGTCGCGATTCGTGCGGCCTGCCCGACGGCGTGGATATCACCGAAGCCGACCGTCCCCAGCGTGGCGACGGTGTAGTAGAGAGCATCGTTACGCGTCCGCAGTTCCGTGAACTGGCCGGGGTCCCGTGATTCGAGCACGAAATAGAACAACGCGAAGAACACCACCACCAGCGAGATCAGGTACAGCAACCCGTCGACGCGGTGCCCGGTATCGCGGCTGGTCCGCACGAACTGCCCGATCCGGCGGTAGGCGAGCCACGCCAGTCCGGCCACGCCGATGGCGAACAGCACCACCGTCACCACCCGAGTCGGCCAGAATCCGGGCAGCTCCCAGGTCACCGGGACGAAGTAGTAGAACAGCAGGGCACTCACCACGGTGCCCAGGTTCCGCCACAGATGCGTCCGGCCGCTGATAGCTCGAGATGCCATACGGTCATGATCGGCCGCGATCGCCTCGACTCCGGGCGGGCGCGCCGGGGCCGAGCGCATTCGCCCCGCGCGCCCCGGCCGGAAGAAACGGCGGTCCGAACGAATCCACAGGTCACAGGCCCGTGCCATACTGGGCAGGTCAGTCGATCACCGTGCGCAGAGCGAGGGAAGCAGATGACCGCCGACCCCATACCGACGGACTCCCGCCCGTCCCTGGGTTGGCCGGTGCCGCCACCCGAGGGTTACTTCGCCGAAGACCTCGACCGGCTGCCCGATCTGCCCTCGCATACCGAACTGATCGACGGGAGTCTCGTTTTCGTGAGCCCGCAGAAGATGTTCCATATGATGGTCATCAACTTTCTCTGGATGGAGTTGAAGCGCCAGACACCCGGACAACTGATCGCTTTGCGGGAGATGACGGTCACCCTGAGTGAACGTCAGCGTCCTGAGCCCGACGTCATGATCGTCGCAGCTGCCGCATACGCCGGGATCGAGCAGACCACGTACCACCCTGCGGACACCGTGCTCGTGATCGAGGTGGTCTCCCCCGACTCCGTCGAACGCGACCGCAAGCGCAAACCCCAGCTCTACGCCGAAGCCGGTATCCAGCACTTCTGGCGGGTGGAAAACGTCGACGGCCGGGCTGTCGTGTACACCTACGAACTCGACCCGGCGACCGGAAAGTACACACCCACCGGCATCCATCACGACAAACTGACCATCACCGTGCCCTTCGATATCGCCCTCGACCTCACCCGGGCCACCGAACCCTGATCGACCCGATTCCCCTGGCAGCGAACGTATGACGGCGAATCCGGTCGCCCGGCCGGGTGGGTACTGCTAGCTTGCGGCCGTGGACTTCTCCCATTCCTGGACAGCGTTGCGCGCGGCGATCGCCGGACTCTCCGACGAGAATTTCGACCGGCCGTCCGGCTGCACCGGCTGGTTGGTCCGGGACCTGGTGTGCCACTTGATCATCGACGCGCAAGATGTGCTGATCACCCTCGTCACCCCCACCGACAAGGAACCGACCCGGGACGAGATCACCTACTGGGATCTCGCGGAATCGGCCCCGACCGGCGATGATCCGCTGGACGCGCTGATCGTCCGGCTGGCCGCCGCCTACGGCGAACCGCGACTGCTGGAACTGCATTTCGACGATGTGGGTTCCGCGGCGGGGCGCGCCGCCGAACTCGCCGACCCGGATGTGCGAGTCAGTACTCGCGACGAAGTCCTCACCGTCCACGACTACCTCACTGCCTATGTGCTGGAGTCCACCCTCCACCATCTCGATCTGATCGCCCATCTCCCGGACGCGCCGCGCCCGCCGGACCGGGGCCTGGCCCGCGCGCGGGAGCTGCTGGAGCGGATCGCCGGTGCCACCTTCCCCGCATCGTTCTCCGATACCGACGCACTGCTGGTCGGGACCGGCCGGCGGGCGCCGACCGATACCGAGCGGGCCGAGCTCGGGAGACTGGCCGGGAAGGTCCCGCTGGTTCTCGGTTGAATCGCCGGACGGCCCGGCCCGGGCTGCGCGACTTGACCCTGACATCGTGACAAGGTCTTGAGTGGTCGGCGAAGGAGGTGGTTGTCGTGAATACAACCCACCACGGTGAGCCGGATGCTCGCCTGATCGCCGCGCTGACCGGCGCCGACTCGTCGATTCGGCTGCGGGCCGCGCTCTCGGCCGGTACCCGGGCCGATCCGCTTCTCCTGCCGACCCTGATCGAGCGGTGCGCGGTGGAACCGGATTTCTTCGTCCGCGACATGCTCACCTGGGCGCTGTGCCGGCTACCGGCCGAGATCACCGTGCCGCGTCTGCGCACCGAACTCGGATCGGAGACGGCGCAGGCCCGGAGTCAGGCGCTGCACACCCTGTCCAAGATCGGTGACGGCAGTGCCTGGCCCGCGGTCTCGGCCCTGCTGCACGATGCCGACGACGAGGTCGCCCTCAGCGCGTGGCGGGCGGCGGTGGTGCTCGTTCCGTCCGGCGCGGAGCGCGGGCTGGCCGCCGAGCTGGCGCTCGAGCTGGGCCGGGGCGATCGGCCGGTGCGGCTCGGCCTGAGCCGGGCGCTGGCGGCGCTCGACGAGGCCGCTGTTGCGGCGCTCGAGGCCGCCGCGGCCGGTACCGATCCCGAAGTTCGCGCCCACGCCGAGGCCACCGAGCGGCTTCGTCTCGACCCCGACAGCGGGTTCACACTCGCCTCGGAGCTGGCCAAACGGGTCGCCGCGACCGGTCCGGACGTCTGAGAGGAAGGGCGACGCGATGTTGATCGGCGAGGTTTCGCGACAGTCCGGTGTCAGCACCCGCATGCTGCGTCACTACGACCGGCTGGGACTGGTGGAACCGACCGGCCGCACCTCCGGCGGGTACCGCGAATACTCCGCCGCCGATATCCGTCGCCTCTTCCGCGTCGAATGTCTCCGGACCCTGGGGCTATCGCTGACCGAGGTCGGGCAGGCGCTGGATGAGCCCGGTTCCACCCCCACCGAATTGGTGGGCGAGCTCATCCGGCACACCCGGGCCCGGATCACCGCACAGGAGGAGTTGCTCCGGAAACTCGAACGGGTCGAGGCGGCCGCACCGGCACAGTGGGGTGACGTGATCGGGCTGGTCACTCTGCTGCGGGCGCTGGAATCGGAGTCCGGCGCCCGTCGCCAGCAGGCGGTGCTGGCGCAGCACCGGGGCACGGCACTGCCGGTCGAATCACTGGTCGAGGCGGCGCTGTCGGAGAACGACCCGAATGTCGCCGGGGCGCTGCTGTGGTCGCTGGCCAGGGCCGGCGGTGCGGGTCTGCCCGATCTGGCCGCCGGTCTCGATTCGCCGGATATCGAGGTGCGCCGGCGGGCGACCGTCGCGATCGGGGCGGTGCCCGTGGCGGAGGCGACGGAATTGCTGCGGCGAGCCCTCGGCGATCGCGAGGTGGCCGTCCGTGATCGCGCCGCCCTGGCACTGGGTTCCCGGCGGGTCGCCGAGGCGGTACCCGCGCTGCTCGACATGGTGGCCGCCGGACGGTCCGATGTGGATGCCGCCGAGGCGCTGGGCCTGCTGGCGGAGGCGGGAGCGTCGGCGGGCGATATGGTCCGGAGGATGCGGGACACCCTCGCCGACACCGCCGACGCCGCCACTCGATTGCGGATCACGCAGGCGCTCGCCGAAATCCCGGGCGACGCGGCCCGGCAGGCCCTCGTCGACCTGACCGGCGACACCGACCGGACGATCGCCGGAACCGCTGCCGCGATCCTGCGCCGATAACCTTTGCGGCCCGCGCTCCGCCGTGAGTACGGGAGGCAGTGCGATGAGCGAAATGCGCGTGATCGGCATCCGGGTCGAGCAGCACCGGCCCGCCGGTTCCGGAACCGTGTCCGTAGGGTGGCCGCAAGGCGTTGCCCCGGCCGCAAGGCATTGTCCCGACCGGCCGGGGATGTCGTCCCGCGTCACACGGAAGGCAGATCGGCATGGCGAACCTCGCCACCACCACCCTCGACGACCCGGTGGGCGAATCGCTACGCGGTCACCACGCGCATCTCGCCCGCCGGATCGGCCGAACCGGCACCTACCTGCCGGAAGTAGCCGGCTTCTGCGCGGTCCCGGCCGATCCCGGCCCGCAGGACTGGTCGGATCTCGCCCGTTTGCTCGGCCGCGGTGAACTCGCCGATCTGTTCAGTTGCCCGGCGCAACCGCCCCCGGATTGGGAAGAGGTCTTCTCCTTGGCAGGCCGTCAGCTGGTGCGGCCGGAGACCGGGCCCGATCGCGCTCCCGCCGGTACCGGCCCCGAAATCGTCGAGCTGGGGACGCACGACGTGGCCGAGATGCTCGACCTCGTCGCGCGCACCCGGCCGGGCCCGTTCCGGCCGCGCACCCATGAACTCGGCACCTACCTCGGAATCCGGCACCGAGGCACGCTGGTGGCGATGGCGGGCCAGCGACTCCGGCCCCCGGGATGGACCGAGATCAGTGCGGTCTGCACCGCGCCCGAAGCCCGCGGCCTGGGGTACGCCGCCCGGCTGGTCGACACCCTCGCCGAGCGGATCACCGCCCACGGCGAACGCCCCTTCCTGCACGTGGCAGAAACGAACACCGGCGCGATCGCCCTCTACGAACGGCTCGGCTTCCGGACCCGCAAGCACGTGACATTCAGGGGTTTCCGTATTCCCTGACCGCTACTCCGAGTGCCCCCGACGTGGTGCGTTCGAGCAGGCGGCGGCGCACCGACAAGTTCTGGTCGGGCTACGTCGAGGCGGTCGGGGAAGGAGTCCGGACGGGCCTGGGCCGCCACATTCCCCGGCCCGGCACGGTGCGCAGGTCGGGCGGATGCCGGGTGGTCTGGACGACCACCCGGCATCCGGTCAGCTCTCGACGACGGTGACCTCGTCCGGCACCTCATCCGGTCGCGATCCGGCAGCGGCGAACCAGTGCGTGACCTCGCCGCCCTCCACATCGTCGACCGGATCCCCGCCCGCCGGCAGCACCGACAGCGCGCCGGCGGTGGCGGCGACCAGGAACTCGTCCACGGCCGGGGCGCCGGAGGATGCGGTGGTGAACGTGGTCGATTCGTAGTCGATCTCGTGGGTCTCCCGCAGCCCGGAGGCCCGGTCCAGGGCCTCGGTCTGGGTGAGGGTCCGCGTCTCCTCGGCGGTGACCACGACGAAAGCCGGGTGGTCCTCGCCCAGCGGACGAGCCCGGTCGGCGTAGGACACCGGATGGGTGGGCGCCTCGGCCAATTCGGTGGCGGAGTCGATCGCCTCCGGATTGAGCCACCGCAGCGAACCCGACGCGGTATCACCCAGCACCAGATCGGCGCCCGCGGCGGCGACCCGGTCGGCGGGCAGGTCCGCGGCGAACAGCAGTGCGGCACCGGCCTTCTGGACTGCCCACGCGGCCACCACGGAATCCACCGACCGCCGGGTGGTGACGGCGACGGTATCGCCGGGACCGATCTCACGGGCAATGAGCAGCCGGGCCAGCTGCGAGGACCGCCGGTCCACCACCTGGTAGGCGATCTCGTCGTCACCCACCAGCAGGGCGGGTGCGGCCGGATCCTCTTCGACCACCTCGGCCAGCGCCTTGGCCACCGTACGGGCGCCGACCCAGCCGGCCGCCGGTTCGGCGACGGCGGGACGGGATTCGGCGACCAGCCGGGCCCGTTCGGCGGCGTCGAGGATATCGATATCGCCGACGACGGAGGCCGGATCGGCGGCCAGCGCCTCGAGCACCCGCAGGAAGCGGGCGGCCAGGGTGCCGGTTTCGGCCTCGGTGAACCGGTCTCCGGCGTATTCGAGCGAGAAGCCGAGCTGTTCCTCGTCGGTGACCATCAGGGTGACCGGATAGTTGGTGCCGCCGTGGAAGTCCAGGCCGGTCACCGACATCCCGTCGATCGAGCTGACCCGTTCGATGGATTCGCGATCCACCGGGTAGGACTCGAACACCAGCAGGGTGTCGAACTGGGCACCCGGCCCGGCCGCGCGCTGGATCTCGGGCAGCCCGGTCTGGTGATGATCCAGCAGCTCGGCCTGTTCCCGCTGGACCCGGGTGAGCAACTCGGTGACGGTGGCCCGCTCGTCGATACGCACCCGCACCGGCAGGGTGTTGATGAACATACCGACCATCGACTCCACCCCCGGCAGTTCCGCCGGACGGCCGGAGACCGTGGCGCCGAACACCACATCGCCGCGGCCGGTGAGCCGGCCGAGCAGGATCGCCCACGCGGTCTGCACGAAGGTGTTGACCGTGATCCCCAGTGTCGCGGCGAGGTCCCGGATCCGCTGGGACAGTTCGGGGTCGAATTCCGGCGTGACGCGGCCGTTCGGCGCGGCCTCGGATTTCGGTTGCGGCGCCAGCAGGGTCGGTTCGGTGACCCCGGCCAGGGCGTCGCTCCACGCGTCCAGGCCCTCGGCCGGGTCGCGGTCGCCGAGCCAGGCCAGGAACTCCCGGTACGAATGCGCGGCGGGCAGCGAACTCGCGTCGCCGTGCAACGCGTAGAGCATCAGCAGATCGCGCAGGATCAGCGGCAGCGACCACCCGTCGAAGACGATGTGATGCGCCACCACGGCCAGATGCGCCCGCTCGTCGGTATCGCGGATCAGCGTGAACCGCAGCAGCGGCGCCACCGCCAGATCGAATCCGGCGGCCCGGTCCGCGGCCAGCAGCCGGGTCCGTTCACCGTCGCGTTCGCCGTCCGGAAGGTTCCGCAGATCCCGTTCCTGCCATGGCAATACGACCTCGTCGGCGACGATCTGCACCGCCCGCCCGGCCTGGTCGGTGGTGAACCCGACCCGCAGGCTGGAGTAGCGGTCCAGCAGCGCCTGCCCGGCGGCCCGCAACCGGGCCCCGTCCACGGCACCGCCGAGTTCGATGACCGCCTGCTGGGCATAGACGTCGCCACCGCCCGAACCGGCCAGCTGGGACAGGAACAGCATGCCCGACTGCAGCGGCGAGAGCGGCCACACCTCCGACAGCCGGGGGTACTCGCGTTCCCAGCGGTCGATATCGGCCTGCTCCACGCTCACCAGCGGCATATCCGACGGGGTGTGCCCACCGGCGCCGCCCTGCCCGGCGTGCCGGGCCAGTGCGGTGAGCGCGGTGAACCACAGGTCGGCCAGCTCCTGCACCCGTTTCCGGGACAGCAGGCCGGTCGGGAAACCGAAGGTGGCGGACAGCCGCCCGTTCTCGCCGACGACCGCGTTGATCTCGACCGCCGCGGGTGCGGGCAGCCGGTGCGCGCGGCGGGTGAGCGGTTCGACGAATCCGTCGACCGGACTCCAGCCGTGACCCGAATCGGTATCGGCGCCACGACGATCGCTGAACCGGAACGCGATCGGGGCGGGGCCCGTACCGCGGTAGCCGACACCGGCGCCGGGCACCGCGCGCAGCTGTTCCTTCACCGATTTCACCGTCGCGCCCAGGGCGGGCCCGCCGGTGAACGCGGCGTCGAGATCGATACCGGCGAGGTCGAGGCGGACCGGATGGGCTCCGGCGAACCAGCCGACGGTGCCGAGCAGGTCCGCGCCGGGCAGGGCGTCGGCGCCTCGGCCGGAACGTTCCAGCTCGACGAGTGCCGCCGGACCGCCGCACCAGCGCACCACCGCGAGGGCCAGCGCCGACAGCAGCGCGTCGAGCCGGTCGCCGTGGTACAGGCCGGGGATATCGGTCAGGATCGCGGCGGCCGTCTCGTCGGGGACGGCCACCCGCACCTCGTCCATGGAGACCACGGTGTCGGCGGCCGGATCGAAATCGCGTTCCGTCGGCAGGGCCGCGACGCCGCGGTTGAGGCCGCGCCAGTACGGTTCCGCCGCGCGATCCCGGGCCGCGTCGGCGATCCCGTGCGCCCAGGCGCGCAGCGAGGTCGCCGCGGCCGGTAGCACGATCGGGCTGCCCGCCGCGGCAGCTGCCGCGGCCGTACCGAGATCCCGGCCGATGATCCGCCAGGACTGTTCGTCCACCACGAACCGGTGACCGACGGCCAGCAGCATATCGGCGCGCTCGCCGTTACCGGCGAACCAGACGAACTGGGCCATCACGCCCTGTTCGGGGTCGAGCCGCTCGATGGCGGCGTCGAGTTCGGTCGCGGCGGCCCGGACCAACTCGCCGTCCTTGCGCTCGGCGGCCACCGGGACCCGGTGGAGAACCGCGCCGGCCTCGACCGTCCCCGGTTCGCCGATCTCCAATACCTGACCGCCGTCCGTGCGGCGCAGCCGGGCACGCAGGGCGTCGTGCCGGTCCAGCACCGCGGTGATCGCGGCCAGCAACGCCGGTTCGGTGAGGCCGGCCGGCAACCGCCAGGCCATCGACTGGGCGTAGCCGGCATACGGCGCCGCACCGGCCAGTACCGCCGCGATATTCGGAGGTATGGGCAGTTCGCCGACACCACCGCCGGGCAGTTCCGGCAGCAGCGGACGTTCCGGTTCCAGGTCCACGGCCGCCACCGCGGCCAGTCCCGCCACGGTGCGCTGCTCGAACACATCGCGGGCCCGGAACTCGACACCGCGGGTGCGGGCCCGCGAGACCAGCTGGATGGACAGGATGCTGTTACCGCCGAGCGCGAAGAAATCGTCGTCGACGCCGATCTGCTCCATCTCGAGCACCTCGGCGACCACCTCGGCGACGATCTGCTCGGCCCGGGTGGACGGCGCGCGGTAGGCCGACGCGGCGAACTCCGGTTCCGGCAGGGCCTTGCGGTCCAGCTTGCCGCTGGTGTTCAGCGGGAATTCCGGCAGTCCGATGATCAGCGCCGGAACCATGTACACCGGCAGGGTCTCGCCGATGGCCTCCAGCAGGGCGGCCTGGTCGATCTCCGCACCGGGCGCCGGGACCGTGTAGGCGATCAGCTGATCACCGCGCTGGGTCGGCAGTACCAGCGCGACGGCCTGGCGCACCGACGGCTGCGCCAGCAGCGCCGCTTCGATATCGCCGAGTTCGATGCGCTGACCGCGCAGTTTCACCTGGAAATCGCTGCGGCCGATGTAGTCGAGCACCTGGCGTCCACCGGACTGCTGCCAGCGCACCAGGTCGCCGGTGCGGTACATCCGGCTACCGGGCTCGAACGGATCGGCCACGAACCGGTCCGCGGTGAGATCGGGTCGCGCGATGTACCCGCGGGCCAGCTGGTCACCGGCCAGGTACAGCTCGCCCACCACGCCCGGGGGAACCGGATGCAGTCGCGAATCCAGCACATGCACCCGGGTGTTCCACTGCGGCACACCGATCGGGACGGAAGCGCCCTCGGTCTCGGTCGCGGGCCAGTAGGTCACCGAGACCGCGGCCTCGGTCGGGCCGTACAGGTTGTGCAAGCCCGCACCGGAGATCGCCTGCATCTCCGCGACGGTCGACGGCGGCAGCGCCTCACCGATCACGAACACATCCCGCAGCGTCGGAATCGTTCCGGCCGGGGTGTGGGTGGCGAACACCGACAGCAGCGACGGGACGAAGTCGACGACGGTCACCCGGTTCGCCGCGATCGTCTCGGCCACATAGGCCGGATCACGATGCCCGTCGGGAGTGGCGAGGACCAGGGTCGCGCCCGCCCGCAGCGGCATGAAGTTGGCCCACAGCGAGATATCGAAGGTGGCCGGCGCCTTCTGGAGGTAGACGTCCTCGCTGCCCATCGGGTACTCGGCCAGCATCCATTCGATCTGGTTGTTGATCGCGCGGTGCGAGACCGCCACACCCTTCGGGCGACCCGTCGAACCGGACGTGAAGATCACATACGCCGGGTTCTCCGGGCGCACCGGGCCGCGCAGTTCCGCCGCGGTCAGCGGGGATCCGCTGTAACCGGTGGTGTCCACGGTGTCCAGATGCAGCGCCGGGGTGCCCTCCGGCACCGCGACCGCGTCGGCGGTCCGGGTGAGCACGCAGACCGGGCGCGCCGTCTCGAGGACGTACCCGATCCGTTCGGCGGGATGATCCGGATCCAGTGGCACATAGGCACCGCCGGCGGCGACGATCGCGTACATCCCGACCATCAGATCCAGCGACCGCCGGACCGCCAGCCCCACCAGCGATTCCGGGCCCACACCCTCGGCGATCAGCAACCGCGCCAGGCGGTTCACCCGCTCGTCGAACTCGCGGTAGGTGAGCTGCTCGCCCTCGTAGACCACCGCGACCCGATCCGGGTACGCGGCCGCTGTCCGGGTATACCCGGCGGTCAGCAGTTCCGGCTCCACCGGGTGCGCGGTTGCGTTGCGCTGCGCCAGCGCCATCCGCTCGGCGGCGTCGAGGACGGCGAGATCTCCGACCGCCGTACCCGGTGCGGCCACGATCTCGGCCAGCATCCGGACGAACCGGTCCATGAAGCCCTGCGCCGTCGCGTGATCGAACAGATCGGTGGCGTAGGTGAGATGGCCGCCGATACCGCCGGCCGCGCCGGTCTCGTCGTAGACATCGCCGACGATCAGATGCAGATCGAACTGCGACATCTCGGTGTCGAACTCCAGTCCGGCGACCGAGAGCCCCGCCAGTTCGAGCGCGGCCCGGCTCTGGTTCTGGAACGACAGGCCCACCTGGAACAGCGGATGCCGGGCGGTGGAGCGCTGCGGATTGAGCAGTTCCACCAGCCGCTCGAACGGCACATCCGCGTTGGCGAAGGCCGCGATATCGGTTTCGCGCTGCCGGGCCAGCAGATCGGTGAAGGCCTCGCCGCGGTCCACCTGGGTGCGGAACACCAGGGTGTTGACGAACATCCCGATCAGATCGTCCAGGATCGCGCTGCCGCGGCCCGCGATCGGCGTGCCGACGGCGATATCGTCGGTGCCCGACAGCCGCGACAGCAGCACCGCGAACGCGGTGTGGACCACCATGAACAGGGTGGCCCCCTGCTCGTGGGCCAGCCGGACCAGTTCGCGATGGGTATCGGCGTCGATCCGGATCTCCACCCGGCCACCGTGATAACTCTGCATCGCCGGCCGCGGGCGGTCGGCGGGCAGATCGAGTTGATCGGGCAGATCGGCCAGCGCCGTCCGCCAGTACTCGACCTCGGCGTGCGCGAGCGATTCGGGGTCGTCCTCGGCGCCGAGCACTTCCCGCTGCCACAGCGCGTAATCGGCGTACTGCACCGGCAGCGGCTGCCAATCGGGCGCGGTACCCGCGGTGCGGGCCGCGTACGCGAGCATCAGATCACGGGTCAGCGGCCCCGCCGACGAACCGTCGCCGGAGACGTGGTGCACCGTCAGCGCGAGCACGTATTCGTCGGTGGTCCCGGTGATCTCGAAGACCGCGATCCGCAGCGGCGGCGCGGCGGTGACATCGAACGAGGTCGACAGCACCTCCAGCACGGCCTCCTCGATACCCTCCGGCGCGACCGCGCGGGTCTGCAGTTTCACCACATCGCTGCCCGGGGGCAGGATCACCTGCACCGGGCCCGAATCGGTTTCCGGGTAGTAGGTGCGCAGGATCTCGTGCCGGTCGACCAGATCGGTGATCGCCGCCCGCAGGGCGGGCAGATCCAACCGGCCCGACAGCCGTACCGCCACCGGCACGTTGTAGGCCGCCGATTCGCTGTCGAAGCGGTTCAGGAACCACATCCGCTGCTGGGCGGGCGACAGCGGAATCCGCTCCGGACGCGGCCGCGCCGTCAGCGGTGCCCGGCCGCCCCGGCCGGTCTGCGCCTGCACCCGGGCGGCCAGCGCGACCACGGTGGAGGCCTCGAACAGCATGCGTACCGGCACATCGGTATCGAGCGCGGCACCGAGCCGGGCCGCCACCTGGGTCGCGATGAGCGAGTTGCCGCCGAGGACGAAGAAATCGTCGTCCAGCCCGATACGCCGCGCCCCGGACAGGCCCAGCACCTCGGCGAACACTCCGGCCACGATCTCCTCGACCGGTGTGGTCGGCGCCCGGAACTGCCCGGATTCCAGAACCGGTTCCGGCAGTGCCCGGCGGTCGAGTTTGCCGGCGGGGGTCAGCGGGATCTCGTCGAGCACGACGATCGCGCTGGGCACCATGTAATCGGGCAGCACCCCGGACACCCGCTCGGTCAGCGTCGCGGTATCGACGGTCGCACCCGCGACCGGCAGCACATACGACACCAGGATCGTCGCCCCGGAATCGGCTTCCCGGCCGACGGTGACCGCGAAGTCCAGCTCCGGCTGCGCCGCCAGCGCGGCGTCGATCTCGCCCAGTTCGATGCGGAAACCGCGCACCTTCACCTGGAAGTCGTTGCGGCCCACGTATTCCACGCTGTCACCGAGCCAGCGCACCACATCGCCGGTGCGGTACAGCCGCTCGCCCGGCGCGCCGAACGGATCGGCGACGAAACGCCCGGCCGTGAGCGCGGGGCGGGCGTGATAGCCACGGGCCAGCTGGATACCGCCGAGGTAGAGCTCGCCCGCCACGCCCTGGGGAACCGGCTGCAACCGGGCATCCAGCACCAGCGCGCGCATACCCCGGATCGGGCCGCCGATGGTGACGGCCTCGCCCGGAATCAGCGCATCGCTGATATTCGACGCGACCGTGCTCTCGGTCGGACCGTAGGCGTTGAACATCTTCCGGTCCGCCGCCCACCGGCCGACCAGGTCCGCCGGGACCGCCTCGCCGCCGACCACGATCGCGCGCACCTGCGACAGCGCGCCCGGATCGAGGGAGGCGAGCACCGAGGGCGTCATGAAGGCATGGGTCACCCCGGTGGTCCGGATCAGTTCCGCCAGTTCCGCACCGCCGAACATCATCGACGGCACCAGCACCTGCGTACCCGCCGCACCGACGGCCAGCAGCAGTTCCAGTATCGACGCGTCGAAGGACGGCGAGGCGAACGCCAGCGCCCGGGTCGAGGTGTCGAGCCCGAACCGGCGGACCTGTTCGGTCCCGAAGTTGCGCAGGCCGGTATGCGGCACCGCGACGCCCTTGGGCAGTCCGGTGGACCCGGAGGTGTAGATCATGTACGCGGTGTTCGCGGTACGTAGCGGCGCGCGCCGATCGGTATCGGTGATCGCGTGCGGCGAACTGGCCTCCACCTCGGCGGCGAGATCCGGGTCGCCGAGGACGAGCCAGCCGCCCGGGGGTACCGGCAGATCCGCCACATCGGCCGCTTCGGTGACGCCGAGCGCGGCGCCGGAATCGGTGATCATATGGGCGATCCGGTCGGCCGGATAACCCGGATCCACCGGCACCAGTACGGCGCCGGATTTGGCGATCGCCCACAGGGTCAGCACCGAATGCCAGGACCGGCGCAGTGCCGAGGCCACCGGGACCTCCGGACCGGCGCCACGGGAGATCAGCACCCGGGCCAGCTTGTTGGCGGCCGTATCGAGCTCGGCATAGGTGTAGGACACCCCGTCGGCGACCACCGCGATGCCGCCGGGATTGGTGGCCGCGGCGGTCACCAGGATCTCGGCCAGGGTGCGCGGCGGCTCCGCCGGACCACCGGTGCGGGTGGTCAGCGCCCGCCGTTCGGTGGCGTCGAGCAGTTCCAGTTCCCCGACCGCGGTCCCGGCATCGGCGACCACGGCCGCCAGCAGCCGCTGGAAGCGGCGGCCGAAATCGACCACGGTCTGTTCGTCGAACAGATCCCGGGCGTAGCCGAACTCGGCGGCGAGGCCGCCGGGAGCGCCGTCGGGCCCGGTGATCTCGCGGACCGTCAGCTGCAGATCGAACTTGGCGATCTGGGCGTCGGGGTCCAATCCGGTGAAGGTGAGGCCGGGCAGTTCGAATTCGAGTTCACCGAAGTTCTCGAACGACAGCACCACCTGGAACAGCGGATGCCGGCCCGCGGAACGCTCCGGGTTGAGCACCTCGACCAACCGCTCGAACGGGATATCGGCGTGGGCGAAGGCCCGCAGATCGGTGTCCTTGTTCTCGGCGAGCAGTTCGGTGAACGTCGCCTCCGGCCGCACCCGCGAGCGCAGGACCAGCGTGTTGACGAACATACCGATGAGGTCGTCGAGTTCGGCTTCGCCGCGGCCCGCGATGGGCGTACCGATGGCGATATCGTCGCCGGCCGACATCCGGGCCAGGAATACCGCGAGGGCGGTGTGGACCACCATGAACAGCGTGGCGTTCCCGGAGCGCGCGAGTTCGGCCAGGCCGGCGTGGGTCGCGGCGTCCACGAGGAAACCGGTCTTACCGCCGGCGAACGACTGTTCGGCCGGGCGGAGCCGGTCGGCGGGCAGGTTCAGTTCGTCGGGCAGCTCGGCCAGTTCCGTGGTCCAGTAGGCGAGCTGGGTACCGGCCACCGAGGCGGGATCGCTCTCGTCGCCGAGGACTTCGCGCTGCCAGATACTGAAATCGGCGTACTGCACCGGCAGCGGCGACCAGCCCGGCAGCAGACCCGCCGCGCGGGAGGCGTAGGCGGTCATCACATCCCGGGTCAGCGGGCCCATCGACCAGCCATCGGCGCTGATGTGATGCGCCACGAATACCAGTACGTAGTCACCGTCGGCGATCCGGAACAGGGTGATGCGCAGGGGCACCTCGTCGCGGACATCGAAGCCGGTGGCGGCGACCGCCACGATCCGTTCCTGCACCTCGTCGGCGGTGACCGGGATCGGGGTCAGGTCGGGAACGGCCTGTTCGACCGGCAGCACCCGCTGTTCCGGCTGCCCGGCGGGGGCCGGATAGACGGTGCGCAGCACTTCGTGCCGGGTCACCACATCGGTGACCGCCTGCCGCAGCGCATCCAGGTCCAGGTCACCGGTCAAGCGCACAGCGGCCGGGATGTTGTAGGCGGCGGATCCGGTGTCGAACTGGTTGAGGAACCACATCCGCTGCTGCGCCAGCGACAACGGAATCCGCTCCGGCCGCGGACCCGCGACCAGCGCTTTGCGTCCGCCGGTTCCGGCGTGCTGTTCCACCCGCACGGCCAGTCCGGCGACCGTCGCGGCCTCGAACAGCACCCGCACCGGCACCCGCGCGTCGAGCGCGGCGCCGATCCGTGCCGTGACCTGCGTGGCCAGCAGCGAGTTACCACCGAGCGCGAAGAAATCATCATCCGCGCCGACCCGCTCCACCCCGAGCACATCGGCGAACACACCCGCCACGATCTC